>DASCRM010000109.1:0-17827 GCA_034406555.1 Dehalococcoidia bacterium | reverse complement strand
AGGACTCTTCGCCCTCATGCTCGAAGCCCCCGATCCCGACGCTGAGGCGGACGAATTGCTCGCTCGCGGCCTCGGCGTGCTCCCGCTGATGCCGGGCGCAGGCGGACGCGACGTGCACCCTCGGTCTACTCACGGCGTGCTGGTCCGCGTCTATCCGACTGTGCCGGCTAGCGGGGCGACACGTCCGCCTCCGCTGGTCACGGGGATTACGCGTGTGACAATCGCGGTGCAGGACCTCGACCATGCCGTGGAGGTCTACCGCGATCAGTTCGCGATGGCGCTCGACGAGCTCCCGGCCGATGCGCAGCGAGGAGTTCGAGCAGCGCGCTGCCGGCCGGGAACTGGTGGCGTGATCGAGCTCGTCTCCCCGCTCGACGCCACACGGCCATTCGCCTCGCGCATCACAGAATTTCTTGCGCAGCGGGAGGGGATGTTCGAGATCGTGCTCCAGTCGGACAACCTCACCTCAGTGGAGGCTCGCCTGAACGAGCGCGGCGTGGCCGTCGGTGCGTGCCCCGATGCGACGGACGCGCTCGAAGTCGGCCCCGGCTCGGCATTCGGGGCGACGATCCGCCTGGAGCAACGGTCCGCCGCCGGGTGAGTTCCCGCGCTATGGCAGATGGCTCGGTCGACCGGCTGCGACGAAATGCGCTGATCATGGTCTGGGACGGCCTGCGGCCGGACATGGTGAGCGAAAAACTGACGCCGCGTCTGCATGCTCTGGCCGGTGCGGGAACCTGGTTCGAGCGCAGCCACTCCGTCGTCCCCCCGGTGACTCGCTGCAACTCTGCGTCACTCTCCACCGGCACCCTGCCCGAGCACCATGGCATCCCCGGGAACTACTTCGTGATGCCCCGCAACGACGGCATTCACCTGCTCAACGCCGCGGACGCGGATCATCTGGAGCAGCTGCGCCCCTTCCGCAACGGCCGCCTGCTGCTCAGGCGAACGCTGGCGGAACTCGTGTCAGATGTCGGCGGCCACACGGCGATCGTCGGCACGGGTAGCCCGGGCGCAGCGCTACTGCAACATCCCCAGGTGCGAGATGGAGCGTTCTCGGGCGACGCGATCTACAACCACTCGCTGTGGCTCGGAAGCTCTCGCGAGGATGTCAAATCTGAACTCGGACCGATGCCCGAAGCTTCCGTGCCGAACACTGAACAGAACGTCTACTTCACGAAGCTCATCACCGACCTGCTCCTCACCTCCAGCGAGGCACCGGCGCTGATCACCTTCTGGCACACCGATCCCGACCGCACCACACATCGCCACGGGGTGGGGCACCCGGACGCCCTTCGTTCACTGCGCGACGCCGACCGCAACCTCGGCACCATTCTTGATTCGCTCGATGCAACCGGGCGAGCCGACTCCACGAACGTGATCGTGACGTCGGACCACGGCTTCGCAACGGTCACGGAGCGGGTGGACGTCGACGAACTGCTCGCGCGCGAGGGAGTGAAGGAGAGGCCCGAGAGCTCGGATGTGACGACTGCCGGCCCCGCGATCTACATCACCACTCCCGGGATATCGGATGAGGAACGTGGGCGCGCGACCGCCGCCGTCGTACGTGCGCTGCAGTCGGAACGCACGATCGGTAGCATCTTCACCGGCGCGCGTGGTGCACCGATTGTCTCCGGCACCTTGCCGTTGAGCGCGGTTGGCCAGGGCGGCGATCTCGCGCCCGACGTGCTCTTTTCTTTCGCCTGGTCAGACGCCCCGAACGAACATGGGTACGAAGGCGTACGGCCCGGTGACTTGGCGATCGAAGCGGACCACGGCGCCCTGAGCTCGTGGGAGATGCGAAACACCCTGGTGGCGGCAGGTCCAGACTTCCGGCTCGGTTACGTCAGCCAGCTACCGGCGGGCATTGTCGACGTCATGCCTACGCTGGCCCACACGATGGGGATCGATCCGGGGGTCGATGTGGACGGTCGCGTGCTGCAGGAGTCACTGACAGAGAGCGGCGCCCAGGTCGACGGGCAAACGAGCCCAGACCCGCACAGTCAGCTGCTTGAGCGTTCGGCTGGTGCCTACCGCCAGCGGTTGCAGCTCTCGCTGTACGACGGGTCGACGTACGTGGACCTCGGTGAGGCGGCACGTACCTAGGCGGGTCCGCAGAGTGCTACTCGTCGTCTACTCGTCGGGCGGGCCCGTGCCGGTCACGCCGGACCGCACCAGATCGTTGTACTCCTCGCTGTCGATCCCGAGTAGCCGCGCGAACACCTCAGCCGAGTGCTGGCCGAGCGTCGGTGAGGCACTCGTTGCCACGGCGGGCGTCCTCGAGAAGCGGAAGGGGACGGCGGTGTGGGCTTGCCTGCCCGTTTCGGGATGGTCGAGATCGACGACTACCCCACGCTCGCGGAAGACTGCATCGGCGGCAACTTCGCGGGCGTCGAGTACCGGCGCCGCCGGCACGCCGGCCCGCGCGAGCCGTTCGGCAACCGCATCGCGGAGCTGACCGACTGTCCACGCGACGATCAGCGCGTCGAGGGCATCCTCGTTTGCCTTCCTGAGCTCATTGTCCGCAAAGCGCGGATCCTCGGCCCACCTCGGCTGCTCGGCAACTTCGCAGAGCGCCCTCCACTGCTCTTCCGATTCCGCGGCGATCGCCACCCACTGCTGCTCGCCGCGTGCGGGATAGAACCCGTGGGGCGCGAAGGTCAGGTGCCGGTTTCCCTGGCGGCCGCGGACGTCACCGTTGAGCGAGTACTCGAGAATGGCGTCGCCGATGAACGTGGCGTTCGACTCCTGCATGGAGAGATCGATGAGCTGGCCCTCGCCGGTGCGATTGCGGTGATGAAGCGCCGTCAGCATCGCGGCCGCTGCGTTGTAGGCCGAGACGAGGTCAGAGTACATCGTGCCGGAGTTCAGCGGCGGACCATCCGGGTAACCCAACAATGACGACATGCCGGAGCTGGGCTCGATCGTCCAACCGTTCCCAATGTAGTCGCGGTACGGTCCGCTGGCCCCGTACGCGGAGATACTGCACATGATGAGGTTCGGCTTGATCTTCCGAAGCACTTCGTAGTCGATGCCCAGGCTCCCCATCACGCGGGGCGCAAAGTTCTCGGCAACGATGTCGGCCTCAGCGACCATTCGCCGGAACATCTTCATGCCGTCCGACGAGCGCAGGTCAATTGTTACTCCCTGCTTGTTCAGATTCACCCAGTTGTAGGCGGGGATGCAGTTCCAGGGGTGCTGCGCGGTGGGCACATCTACTAGCGCCCGAGGCATCTCATCCCAGTACGCGTGACGCTCCACGTCCGGTCGTCCACGTGCCTCGATCTGGACGACGTCGGCACCCATGAACGCCAGCAACTCCGTTGCAAACGACCCTGCCCAGGCCTGGGTCAGCACGACGGCGCGAACTCCCACCAGGGGTCCCCCGCCCTCGAGTTCCCCCTGACGCCGCCAACCGGTCGGAGCAGCAGCAGGCTCGTCGCCCCTTGTGGCCACCTCATCGAGAATCTCCGCGCTGTGCTGACCGACAGTCGGCACCGAGCTCCGAAGTGACCACGGGCTTCGCGAGAGCCTGGCGGGCGGGCCGGGATACTGCGGGCCATCCGGGTCATCCGCCGCGCGCACGAAGAACTCCCGCTCGTGCAGGTGATCGTTCCGCATCAGCTCATCGATGTGCAGGGCGGGGCCGGAACGCACGAGCATCCTGCCAAGTGACTCGAACAGCTCCATCTTGTCGGACGCGCCCAACTTCGCGCGCATCGCCGACTCGATCACCTCCTGATGAGCCTCGCGACCTTCCCGCGTTGCGAGCCGATCGTCGTCCGCGAGTTCGGTCAGGCCCAGCGCGATCATCCCTTCTCGCCAGCGGTCGCCCGTCGCGAGGCCGATCCAGATGTGGCCATCGCGCACCGCGCGGGGATGCCGCTGTTGTGCCTGCGCCGGACTACTGCGCGTGGGCAGTACGCCCTGGTATTGCGACAGCAGCAGCGCATGACCGGCGGTGGCGGCGAGGGCATCGGCCTCCGCAACATCGACTTGCTGGCCGCCCCCGCCCCCGTCGCGGTGGAAGAGCGCAGTCATCGCGGCGCAGTAAGCGGCAGTCCCTGCGTTGTAGGAGGCGACGAAGCCGCTTCCCTTCAGTGGCTCCCGGCTGGCTATCCCACCGACGAAACCGTGACCGGAGAGGGCGAAGTCCGTTAGGTCACTGCCTGGCCAACCCGCGCGAGCGCCAGTCAGCCCATTCGGAGTGACCGAGACGAGGATGGCCTCGGGCCGGCTACGCTGCAGGGCTTCGAAGTTCAGCCCCCACGCTCCCAGCGAGCCGCTCGAGTAGCTATCGATCACGATGTCGCAAGTTGCGGCCAGCCAGCCAAGCGTCTCACGATCCTCTGCCCCTGACCGGTCCAGCGCCAAGGAACGCTTCCCAGCGTGCACATAGCGCGCAAGGATGCTCGTCCCGTCCGGACCGAACGGGGCGAGCTTCCGCAGGGCGTGACCGTCGGTCGCCTCCACCAAGACGACGTCGGCACCGAAATCCGCGAACTGCCGCGCGCACCATGCGCCGGCCATCGATGACGAGAGGTCGAGCACGCGGACTCCGTCAAGGGCGCTCAACGCAAACTCCTCGAACGCTCATGGGTGGCGGCTCGCCACTTCACCCCGGCGGCGGCTGCTGCCGTGGCAGCTGCGAGACGCGCCTCCCCGACGGTGGCCGCTGCAGCCTCTTCGAGCGTGCCGCCAGTCGGAGACTGGGTATGTTCGCCCGCCATGATGGGCGGAATGATAACGCTAGCGACCGGACAGAGGAGCTGCGCCTTCGGGGGATCAGGGTGTGAGCACCGCGCGGAAGCGAATCTCGTTCGCGCGGAGGCGGGCGTGGACCGCATTCACCTCGTCGAGCTGGTGGGTTTCGATCTGCGGTCGGATCTCGTGGCGGACGGCCAGTTCGAGTACATCGCGCAGGTCGTCGCGTGAACCGAAGAAGCTTCCGATCACTCGGAGCTGGAGACCGATGAACATCCCCGGCGGGACGGGCAGAACGTCGCCGTCGGCCGCCGCCAGCACGATCGCACCCTGTCTGGCGATGCCGGGCAGGAGCGTACCGACTGGGTCGAGAACGTTCGCCGTGTTGAGGACGATGTTGGCGCCCCCTCGTCCGGCGAGTTCCTCCGCGGCAGCCGCCGCGTCGCCCGCCCAGACAGCTCCGCGTTCACGCGCGACCTCGACCTTGTCGGGGCTGTTGGTGACCGCATAGACCTCGGCGCCCAGAACGGCGGCGATCGATATCGCGAGATGCCCCAATCCGCCGATACCGATCACCGCGACCCGCTGGCCCGGCTCGATGCCACCGTTGCGCAGTGCGGCGTAAACGGTAATCCCGGCGCAGCAGAATGGTGCCGCGTCGGCGAAGTCGAGAGCGTCAGGGAGCGGGACCGTGCGGTCCGCCGGCACACGCAGGAACTGAGCGTATCCGCCATCGATCGACAGGCCCGCGAACCGCGACGTGCCCAGCACGCATGCCTCGTCCTCGCCGGCTTCGCAGTACGAGCACTCCCCACAGGCGAACTGGGGGTGCACGGCGACGCGGGCGCCGGGTCGCAACTGATCGCCGGCCTCAGCTCCGACGGCTGCGATCACGCCTACCGACTCGTGTCCCGGTACGAATGCGTCGCCTTCAGGGCGGCCATCGATCACGCGCAGGTCGGTGAAGCACACTCCGCTCGCCTTGACCTCTACGAGCACATCGTTAGGTCCGATTTCAGGGATCGGACGGTCGCGCAGCGCGAGCGGCTCACCGGGGCGTTCCCATACCGCGGCACGCATCGAGGTCGCCATCTGAGCAGTCCTTTCGGGCGCGCTCACTCTGCGTAGTAGTTCTGATACGTGAACAGGAAATTCGTCGCGCCCAGGTACGCGCCAACGTCGTGCTGATTAATCGCCTCGCCGTGCTGATCGACGACATCCTCGGCTGTGGTCATTGGTTCGTCCATTCCTCTGGCGGGCACCGACAAGCGACACGACGGTCGGTCGAAACGGTGAGACGGCGCGCCGGATGATATTCATCGGATTATCCTGCCACGCCGGCAGACGGCTGGGCGCTGAACTGCTTCTAGCGGTGCCTAGACGTGGCGCAGCGGCGACCGGTAGGCGATAAGCACGGCGCCGACGGCCGTCGCAGCGCCCATGATAGCGAGAGTGGCACCGGCGTCGAAGATGCTGCGCATGAGCAACACGTAGAGGGCGCCCACGGGCAACATGCCGTTGAATGTTAGCGCGACGATGCTCATGACTCGGCCCATCATGGCCGCATCCGTGTGCTCCTGGAGCAGGGCTCGTTGGGAAGTCATCAGCACGCCACCAGCTACGCCCCAGAGAATCATGAACCCGGCCGTCGCCACATAGACGTTCGAGATCCCGATCACGAACAGACCCGGGCCAAACAGGAGGAAGGCGGAGAGATGCAAAATCCCCTTACGACCAATTTCTCGGCGCGAAGCGAGATACAACGACGACATCGTCATGCCGACGCTCATCACTGCAAACAACAGTGACGTTCCGAACGCGTTCTGGCCGAGCTCGTTCTTGGCAATGTCCGGCATGAGGATCCCGTATACGCCGATTCCCGTGCCCATGAACAGTCCTACGACCAGCAGCGAGCGGATCGGTTCACGGCCAAAGCCGTACGCCAGACCGCTGCGGATGCTGCGTACCACCGCCGGGATGACGCTTCCTCGCACGCCCTCGTCGACCTCGTCGACCTCGTAAGGCCGTAACTTTACCGGGATCATCAGGACCGCTGAGCCCAGCATGAGCACTCCCCAGGCGAGAAACGCGGTGCCAAATCCGAAGGCTGCGATCATCCCGCCTCCCACGACGGCTCCCAGAATCAACGAGACCGACTGGCCCATATTCTGAAGTGCGATCCCGTTGAGCAGCCGTGTCCGCGGGACGATCTGCGGGACCATCGCCTGGAACGTGGGCATCGTCACAGCGATCGTCGTACCAATGCCGGCCGCGATGATCATCCCGACGGCGAGGTTCATCAAGTCCGCGAACACCAGCAACGCAGCGGCGCCGAAGATCGCTGACCCTGCGAGTGACATGGCCATCACCAAGATGCGGCGATCGACGCGGTCGGCTATTGCGCCCGCGGGCAGAGTGACCACCATTCCGGGAATGCCGACGGCAAGCCCCATCAGCGCGACAGCCGGCGTCCAGTCGCTGATTTCCAGCGCGAACCAGACGAACGCAAATCGAGAAATGCCACCGATCAGCGCGTTCAGGAACTGCGCACCCCAGAAGAAGCGAAAGTCGCGAATGGCGAGGACTTCCGCAATCGGACTGCGCTCCCCGACGGCATCGGGGGCGACAGGAGTCGTCGTCACAAGGGTTCGCCTTTGCCTTTCGTAGCGCGATGGGCTGGACCACTGTAGCGCCCAGCCCGCTCTGCCAACTGTCCCGACCAACAGCTCACAGCCTCGATGCCGAGTCCGAGGGTGAGATAGGCACCCCCTCCTTCATGCGCGCGAGCAGTCGCTCATGATGACGGGCGCTGCGCAGTAGCAGCAGTGCGAACGCCAGTGCCACGAGCAATCCCAGCATCCCCGCCCCGGCCATCGCCCAGCGCGCCGAATCGCCCGGCAGGTCCGGCCCGAAGTACCCGCCCCCCGCACGCAGTACGACGGCGACCGAGAGCGCGACACCGAACGCCTCGCTCCTCCAGCGGCTCTGCGGCCCGCCGATACGCTCGCTGGCAAACTGCGGCAGCAACAGTTGCGCCATGCCGATGATCAGCATGAGCACGACGCCGATCGTGACGATGTGCAGCACTGTGTCGCCTTCGACCACCGACAGCGACTCCGACCTGCCGAGCGCCCGAGCGGCGAACAGCAGGTTCAGCGTCGCCGCAACGGTCAGCCACGCCATCGCCGGCCAGAGGATCGCCGCGAAGCGTCCGGCGATTCGCGTGAGCCGCCACGGGCCACGCCACCAGCCGGTGATCGCGCCGGCCCAGAGCAGCCCGCCGGCGAGTGCCAGCTGGCCAACACCCTCCAGCAGCCACGTGTCCGTCACGCGGCCATCGGCGATCAGCCTCGCCACGACGATCGCCACGACGCCGAACTCCAGCAGCACTCCGGCACCCAGTACAACCGGCTGCGGCATGCGCTTCGTGGCGAAGAACGTCGGAAAGACATACAGCAGCATCCCGACGATGAACGCGAGATGGAAGCCGAAGACCTGGAGCTCGACCAGCGTGGCGCTCCTCGCTGTCGGCAGCACGGCAACGCCGTCCCCCGCCAGCTCCGTGAGCCAGAGTGCTCCGACGATGGCCTGCACGAGGAACCAGCCGGCGCCCCCGATGAACATCGGAGCGAACGCCTCTCCCCGCCGCGCGCTGGGGGCGACCGTGCCCACCACATTCACCGCGAAGCAGGCAGCACCGGCGACTTCCAGCCACGCCCCCAGCGCCATCAGGACGGCCATGAACTCGCGATCCGCCATCGCCTGTCCGAGCGTGCGCAGCAGCACCCCCGCGATCAGCAACCACAGCGTCAGCGGGGCCAGCCCAGGCAAGGCGAGCGGCCGACGCGAGAAGTTGGGCATCAGAAAGTAGCTCACGCCGACCGTGAACAGCCCCACGAAGCCGATCGTCTGCAGGTGCCCATGCACCTGGGCGTGTGAGAACCAGCCGGCGCTGACCGGCTGCTGCAGGGCCGCCTGAATCGGAAGCGAGACCGCGAGCGCGAAACCACCGAGCAGCGAGAACAACAGCGCTGCCGCCAGGAAGGGCAGGTACGACACCTGCTGACCACGAAGGTCCGGAACTTTGAACGAGCTGCTCATCGCCTGTCGACTCGACTTCGCTAACGCCAGAAGGGGTTGAGGAACGAGAAGTTATGATCGTTCGTCACCGCGGGATCGATGTCGTACGGTTCCCCGATCACATCGAAGCCACTGCCGTCGATTGCGATCGAAAACAGCGTCACCGCAGGACCGTCGGGCCCGATCACCGCCCCATCGAAGACGATGAGTTGGCCGTCCGGTGAGAACGCGCCATCGAGCGGCACAGTTCCGCCTCCGCCATGGCCCGCGAACCGGTCATCCGGTCGCAGGTCCGCTCCTCTCAGGCCGTCGAAGACCGCCTGGTGCAGGTCGGACACCAACTCGCCGGTCGACAGATCGAAGATTTGCATCTGCCCCACGATCAACAGTCGCTGCCCGTCGGCGCTCGCCGCGATGTGGAATCGAGGCCCGTCCAGATTCCCCCGCTCCAGCTGGTAGCAACCGGCCGTCCCGCCGTCGCGGATCGTCAACGTCAGCTCCCCGCTAACGGAGTCCCGGACCTGGATCACGAGGCACTCGCCTTCGGTGGCCCGGTGTGCGATGCGTCCGTCGGCCAGCCACTCCGACGACTCGTTGGCGCCGAGGGGCTGGCCATGATCGGCGCAGCGCGCCGCCAGTCGCCGGTTTCGAGGTCGATCATATAGATCGTGAGGAACTGCGGTTGCTCCTCACCCGGCGGCCGCTCGGTCGCCTGCACCGCGACGAAGCGGCCGTCGGGAGAGAGCGAGGGGCGCGCGATCGCGTGGAGTCCGTCGATCGGTATCCGCCGCTCCTTGCCGCGCGCAGTCAGCACGACAAGCTCGCGCTCCTCGGCGATCACGATGAACTCGTCGCGCACGTCGAACCCCTGGCCGAAGAAGCGGAGGTTGGCCGGCAGCTCGCCCCCCGATGACCAGAGCGACGCTCCGCCCTCCGGCTCAGCCAGTGCGAGAAAGATGCCCGGTGGGAACGTTGCGCTCGGCGGCGACGCCGTTGGCACGGGCAAGGGCGCCTCGTCGACCGCGTCGCCTCCACAACCGCTGGCGAGCAAGATCGACACGAGTGCGGCTGCAACGATCGCTGCGACTCTTGCGGTAATCATTCACCGAACTATAGCGGGGCCGCTGAGCCCTCGACGCGCGGAAGCCCCATGAGCCAGCATGCCGCCATGAACTCGCCGAGCTTACCGTAGATCCGACGCCCAGATTGTTTCGGGACCTAGGTCGCTTATCAAGCTCAGCACAGTGGCGTGAAATGG
Source organism: Dehalococcoidia bacterium (assembly GCA_034406555.1). Taxonomy (GTDB): domain Bacteria; phylum Chloroflexota; class Dehalococcoidia; order UBA2979; family UBA2979; genus SHYR01. The sequence goes on along the minus strand of DASCRM010000109.1, from coordinate 7,785 downwards.
GCCTTTTGATGGAGGCTGACGGGGCCGCGATGGTCACGTGATTCCTCTCGGTCGATGTCGCGCGGAAATCCGCAGAGCGAGGGAGTGAGCTATGAAGTTTGGCATGTTGCACCTGTTCGAGAATCCGGACGATCGCACTGAGCACGAGATTGTCAGCGACCAGCTCGACATCATTCAGGCGGCCGAGGACGTGGGTTTCGACAGCGTCTGGCCGGCCGAGCATCACTTCAGCGAGTACGGGTACTGCCCGTCGCCCGCACTGACGCTGGCGGCGCTCGCCCGCGTAACGAAACGCGTACGCCTCGGAACCGGTGTGGTGGTGCTGCCGTTCCACGACCCGATCCGAGTGGCCGAGGAGTACGCCTTCCTGGACCTGATGTGCGACGGTCGGCTCGACTTCGGTGTCGGGCGCGGCTACCAGCCGATCGAGTTCAAGGGCCACCGGGTTGATCAGACGAAATCGCGCGGAATCTTCCGCGAGTCGCTCGAGATCATCACGCAGGCCTGGACGCAGGAGCGGGTCAACTACGACGGCAAGTTCTTCCAGATCGATGACCTGTGGGTGCGACCGAAGCCGCTGCAAGATCCTCACCCGCCAATCTGGATGGCAGCCGTCAGTCCGGAGACGTATGCCCTCGCGGGCAAGTTCGGCGCCAATCTGATGTACGCGCCGGTCTTCACGCCCGAGGGCGACCCGATGCTGGAGCGCCTGGAGGAGTACCGCGGGGCGCTGCGAGAGAACGGTCACGACCCGGCCACCAAGAGCATCGCGGCCCTGCGCATGATCTACGTCGCCGACTCGATGGAGGAGGCACGTCGTGAGTTTGAGGCCCCGGTGATCTGGTACTACCGCACCTTCGGCAATTACGTCACGACGCCGAAGGGCGAGCCGCCGATCCCCGGATATGAGAATTACGGATCAACCCGCGACCTGGCTGTCGATGTCAACTTCCAGACGCTGGTCGATGCGGGCACGGTGATCGCCGGCACGCCCGACTACGTGAACGAGCAGATCGAAAAGCTGGAGGATGACTGGGGATTCACCGACCTACTGTGCTGGACCCGCCTCGGCGGCATGGAGACGGGCCAGGTGATGAAGTCGATGGAGCTGATGGAGCGCCACGTGATCCCCCACTTCAAGGAGAAGGAAGCGGCGCCGGTCGGCGCAAGGTAACGCGGCCGGACGTTCCAGTGGCTGGCGGGAACGCGAGCGGAGCGATGGAGCGTCCGCCTTCTCCGCCTTCTCCGCACGCCCCGCCCAGCACCTCGATCTACTTCATCACCACCGACTGTATGCGCTGTGGTGTGTGCGAATTTACGTGCCTCGAGCGTGCGATCATCGAGGCGCGGCGACAGTTGGTTATCCTCAAACACAAGTGCAATGGTTGCGGCGACTGCGTACAGTACTGTCCCGTCCGCGCGATCGTTCGGCGGGTTCGCTCCGAACCTCAATCCAGCGTCCGATGACGAACCGCAGGCCGAGCGGCTGGCGGCGGAGGTGAATCACCATGGCGACTGAGACAGCACTGACGGCACACCCGCGGCAGAGCATCTGGATGTTCGGGCTCGAGGCGGATGAGCCCAGCGAGCAGCAGCGCGCCGCCCAAGCGCAGCAGCTTGCCGAGCGCTGGTCCGTCGACTTGGAGATTCCGCCGATCCCGCGCGTCGAAGACCTCGAATTGCGGGCTCCGCGCATCAAGCCGCCGGACTCGCTCGCGGGCTTCTGCCTGATGGACAACTACGAGCGAGCACTACACAGCAAGGGAGACCGGCTGAAGGAGATCCACGGCCAGTTCGACAACCCCCCTGACGTGGTGGCGCACCCTCGGACCGAGCAAGAGCTGGAGGCGGTGCTGGAGTGGTGCTCGGACCGGGGCTACGCGGGCATTCCGTATGGCGGCGGCTCGTCATCGGTCAACGGCGTGACCCCGCCTGACGACTGGGGCGGCATCGTCACGATCGACATGGACCAATTCGACCGCGTACTCGAGATCGATGAGACGTCTCGGGCCGCGCGCATCCAGGCCGGCGTCTACGGCCCGGCGCTGGAGGATCAGTTGCGACCGCACGGCTACACCCTGCGTCACTTCCCGCAGAGCTTCGCCGGCTCCACGCTGGGCGGCTGGATCGCGACACGATCTGGCGGACACTTCGCTACGAACCAGACGCACATCGACGACTTCGTCGAGTCGACCCGGATGCTCACGCCCTCCGGATGGTGGGAGTCGCGCAGGCTGCCCGGCAGCGGCGCGGGACCAAGTCCCGACCGCATGGTGATCGGCAGCGAGGGCACGCTGGGCGTGATCACCGAGGCCTGGATGCGCATCCAGAAGCGCCCCCAGTACCGGGCTACCGCCGGTGTCACCTTCCCGTCGTGGGAGACAGGCTACGAGGCGGTCCGCCAGATCGCGCAGGCGAAGCTGTGGCCGGCCAACCTGCGGCTGCTCGACCCTGAACTGGCGCAGGGGAGCGCCGGAATGGACGGAGAGCATGCGCTGCTGGTGATTGGCTTCGAGTCCGCCGAGCTACCGCAAGATGGCCCTGTGCGGCTGGCGGTGGAGATTGCGCGCGACGGAGGCGGCACGATCGACGACGCCGACATCATGACCGCCGAAGGCGGGCAGCCCACCGGCAGAGGTGGCGCGGTGGGCGCATGGCGCGAGGCGTTCATCCCGAGCGGAGGCAACATCCTGGGCATCGGTACCATCGGGGGCACAGTCGAGACGGCGATCACGTGGGAGCGCTGGCCCGAGTTCGACCGCAGCGTGCGCGCCGCGTTGCTCGGTGCGCTGAAGGAGGTCTGCGGGGGCGGCACCGTGAATTGCCGCTTTACCCATGTCTACCCGGACGGCCCGGCACCCTACTACACCTACTCCGGACTCTATCGACCGGGCCTCACCGGGGAAGACGCCTACCAGGTGAGGAAGGCGGGGTTGGACGCCTTCGTGGACGGCGGCGCGACGGTCACGCACCACCACGCAGTGGGCCGGCTACACCGACCGTGGTACGACCGTCAGCGGCCGGAGCTGTTCGCGGCCGCGCTGCGCGCTTCAAAGCTCGCCGTCGACCCGAACGGCGTACTAAATCCGGGGGTGCTGATCGATGCGTAGTGTTGGTGCGCTAGGCTCCAACCGCTAGGAAACGTTTTGCCCACGTCACTTCGCGTTGAAAGCTAGAACCCGCCGCCGTCCACAGTGATGCGTTGGTTGGTGATATATCGTCCCTCGTCGGAGCAGAGGAAGACGACCGAATTCGCGACATCCTCCGGCTGACAGACGAAGCCGAATGGCGAACGCGCGTCCAGCTCCCGCATGTCCGTGACGCCGCTTCGGAACTCGGCCGACGCCACACCCATGTCCGTGTCGACGATACCCGGCGCGACGACGTTCACCCGGATGCCGTGCTGCCGCTCTTCCTTCGCCAGCGTGTAGGCCAGCGCCTCCAGCGCAGCCTTCGCCACGCTGTAGCTCGCGCCGGTGGCGCCGAACCGCTGCGCCTGCACTGACGAAATCATGACGACGTCGCCCCGCTCACGGTCGCGCATCTGAGACACCAGCAGCCGGCAGAGGTAGAAGGCGCCGAAGGCGTTGACCTCCATCAGTTTGCGAAAGTCGGCGGGGTCGGTCTCCGTCACGATCGGTCGGCCAAGTGACGTCGCGCCGATCGCAGCATTGCTCACGAAGATGTCGATACCGCCGAAGCTGGCCAACGCCTGCGAGGCAAGTGCCTCACACGCGTCGGGGTCTCCGACGTCCGCCTGGTACACCTCGGCGCGGCGGCCCAAGGCCCGGACCTCGGCGGCCACCTCCTTGGCAGCCTCCGAGTTACTCACATAGTTGATGGCTACGTCTGCGCCGGCCTCGGCCAACTTGATGCAGACCGCCCGACCAACACCTCGGCTGCCTCCAGTGACCAGCGCCACGCGCTCGCTCAGATCCGCCATTACGTTCCCCGCTCTCTGTCTGCTCACTCTGCCGAATTGCCGGCGACGGCTCGTCCAGCGAACCGTCACGCTTCAGCGGTCCCCACCCAGACCAAAGGCGGCTGGGTCCAGCCCTCGCGCTGGATGATAGAGTCTGGTCTGTTGGCGGCTGCGAGCACCCGTGCGGGCTCGCCCGAATCTGCGGGGGCCGCAGTTCAGCGCCGCAGATGGCGCGACGGGAGGAGCCATGGTGAACCAAGAGGGCCTTGAGATTGCCGTCGAGTACTGCTTCGCGTGTAACTACTATCCGCGTACCGCCTGGATGGTGAACGAGATTCTCACCGACATCCAGGAGGACGTGAAGAGCCTCACCCTGATTCCCGGCAGCGACGGCCGTTTCGAGTGGACGGTGAACGGCGAGTTGGTCTTCAGTAAGGCTGCGACCGACCGCTTTCCCGAGATCGACGAACTAAAGGAACTGGTCTACGGGGAGCTACATGCCGTATAGCTATCGCGTGACCACGTCGAAAGGAGCGTCACATGGCTGGACCAAGCACCGTTCGGGTGTTCGACCCGACCGGCCATCCATATGTCGAGGAGCACAGTCTGGCGCGCAGGCCTGAGAGCTTGGCCGGACTGCGACCAGGGATCCTCGAGAACCGAAAGGCGAACGCTCGCCTGCTGATGGAAAGCGTCGTGGAGGCGATGCGCGAGCGTATCGACCTCGGTACGCTCACGATCGAAAGCAAGCCCGTGGCCGGACCGCCGAGCCGCGCGACGATGCGCAGCCTGACCGAGAACTGCGACTTCGTACTTGTCGGATCCTGCGACTGAGGCTCGTGCACGACGTGGAGTGTCCACGCCGCAATCTTGCTTGAGAGCAAAGGCATCCCGACCGTAGCCGTTGGCACGGAGGAGTTCGCGGGCCTGCTGCAGCTCGAGGCTGAACAGCGAGGTCTACCGGATCTTCGCCGCGTGATCGTGCCGCACCCGCTCGGCGGGATGAAGGAACAGGCGATCCGCGATAAGGCCGAGCCGGCCGCTGAAGCTGCGATCGCCGGACTGACATCCTCCGGGCCGTAACCGCAGGTGACGAGGAGACCATGACCGAATCGCGCGCAGGCGGCGCAGCCGCACAGTCGAGGATGGGCCGGGCCGGCGGCCTGGTCGACGCGCCCGCTGATCCGCTCGAAATGGTGCGGTCGTTCGCTGAGCGCGGCTGGGGCGACGGCCTGCCGATCGTTCCGGCGACCGAAGAGCGGGTTGCCGCGATGCTCTCGTACAGCGATCGCGACCCGCTGGAGGTATTGGGCGTGATGTCGCCCCGCCAGGGCGAGGTGACTCGACATGCGCTGGCGATCAATGCGGTGATGGCTGGCTGCGACCCCAGTTACTTCCCCGTGGTCGTGGCTGCGATCGAGGCGATACTCGACCCTCGTTTCAACATCGCGAGCCTGAACGCAACCACGCATCCAGTGGCCATGTTGGTGCTGGTCAACGGGGCGATAGGGCGCGAACTGCGCGTACACGGCGGCAGCGGCTGCTTCGGCCCAACCTTCCCAGCGAACGCCGCGATCGGACGGGCGGTGCGACTCGTATTGCTCAACGTAGGCGGCGCGAGCCCCGGGGATGGTGACCGGGCCACGCAGGGAACACCTGCGAAGTTCGCGTTCTGTTTCGCTGAGAACGAGGAAGCGAATCCGTGGTCTCCGTACCAGACGACGCAGGGCTTTGACGCGAACACGAGCACGGTCTCGGTGTGGGGTGCAGAGGGTCCACACAACATCAATGATCACGACAGCAACACCGGGCTCGACATCCTGCGCACGATCGCCGGCGCAATGAGTCAGTCAGGTAGCAACAATCGCAGCGGCGGCCATCCCCTGTTCGCGCTTGGGCCGGAGCATGCGGCGACGATCGCCGAGGATGGCATGACGCGGGAGGACGTGCAGAACTACCTCTTCGAACACGCGCGCATCCGCGTCGGAGAGCTCGCAGCCTGGGCGTCTCGCGGTGTGCGGCGACGGCTGGCCGACGAGGGGCGAGAAGTTACGGACGAGGCCGTCGCCTCGTATCGCCTGCCGATTGCCAACAGCCCGGAAGCGATGCACGTCGTCGTTGCCGGCGGCCCGGGCAAGCACTCCGTGTGGATGCCCACCTTCGGAGGGGCGACTGAGGCGGTCACGGTCGCGATCAGCGATCGCGACGGCCGGCCGCTGCGCAGCGTCCGCGACTTGCTGAGCTGAGGCGCGGCAATGCCGGTCATCGCCATCGACATCACGCGGCGGGAACACTACGCTGACGGCGTGGAGTTCGGCGATACCGGCGCCTACGAGCGCATCGACGCCTCCCTCACCTTCGCCGTCGATCCGCTGCACGAGGCCAATGACACGATCGTCGACCTCGATCTCGCGTGGCGCGATGCAGATGGACGGGTCCGCTTCACCGCTGACCTCACCGTGCTCTCTCCGGTCGACCCGTCGCGGGGCAACCGGGGGCTGCTGCTCGAGTTGCCCAACCGCGGCCGGCGTGGCGTCGTCGGGATGTTCAATCGCTCCGGGCCGAGGCCGGCGGGCAGCGTCGACATTCCTCCGGGAGACGGATTCCTCTTCCGTCACGGCTTCACGATCGCGTCGATCGGCTGGCAGTGGGACGTGCCGCAGAGCGACGCGCTGATCGGCTTACACCCGCCGCAGGTATCGACCGACGAGAAGCCCGTCCGCGGCCAGGTGGTCGTCGAAATGCGCCCAAACGCGACCGAGACCACACGCCTGCTCGCGAACCGCATCCACCGTCCGTACCCCGCTGCCGACACCGACGAGGAAGGTGCGGTGCTGCTCGTTCGCGACTACGAGGACGGCGCGGATACGGTGATCGAGCGCTCGCAGTGGCGCTTCGCTCAGGAAGTCGACGGTCGGGTCGCGCCGAGCGATAGGCACGTCTACCTCGAGTCCGGTTTCACGCCCGGCAAGATCTACAACGTCGTCTACACGACCGAGGGCGCACCGGTCGTCGGCGCGGGCTTGCTCGCCCTCCGGGACGCCGCGGCATTTCTGCGCGAGGACTCGCCTTCCAATCCGTGTGCCGGTGGATTCGAGCGCACCTACGGTTACGGCATCTCGCAGACCGGTCGCATGCTGCGTCACTTCCTGCATCTGGGGCTCAACGTCGACGAACGCGGGCGCAAGGTCTTCGACGGGCTCCTGCCGCATGTAGCGGGTGGCCGTCGCGGCGAGTTCAACCATCGATTCGCGCAGCCCTCGGCACAGTCGCCGCCCGGGTTTGGGCAGCTCTTTCCCTTCGCCAACGCCCCGGCGAGCGACCCGTTCAGCGGTGAGCGCGCCGGGCTGCTCGACCGACTGCGCGAGCGCGACGCCGTGCCGAAGGTCGTCTATACGAACACCTCGGCAGAGTACTGGCGCGGCGATGGGTCGCTGGTACACGTCGACCCGTCGGGCGATCGGGACCTCGACGCCGACCCCGACACGCGCATCTACCACTTCGCGGGCACGCAGCACACACCGGGCTCGCTTCCCCAGAGCCGCGAGAGTGCGAACGAGGGTGCGCGCGGCCGTTACGGCTTCAACACCGTCGACTATGCCCCGCTACTGCGAGCGGTGCTGATCAACCTCGACAACTGGGTCACCTCGGGGACGGAGCCACCAGCGGATCGCCACCCACGCATCGATGACGAGACCGCTGTCGATCGTCGCGCCGTCCTGCGCGCCGTGGCCGCGTTCCCCGAGCAGGCGCTGCCGGATCCCGATCGGCTGTGGGTGATCCGCACGATCGACCTCGGCCCGCAGGCTGCAGCCGGCATCGGCCGCTACCCCGTCGAGGAGGGCGAGTCGTACCCCTCGTAC
>DASCRM010000108.1:0-6282 GCA_034406555.1 Dehalococcoidia bacterium | reverse complement strand
CGGGGTTCGAGGAGCGGGCCGCAGACTATCCGCGCATGGGGGTGCTCGTGCGGCGTGCGGGCAAAGTGCTGCCGATGATGGTCGGCGAACTGATGGGGCGTTTCGGGAGACCGCCGTACACGCTCGTCCACGGCGACATGCGGCTCGACAATCTCTTTCTCCCTGTCGCGGACGGCGATCGCTTCACGGTGATCGACTGGCAGGGTGCGACACTCGGCGTCGGTGCGGCCGACCTCTCGTACTGGCTCGCACTCAGCCTGACGGTCGAGGTGCGCCGGGCGCACGAGGACGAACTGCTGCAGCTCTACCACTCGACGCTGGTGGAGCACGGCGTTGTGGACTACAAGTTTTCGCAGCTGAAGCGTGACTACGCGGGGACGTTACTCACGCTGATCCCGTTCTCTGTGGTGGTCTCGAACGCCCTCGATCTCAGTTCGGAGCGCGGGGAGGCGCTGGCCGCCGCGATTTTCTCGCGCATGGATGAGGCGCTGGCCGACCACAAGGTCGGCCGGTTGCTGCTGATCGCGCCCTGGGCGATCCGAGGTGCGCGGCTGTGGGCCGCGCTGCGCTCGCCGTTCTCGAGGCGATCGCGAGCCTAGATACCGAGGTCTCGCTTCACCAGCCAGTCGCGCAGCCGAGTCGGAATCCACTTCGCGACGATCGCCTGCTGCTTCGCGTCGCCACCGACGAGATAGCGCGCCTTGGGCCGCTTCGCTGTGAGCGCGTGCTCGACCACCTTCGCGACCTTGCCTGCGTCGATGGCGTTCTCGTTCGACTCATCAAACCACCGCTCGACCGCGTCCATAGCGTCGCCATAGAGCGTTAGCGCTTCCTCCGGTAGATGGGACCGCAGCTCGCTGATCGTCTCTGTCGCCTTGTCCCAGATCGGCGTGGCGATCACGCCGGGCTCGACGACAGCGACGCCGATCTTCCACGGGGCGAGCTCCACGCGCAGCGAGTCGGTGAACGCCTCCATAGCGAACTTCGACGCGGAGTAGGAGCCGACGAACGGCGCGGCCATGCGCCCGGCGATCGAGCCAATGTTCACGATCCGGCCTTCCGTACGGCGCAGTGCGGGGATGCACGCCTGCGTCACGGCGACGTGGCCGAAGTAGTTCACCTCGAACTGCATACGCAGTGTGTCGATCGGGATGAATTCGTACGGGCCGCCGGTGCCGACGCCGGCGTTGTTCACGAGGCCGCTGAGGGGCTTGCCGCTGGCCGCCACCTGCTTCGCCGCCTCGTCGATCGAGCGCTGCTCGGTGACATCGATGCGCAGCGGAGTCAGCCGGTCGGAGGCCTCGCGTTGCAGCGCTTCGCCGTCCTCGGCGCGGCGCACGCCCGCGAAGACGTCGAACCCGAGGTTGTCGAGCCGCAGGGCGGTCGCCTTGCCGATGCCCGTCGATGCGCCCGTGATCACCACCGCACTTCGGTCGTCGCTCTGTGTCGCCATCAGGCCCCCTCTGCGTCGTACTCGTAATCCCAGCCGGGCCGCCACTCCCAGTCGCGCGTAATTGTATCGGCGAGCGGCATCCCGGTGGCGAGATGCACGAGGCAGTCATGCGTCGCCCGATGCCCGACGATGACGACCGCCTGCCCGTCGCGCTCGGCGGCGAGCTGATCGAGGAACGCGCGCATCCGTGCGGTGGCGTCGTTGTCGCTCTCCCCGCCGGGGAAGGGACGCTCGATGCAGTTCGGGCGGGCGGCAGCGACCGTCTCACGTGGCGCACGCGTCAGTTCGCCGTAGTCGCACTCACGCAGGCGCGCGTCCTCGATCAGCGGGATGCCACGGTCCGCGAAGGCGATGCGCGCGGTCTTGCTCGCTCGCTGCAGGTCGGAGCTGTAGACGGCGTCGAACGGCCGCCCGGCCAGCTTAGTGCCCCAGTTCGGAGAGCGCGACATCGAAGTGGCCCGAGGCGATGCGGCCTCATTATCGAGGCTGGTCGAGTGGCTGACGAAGGTGATCGCGGGGGACATCACTGCTCTGCAGTTTCGCGGCGGACTGCACCTTAAGGGCGTTCGCACCTTACGATGCGCGGCGACGTACCGTGTGAGCGACGTGCGATGTGGGGGCGAGCAACGATGAGTCTGCGGGACCGCACCGCCATCGTCGGGATCGGCGAGACCGACTACTCGCGCGACTCCGGGCGCACCGAACTACAACTGACGTTGCAGGCGATCCTCGCGGCCCTAGACGACGCCGGGCTCGAACCGCACGATGTCGATGGGCTGATGCGCTGGACCGTCGATACCTCCGGCGAGACAGAGGTGGCATCGAACCTCGGCGTCCCCGACCTCGCGTACTTCGGCGAGATCAGCCAGGCAGGTAATGTCGGCGCGGCACTGGTCGCCAGCGCCTCCGCTGCGATCGTGGCCGGGCTGGCGAACGTGGTCGTGATCTACCGCGGCGTGAACGGCCGCTCCGGCCGTCGTTACGGGCGAGGCGATGTGACCGGCCGAGGTGGTCGCGGCGGGGGCCAGTTCATCGAGCCCTTCGGCATCCTCACCCCGCAACACGGGCTCGCGATGACCGCGCGACGGCGCATGCACGAGCTCGGCACGACGAGTGCGCAGTTCGGCATGGTCGCCGTTGCAGAGCGCTCCCACGCGAACCGCAACCCGCGCGCGACCTTCCACGACACGCCGCTGACGCTGGAGGACCACCAGAACTCGCGCATGATCGTTGACCCGTTCCACCTCTTCGACTGCTGCCTGGAGACGGACGGTGGCGGGGCGCTCGTGATCACCTCGGCAGAGCGAGCGCGCGACCTCAAGCAGCGCCCGGCGCTGATCCTCGCCGCCGCGCAGACCGGTGGCGGCGAACACAGCTACATCGAGACGGTGGCGGTGCACACCGCGCCTCGACTCTTCGCGATGGCCGGACTCGGCCCGGAGGACGTCGACGTGGCGCAGATCTACGACCACTTCGCGCCGTTCGTCGTCTTCGCGCTAGAGGACTACGGCTTCTGCGCGAAGGGGGAGGGCGGCGCGTTCGTCGAAGCCGGCGAGATCGCCTGGGACGGCGGGAAACTGCCCGTGAACACCTCCGGCGGGCACCTCTCCGAGGCGTACATGCAGGGCATGAACCAGCTGATCGAGGGCGTGCGACAGGCCCGCGGTAGCTCCACCGCGCAGGTCGAGGGCGCTGAGGTCTCGTTCGTCGATACCGGCATCGGCACCGGCGCGCTGCTGCTGATGGGGGCTCGTAGTGGCTGAGCTGCCGCTGCCCGTGCCGGACGAGGCGACCGCCCCGTTCTGGGAGGCCTGCCGCGATGGTGAACTGCGCATCCAGCGCTGCACCGGCTGTGCCGTCTTCCGCCACCCACCGCAGCCGATGTGCAGGCAGTGCGGCTCGAGCGAGTACGAATGGACCGCTGTCAGCGGGCGCGGCAGCGTCTTCAGCTACATTGTCACGCATCAGCCGATTCACCCCGCGCTCGCTGACCTCGTTCCCCACCTCGTCGTGCTCGTGGAGCTGGAGGAGGGCGTGCGCATCACCAGTAACGTCGTAGAGTGCCCGCCGGACGAGGTCGCGATCGGGATGCCGGTCGAGGTGACGTTCGAGCGAGTGAATGAGGAGATCACGCTACCGAAGTTCCGGCGCGTGTGAGTGTCGTGTGAGTTTAGATACGGGCGATGACCGCCCTCAGGGTATGTTGTCGTCCTTCGACAAGCTCAGGACGAGCGAAGGGAGCGGGCGTTCCCGCAACCCGCTCCGCTCATGGTGAGCCCGTCGAACCATGAAACAGTTCCGCTGCACCAGTGGCGGGGAACAGAGATGAGGAACCATGGCTGAGATTTCTGGCGCACAGATCATCGCGCGCTCGTTGAAGACACAGGGCGTTTCAGCGATATACGGCGTTGTCGGCATCCCCGTCGCGCAGATCGCCGCGGCCGCGATGCCCGAGGGCATCAAGTACGTGGGCATGCGGCACGAGATGCCGGCGACGTACGCGGCGCAGGCGACCTCCTACCTCACCGGGCGGCTCGGCGCATCGCTGGTGGTCTCCGGGCCGGGCGCGCTGAACGCCACGGCGGCGTTCGCGAACGCGTGGTCGAATCGCTGGCCGATGATCATGCTGGGCGGCGCGGGCGAGACGACGCGCATCGGCATGGGCGACTTCCAGGAGGCGGACCTGCTGACGCCGGTGCTGCCGTACGCGAAGTTTGCCCGCAGCGCGCAGAGCATCGAGCGACTGCCGGCGCTCGTCGCGGAGGCAGCGCGCAAGTCGCTGCACGGCACGCCGGGCCCATCATTCCTCGACCTGCCGGGAGACATGATCTCCGGTTCGGTTGAGGAGGACACGGTGCAGTGGGTGCCTCGCGTGCCCGATGCGCCGCGACCGATGGCCGACCCGCAGTCCGTCGGCGACGCGCTGGAGGCCCTGAAGAGCTCCGAGAGCCCGCTGGTGATCATCGGCAAGGGTGTCGCGTGGTCACGTGCCGAGGAAGAAGTGAAGCGCTTCGTTGAGGAGACGGGCCTGCCGTACCTCGCGATGCCGATGGCCAAGGGCATCCTGCCCGACACACACGACCAGGCTGCTGCTGCGGCGCGTTCCTACGTGCTACAGAACGCCGACCTGATCTTCCTGGTCGGCGCTCGACTGAACTGGATGCTGCACTACGGCCTGCCGCCGCGTTTCCGCGAGGACGTGCGTGTCGTGCAACTGGACATCAACAGCGAGGAGATCGGCGTCAACGTGGCGGCCGAGGTCAGCCTCGTCGGTGACGCCAAGGCGACGATGGCTCAGCTGCTCGATGCGCTGGACCAGGACCCGTGGAAGTTCCCGGACGACTCCGAGTGGACGCAGAGCGTGAAGGCGGAGGCCGCGCGCAACGGCGAATCCGTGCAGGCGATGATGGACGACGATTCGACGCCGATGGGCTACTACCGAAGCCTGAAGGAGATTCGCGACGCGCTGCCGGAAGACACGATTATCGTCGCCGAGGGCGCAAGCACGATGGACATCAGTCGCACGGTGCTCGACAACTTCCTGCCACGGCATCGGCTCGATGCCGGTAGCTTCGGTTCGATGGGCCTCGGTCACGGCTTCGCGATCGCGGCGCAGGTGGTCCACCCGGACAAGAAGGTGCTCGCCCTGCAGGGCGACGCGGCCTTCGGCTTCGCGGGCATGGAGGTCGAAGTCGCGGTACGCCACAAGCTGCCGATCACGTGGGTCGTCTTTGTGAACAACGGTATCGGTGGTAACGATGTCGACATGGAAACGGCGATGCAGTCGCCGGGCGCCTTCGTGCCGAACGCTCGCTACGACAAGGTGATCGAGGCGTTTGGTGGCAAGGGCTACCACGTCGAGACGCCGGACGAGTTCGCATCGGCGCTCAAGGACGCGGTGGCGAGCGATGAGACGTGCCTGATCAACGTCGCGCTCGACCCGGCGGCCCAGCGCAAGCCGCAGAAGTTCGCCTGGCTGACTCGCTAGACGAGGCGGCCCCGCTAGGGGCCACCAGACGAGGCACAGAGACCAGCGAGAGGCCGCACATCGAGCGGCCTCTCTGCGTGCCCGGACTTCACGCGGGCGTCAGCCGTCGAGCGCGTCGAGCTGTTCCAGCAGGCTGCGTGCCCCCTCGCAGCTCGCGCCCAGCAGCTCCACCCGCTGCCGCAATTCGCGATCCGAGGTGATCACCAGCAGGGAGCCAGGGTCTTCGTCCTCCTGGACGAGCCGCACGATGCGGTCATCGGCGGCATCGCGGCCGCTGCGGTCGGCGTAGAAGACCGCGACGCCATCGTGCAGCCCGCCGGGCAGCGAGGCGCTCGGGCGGCCATCGAGCAGGGCAGCGACCTCGTCGCCGGTCGCCACGACGAGTCGTTGCAGGCGGCCGACGAGCCGTAGCGCGGCACCATCGCGATCACGCCACCAGCCGTCAGGGCGGCTGCCAATCACGTTCATCGCATCGACGATTACGCGGGCCATGCGGTCACGATAGTCGCGCGCGACCATGCGAGGGAAGGGCGTCTGTCCCGCTCACCCTGAGCTTGTCGAAGGGTGACACTGCCCTCTCCAGTTCCGTCCATCTCTCTCCAACGTCTCAGTCCAGATCGGGGGTGCGGGGGCGGAACCCCCGAAGAGAACGGGCCGGCGAGTGGGTTTCACCCTCATAGAAGGTCGCGGGCGAGGACGTGACGCCAACGCGCAGGCGGGCGGGGTCGGCTCGATGACGACGCGATCGAAGAAGGCCGCCTCGATGGCGGCCTTCTCACGTGGTCGTTCGATCTCGCTAGTCGTCGCCGGCAGGAACCTCCGTCGGGCGGATCGTCTGCTT
>DASCRM010000107.1:0-11842 GCA_034406555.1 Dehalococcoidia bacterium | reverse complement strand
GATCGCACGAAGGCCTCGGACGGGTCGTTCGGGCGTGGGGAGGACGCGGCTTCGCCGCGCTGTTTCCTCCCTTCGGGGTAACCCATCCACCCGCCCTTGATTTTTTCGGGGGTGAACCCCCCGCACCCCCCACCTGGATTGGTGAGTGGGAGCGCAGGTGCGTCTGCAGCGCCCTTCGACGAGCTCCGGATGCTCCCTTCACCCCCGACCAAGCGCCCCTCCGGGGCGAAGGGAGGTGGAGGTTGGAACTGGAGGCGGCGCGGACTGGAGCGGAACCGCCGCTTAGTCCTCGGCTGCTGCCGCTAGCAAGGCGCGGCCGATCACGCGGAGTTCGACGACTACTTTTACGCCCTCGAAGATCGGGAGCACGAGGGCGTCGACGACGTAGCGGGAGACGGGGTCTTCTTCGGAGTAGCCCCAGCCGCCGTGTAGCTGCTGCGCCTGTTGTGTGACAGTGACGGCGATGTCGCTGGTGAGCAGCTTCGACATCGCCGGTTCGACGGCACGGGAGTCGAAGGTGCGGGCGGCGGTGTAGGTGAGCTGGCGGCCGGCGGCCATGTGCGCGGCCATCTGGCCGATGCGGTACTGGGTGAGCTGGAATTCCGCGAGCGGTTGGCCGAACTGCTGGCGCTGGGTGACGTACTGGCAGGCCTTCTCCAGCGCCGCCTGCGCGACACCGAGGGCGCGGCCACCGGTCTGGAGCCGCCCGGCGGCGAAGCCGCCCATCTGGAGGTAGAAGCCGCGATTGACGCCCTCGTCGCCACCGACGAGGTTGTCCTGCGATACCCAGACGTTCTCGAGGCCAAGCGTGAACGAGTGCATCCCTCGATAGCCGGGCGTCGTGTTGGCGGTGCCGGTGATCACACCGCCTTCGGGCTGTTCGAAGGTCCACTGGTGCCCGTCGAAGGCCGGCTTGGGGATGATGAAGAGCGAGAGGCCGCGGTTACCGAGCGAACTGTCGGGGTCGGTGCGCGCGAGCAGGGCGAGCACGTCCGCTCGGCCGGAGAAGGTGCTCCAGGCCTTCGCGCCGTTGATGCGCCAGCCTCGTTGGCCGTCGTGCTCGGCAGGTTCGGCGCGAGTCTGGAGCGAGGCGACATCGGAGCCGACATCGGGCTCGGTGACGGCGATCGCGACGAGGATTTCGCCGCTGGCGATTTTCGGCAGCCACTCTTGCCGCTGCTCTTCCGTTCCGCCCGCGATTAGCGCCTTGGCGAGGATTTCCGGGCGGGTGGTGAGCGAGCCCGCGCCGGCCAGCGAGGCGGCGGAGAGTTCTTCCGTGATCACGACCATCGAGAGGTCGCCCATGCCGGTGCCGCCGTACTGCTCCGGGATCGAGGAGCCGAAGAAGCCTTGAGCAGAGAACTTCTCGACCAGGTCTTCCGGGACGAGCAGATCCTGGCGGTGGATGTCCTGCGCGCGTGGGGCGACTTCGTTCTTCGCGAAGTCGCGCGAGGCGTCGCGAGTGAGCGAGGCGACTTCGTCTTCGAGTTCGATGTTGTTGACGCCGAGCGAGAGCAGTGCGGCGCGACCGATCTCGCGGATGCGACTTTCATCGAGGCCCGCACGCACGGCCTCGCGCGCCTCGTCTGCGTCGAGCGCAGCGACGGCGTCCTGGACACCGAAGGCGTCGGGGGCGACCTCGATGGCGGAGCGCAGCGCGTGTGCGGCTTCAGCCGCGTAGACGAGCGCCTGCGACTCGGTGAGTGCGTCGGCTGCACCGGCCTCGGAACGGCGCTGGGCGTAGGCGACGAGTTCGGCGGCGGCCCGCACCTGCGTGGCGAGGTAGGCGAGGCGCTCGACGTGCACCTGGTGGTCGTCGACGAGCCGGCCACCCTCAGTGACCGCTGCACCGTGGCGCAGCGCAGCGGCGATCACGCCCTGCGCTGCGTCGACGAGCGAGCGTGCGGCGGCGAGTGTCTGAGCCTCGGTAGTGGTCATGAGTTGGGGGCTTTCGGCATCAGCACGGTGTAGTCCAGATCCAGCACCACGTCCTCGTGGTAGCGCTCGCGTCCGTTGTCGTCGGTGATCATTAGCGGTTGCTCCTGCGTCGCGGGGTCGTTGTTCTTGACCGCCACGAGCCGCAGGCGCAACGCGCCGAGGGCTTCGCTTTCGAGTTCGATGCGCTCCAGCACGTCGGTCCAGGCGAAGAGGGTGTCGCCGCCGACGGTGGGGTTGCTGTGGGTGCCCCCGTTGACGGCGAGGATGCGCAGGGCGTGCTCGAAGCCGTTGAAGGAGAGCGCGCGCGCCATGGAGATGACGTGCCCGCCGTAGACGACACGGCGGCCAAAGCGGCTGTCTCTCAGCGCGTGAGCGTTGAAGTGCGCACGCGCGATGTTCTGGTAGAGCCGGGCCGCCATCTGCTGCTCTGCCTCCTCGACGGCGACGCCCTCCACGTGATGGACGCGCTCGTCGGCCTCGTAGTTGCCCCACCAGGCGCGGCCGCCGGTGACGGCGGGGTCGAAGCCTCGCATGGTCAGTTCGCGGGGGATGAAGAGCGCCTTGAGATCGACGGCGTCGGGCGTCTCCGGCGGGTCGTTCGCACCGGTCGGTGTCTCCGGGTCGCGCTTGGAGACGAGAAACCAGCGGATGAAGGTGAGGACGCCATCGCCGTGCTGGTTGCGGCCGGTGGTGCGCACCCACACGATTCCGGTGTCGCCGCGGCTGGATTCGCGCCTGCCCAGCACTTCGCTCTTCGCTCGGAGCGTGTCGCCGGGATAGACGGTGACGCCGAAGCGCATGTCGGCGTAGCCGAGGTTGGCGACGGCGTTGAGCGAGAGGTCGGGGACGGACTTGCCGAAGACGGTGTGAAAGACGAGCAAGTCATTGACGGTCTCGCGCTCGAATCCGAGCGCGCGGGCGAATTCGGCGTCGCAGTGCAGCGGGTATCGGTCGGCGGTGAGCGCGATGTAGAGCGCCTGGTCACCCTCGGTGATGGTGCGGGGGACGGCGTGCTCGATTTCGAGGCCGGTGGTGAAGTCCTCGAAGTAGTTGCCGGCCGTCGCTTTGCCCCCCACCGCGTCGCTCACGTGATCCCCCTCGGCCGCCGCGCCTACACGGCAGCCGGGCCATTGTAGGGCTCACCGGGGGGCCGGTCATAGCTGGCGGCACCCTGCCGTGGAGCGGCCGTCACGCCGAGCACAGTGGCGACGCGGATATACTGGTGGCGATCCCATCGAGGGGTCCGCGCATGTCGAGGAGGCCCCGTGGGGACGAAAGAGCTGGAAGCGTTGATCGAGGTGCTACAGGGCGAGCTGCAGCAGGGCCAGAGCGGCCATGTCGTCGGCACCTGGACGATCCGCTACGACAAGGAACGGTCCGCGTTCACGTTCGATAAGTGCGAGGACGGGCTCTACTGCGAGGAGCGGCCGGCGGTGATCGGTATGGACCGCGCGGTGCTCGACGCGGGAGGCCCGCTCCTCGGCTAGCGCACTTGCGTGCGGGCCGTGTTGCCTAGACCGTTTACGCGCGTCGGGGGGTTGTCCTCGGTTGTTCTGGCCTCGCTGTTGGCGGCGCGGGGGAGCTTGGACGCGGCGTTGCCGCGCTGTGTTTTCCCGCTTCGCGGGTGACCCACCCGCCCGCCCTTGATTTTTCGGGGGGTGAACGCCCCACTCCCCCACTTTGGAGCTGGATAGGCTTGGGCTTCGCCCTCACCTCGGTGCATGGACATGGAGGAGAGGCCTCCCCCCCACCTCGCCGGTTCGCCTAAACGACTGCTGACTGGCTGCCAGCGGCCATGATCGCGAGGTGGGACATTGGTGAGCCGGTATCGTGTGCGCCGTGCCAGTGCACTTCGCCCGCCGGGATGACGATGCAGTCGCCTGCGCTGACGACCTGTTCGCCCTCGGCGTTGCCGACTTTGCCGATGCCGGCGACGACGTAGAGGATCTGGTCGCTGGTGTGCATGTGGTTGCGTGCGCGTGCGCCGGCCGCGAACTGCACCATCGAGACGCTGAGGTGTTCGCTGCCGGGGATGGCGGAGAGCGCCCTGCCCCACACTTCGCCACCCTCGAAGATGTCGGCTTCCGACCGTTCGACGGTCTCGCCCTCGTCCGCTCGAATCACTCTCATGGTGTCCCCTTCGCTGAGCTGCGTCGTTTCGTGCCCGTGAGCCTTCGCAGGATGCGCAGCGAGCCCGCGGTTCGCAACTGTTCGAAGTCGCCGGAGGCGAGTGCGCGCTGGTAGATGTGGAAGGGCGCCTGTCCGCCGTCCGCGGGGTCGGGGAAGACATCGTGGATGGCGAGCAGGCCACCGGGCATGAGGTGCGGTGCCCAGCCCTCGTAGTCCGCCTGCGCGTATTGCTCGGCGTGGCCACCGTCGATGAAGACGAGCGCGAGCGGGGTGGTCCAGTGGCGCGCGAAGCGTGGCGAGTCGCCGATGAGCGCGACGACGGTGCGTTCGAGGCCCGCACCGGCGATGGTGCGGCGGAACCACGGCAGGGTGTCGATCAGGCCGCTGTGCGGGTCGATGAGCCGGGGGTCGTGGTACTCCCAGCCCTGCTGCTGCTCTTCTGAGCCTCGGTGGTGGTCGATGCTGTAGAGCGTTGCTCCGGCCTGCCGGGCGGCGGCACCGAGGTAGATCGCGGATTTGCCGCAGTAGGAGCCAATTTCGAGTAGCGGGCCGTGTGGCGCGGCCTCTGCGCCCGCTTCGTGGAGGGCGAGGCCTTCGTCGTCGGGCATGAAGCCGATCGCCTCGGTGGCTTGCTGGCGGAGGTGTTCGTTCATGCGGAGATTGTAGGCGCGGGACCGCGGATGGCGGTTGCCGCGCGGGGGAGATTCGGACGCGGCGTTGCCGCGCTGGGTTTTCCCGCTTCGCGGGGTGACCCACTCACCCGCCCTTGATCTTTGGGGGGGAAAACCCCCCGCACCCCCCATTTGGAGTTGGGATGGACTGGGGTGGATGCAGCCTCTGGTGCGGTTGTGGCTGTGCACCCTCGACGGGTTCATGGCAGGCGGGCGGCTTCGCTCGTCGCTTCAGGCGTTGGGGAGGGAGCGGAAGAGGCCGCTGGCGGGGGTGAGGTCGTGGATGGCGTCGGCGGCGATCACGATTGCGGCGGCGGTCCATGAGGGGTGTTCGTCCTCGGGCCATTTGCCCCAGCCGGGGGCAGTGCCCATGCGGAATGCGCCATCCGTCTCCTGGTGGCCGAGCTGCCAGTCGAGGAGCTGGCGGGCGGCTTCGCGGCGGCCGATGACGTCGAGGGTGAGGGCGAGCTCGGCGCTTTCGGCGACGGTGATCCAGGGGCGGTCGTCGGTACAACGGCAGCCGAGACCCGGGCGCACGAAACGGACACGTGCTCGATCGATGCGGCGGCGGGCGGCGCGGCCTGTGATCGCCCCGCAGAGCACGGGGTAGTACCAGTCCATCGCGTAGCGTGCCTTGGCGAGCTGCTCCCACGACCAGCCAAAGTCGCGCTCGCGCTCGCGCAGGGCGAGGTCGAGCTGACGTCGATGGTCACGCCAGCGCTCGGCGTCCGGTTCGCCGAGCAGCGTGGCGAGGCGTTCGGCACAGACGATGGCGGCGCGTACTGAGGAGGAGCCGGCGATCAGGCAGTCGTCCCAGACATTGTCGTCCGCATCGCACGCCCAGTAGATGCCGCCGAAGTCGCCCTGCACCTCGCAGACGAAGTCGATCGCCCCGCGCACCATCGGCCAGAGCTCGCGCGCGAAGGCTGTGCTCTGCGTCAGCAGGTAGTGGTGCCAGATTCCAACGGCTAGGTATGAGGAGAGGTTGGTGTCTTTCGTGCGGTCATCAGGCTCTCCGTCGCGATAGCTCGCCCACATGCTGCCATCGTCGGACTGAATGTCGTTGAGCCAGCGGTAGGCGCGTTCCGCGTCGGTCGTGCGCCCACCGACATCGAGCGCCATCGCGCATTCGACGTGGTCCCACGGGTCGAGTTGTCCGGAGGGTGACTCCGGGATCGAGCCGTCCGCGGTCTGGTGCGCGGCGATGAAGGTGACTGCATCTTCGACCGTCTGAACGATGGCAGTGTGCCTGTCGCTCACCGCGCGACCGCGCCCTGAGCGCCTCGTGAGAGCGGCTCGCTCGCGTTGGGGGGCGTCGCGGGCTTTTCGAAGTAGAGCGCGACGCTTTTGCCGAGTAGTGGGTTGAGCAGCTGTTCGGCGGTGCCGAGCGCGGTGGGGGCGTGTTCGATATCCCAGACGAGCAGGCGTTCGTACTGCCGCGAGAGCCACGCGCCGTCTTCCGGCGCGCCGAACATGCAGCGCACCCACCAGTACGGGCTGTGCAGCGCGTGCGCGTGGTGGCCGCCGAGGGGCCGCAGGCCGGTGGCTTCGAGCGCGTGTTCGAGTTCCGAGGCGCGGTAGATGCGCACGTGCCCGCCGGGGGCTTCGCGATACTTGCGGGAGAGCGCCCAGCAGATTTGCTCCGGGAAGCGGCGAGGGACGGTGACGCCCAGCCGGCCGCCGGGTCGCAGCACGCGCTGGAGTTCCTCGACCGCCACGCCGTCGCTGGGGATGTGTTCGAGCGTCTCGGCGCAGATCACGCGGTCGAAGCTGCAGTCGGGAAACGGGAGGCGGTTGGCGTCGCCACGGACGGCGGTGAAGTGGCCGCGGGCTTCGCCCTCGGTCTGCATCAGCCGCAGCATGCGGCGCGTGGTGGCGACGGCGTCGCCGTCCATGTCGAGCGAGACGACGAGCGAGGCGCCGAGTCGGAAGGCTTCGTAGGAGTGGCGGCCTTCGCCGCAGCCGATGTCGAGCACGCGGTCGCCGGGGCGCAGGCCTAGCCGGTCGTAGTCGATCGTTAGCATTGGAGGGTGGGGACGTGGCTGCGCCGCGCTGTGTGTTTTGGATGGACCCACCCACCCGCCCTTGATCTCTGTGGGGGGTGAACCCCCCACTCCCGCCATCTGGAGTTGGCCCTGGACGATGTGGGTGCGTCGCCCGGCAGGTGGAGAGCCTTACCTGAACTTGGAACTCGGGTGTAGGAAGCGGTCAACGCAGCACTCCGTCGCGTCCCTCGCTGTGTCGCCCGTTCGCGGAGCTTCCGTTGGGGTGGCGGCCGTTCGCGCTCTGTCCGCTGGCAGTGTGGCCGTTGGCGTCACGCACCTCCTCGTAGAGGGCTGCGGTCTCGCGGGCTGCGTTGCGCCAGGTGAAGCGTTCGAGGACGCGCTCGCGGCCGGCGCGACCGGCGCGGGCTGCGGCTTCCGGGTCGTCGAGGTAGGCGGCGATCTCGCGGGCGAGGGCGGGCTGATCGCCACGGGTGACGAGTGTGCCGGCCGCTCCGTCGATGCCGAGCACCTCGGGTAGTGCTCCTGAGGCGTAGGCGACGACGGGCGTTTCGCAGGCCATCGCCTCGGCGGCGGGCAGGCCGAAACCTTCGTAGAGCGAGGGCAGCACGGCGACGGTCGCGGTGGAGTAGGCGTGCACGAGCTGGTCGTGGTCGAGTTTGCCGAGGAAGGTGACGCGGCCCTCGATGTTGCGTCGGCGCAGTTCGGCCTCGGTGCGTTCGCGGTCGCGGGGGGTGCCGACGACCTGGACCTCGATCGGGCGAGTGCAGGCGAGTTCTTCGATCGCGCCGTAGAGGTGTGCGAGGCCTTTGATTGCGGTGTCGGCGCTGTTGACGATCAGGAGGCGCGCGGGGTGGCGCTGCGTGCCGTCCGGGCGCTGGAAGCTGTCTCCATCGACGCCGATGTAGACGAGCCGGAAGCGGTCACGGGGCACGCCGAGCGCCTTGTGGGCGGTGCCGATTGAGGCCATCGATGGGGTGATCAGCATCGGCAGACGGCGCGAGACGATTGCCTGCATGAAGAGGAAGGAGTACCAGCGGCGCAGCTTGAAGCGTTCGCGCCAGGAGGTCGCCGCCGCCAGTTCGAGGTCGCGGTCGATCTGGATCGGGTGGTGGATGGTGGCGACGACGGGCAGGCCCATGCGCTGCATTGCCAGCAGGCCGTAGGAGAGCGACTGGTTGTCGTGGACGACGTCGAAGGCTGCTTCGCCACGTCGAGCGCTGCGCTGGAGATGGCCGTAGGCGCGGAGGCTGAAGGTGAGGGGCTCCTCGAAGAATCCGCCGAGCACGGCGGCGTACTCCCAGAGGTCGATCGGGTCTTTCACCTCGCGGAAGGGGTTGATGGCTTCGCCGATGCGGCCGTACAGGTCGAGCCCTCGCAGT
Organism: Dehalococcoidia bacterium; assembly: GCA_034406555.1. GTDB lineage: Bacteria > Chloroflexota > Dehalococcoidia > UBA2979 > UBA2979 > SHYR01. Next base: position 3,718 of record DASCRM010000107.1, on the reverse strand, counting down.
TTGACCAGCTCGACGCCCTCGTCGACGTCGGGATAGGGCGGGCCGGAGATGACGGTGATGTCGTGCCCGAGCTGCTGGAGTTCGCGCGAGAGATTACGGATGTAGACGCCCTGACCGCCGGAGAGGGGGTTGCCGCGGTAGGTGAGCATTGCGACACGCAGCGGTGGGCCCCGTTCACGCAGGTAGCAGGAGGTGTTCTCGCGATGCGGCCAGTTGTCACGTTATTGTCTCGTGCGGGCAAGCATATCATCGCGGCAGTGGGGGCTGCATCGTCACTGTGCGTCGGGCGTAAGTTCGGCAGGTTGCGCCCGGGGAGGTGGGGACGCGGCGTTGCCGCGCTGGGTTGTCCCGCTTCGCGGTGACCCACCCGCCCGCATTCCTTCGGGGGCGGATCCCCCGCACCCCCCATTGGGGGATGGCTAGTTGAGATTCGGTAGCGGTCGGCTCAAGATGCTTCTGGTCGGCCCTCGCCATTTGCGGGGCGAGGTTGGGAATTGAGGCTGTTGTGAACTTCCAGAAGTTGGTGCGGCGAATTCCCGGGGTCGTCCCGCTCGTGATTCAGTTGCTGTTGCTGAAGGAGTGGATGCGCAGTGGCGTCTCTTTCAACCCGCTTTCGAAAAAGTTCCGCGAGAACCCGTACCCGAAGCTGACGGAGCTGCGGGAGAAGGATCCGGTGCACTGGGTGGAGCTGATCGGCGCGTGGCAGTTCACGCGTTACGAGGATGTGATGTTCATCCTGCGCGACCATCGCTTTTCCGCCGACCGGGAGCCGCCCGACACCGGCCTGATCGACCCTGAGGTGGTGGATGCGAGCGAGTTCCAGCAGATGTTCCAGGACAATCTGCTGGGCCTGGACCCGCCCGACCACACCCGGCTGCGGACGCTGGTGAACAAGGCGTTTACGCCTCGCGTGGTTGGCGAGCTGGAGCCGCGGATCCGCGAGATCACGACGGAGCTGCTGAACAAGGCGGAGGCGCGCGCCACCGCGAACGGGCGGCAGATCGATGTGATGAACGACCTGGCGGAGCCGCTACCGGTGATCGTGATTTCGGAGATGCTTGGCGTGCCGGGGGAGGACCGCGGACGCTTTCGTAGGTGGTCGTACGACCTCGCACGGGCGCTCGACCCGCTATTCGAGCAGGAGATTCTCGATAACGCCGACCGCGCGGTGCGCGAGCTGAAGGAGTACTTCCGTCCGCTGGTGCAGCAACGTCGCGAGACGCCGGGCGACGATCTGATCTCCGCGCTTGTCCGCGCGGAGGAGGAGGGCGACCGGCTGAGCGAGGAGGAGCTGTACGCGTTCTGCATCCTGCTGCTGGGCGCGGGCAGTGAGACAACGACTAATCTGATCGGCAACGGGTTGCTGGCGCTGATGCAGCGGCCCGACCAGCTGGATCGGTTGCGCGATGATCCGTCGCTGCATGAGTCGGCGATCGAGGAGATGCTGCGATTCGACGCGCCGGTGCAGGTGACCTCGCGGGTGGCGATGGAGGACATGGAGGTCGGGGGGCAGGCGGTCCGGGCCGGGGATTTCCTGGTGCTCAGTCTCGCGGGCGCGAACCGTGACCCCGCGCAGTTCAGCAACCCCGACGAGCTGGACATCGGTCGCCAGGAGAACCGTCACGTCTCGCTGTCGAGTGGCAGCCACTATTGCCTCGGCGCACCGCTCGCGCGGTTGGAGGGGCTGATCGCGATCACGTCGCTGCTCGACCGCTTCCCTGATGCGCGGCTGACTCGGGACGAGGTGCAGTACCGGGAGATGGTCACGCTTCGCGGGCTGACGGCGCTGCCGCTGTCTGTCTGAGGCGTGGAGGGGCGTGGAAGGGATGGACGCGGCTTCGCCGCGCTGTCTGTTCTGGAGGATCCACCCGCCCGCCCGTGATTTTGCGGGGGGTAAACCCCCCGCACCCCATCTGGAGTTGGATGGACGAAGCCGTGGTCGTAGAGCGGTCGCACGGTCTTGTAGGATGAGCGTCCGAAGGGGGTTGCTATGCGGTTGATACGTCGTTTCATGCGAATGATGGGCTTCTTCTGGGCGGGCTGGATTGGCGCTCAGCTGGTGCTGAAGCTGCTGACTATGCGCGAGGCTCAATCGAGTCGATGAAGCTTCGGACGAGCTGGTGGCGGTGATGATCTTCGATGGGCTGGAGGTCGCGAGCAGCTCTACTGCGTTCCAGGGCGGGCGGCTGGTCTGCGTGTACGGCGGCGCGCAGATCGATCTGTCCGGGGCGACGTTTGCCGATGAGGCCACGTTGCGCGTCGGTTGCCTCTTCGGCGGCGCACGGATCCTCGTGCCGGAGGGTGTGCGGGTGACGACGAAGCAGGTCGCGATCCTCGGCGGTGTGGAAGTCGAGGTGCGCGACGATGAGCTGTCAGACAGCGCGCCGCATCTGCAGATCGAGGCGCTGGCGGTGTTCGGCGGCGTAAACATCTCCAGGGAGCAGCAGCCGTAGCTACTCAGGGGACCTCCGACGGTTGCCAATGCTGCGCTCTGCGGGCAAGATTCGGCGGCCGACTGTGGGCGTGACGCGAGCGTCGCACGTACCTCAACGAACAGGCACCGACTGACCAGGCACCAACAGGGGAGGATCCCTCATGCGTCTGCACGATTACCTCAACTACCAGGCACAGGAGCGCCCCGACGTTGAATTCGCGACCGACAGTCAGCGCAGCCTGACCTACGGCGAGGGTTCCGCAGAAGCACATCGCGTCGCGAACGCGATGGTCGCGGCCGGGCTGAACGTGGGCGATCGGATCGCCCTGCTCTCGAAGAACTCAGTCGAGTACGCGACGTTCTACTACGGCGCGTCGGAGGCGGGTGTTGCGCCGGTGCCGTTGAACTACCGGCTGGCCCCGGCGGAGTGGGAGTACATCATCAACGACTCGGGCGCTCGCATCGTGGTCGCCTCCAGCGAGTTCGCGGAGATGATGAACCTGATCCGCGAGCAGCTCAGCAACATCGAGCAGTTCAAGGTGATCGGCGAGGCCGTCGATGGCTGGGAGAGCTTCGGCGACTGGGTCGCGGAGCAGAGCAGCGACCCCTGCGACCGCACGATCAACACGGAGGACGACGCCTACCAGATGTACACGAGCGGCACGACGGGCCGCCCGAAGGGCGCGGTGATCCAGCAGCGTGCGATCTGCGCCAACGTCGAACAGGTCGTCACGGGCGGGCTCAGGTTCACGGGCGGCGAGCGAGCGCTCGTCGTTGCGCCGATGTACCACGCTGCCGGCGCGATCCTGTGTTTCAGCGCCGTCTCGGGTGGCGCGGCCCTGCAGATCCATGAGGACTTCAACCCGCCCGAGGTGGTGCGGGCGATGGACGAGGACAACGTGGCGATCGTGCTGCTGGTCCCCGCGATGATCCAGGCGTGTCTCGTCTTCGTCCCGGACGCAGCCGAGCTTGCGTACAGCGATCTGCAGGCTGTGGTCTACGGCGCTTCGCCGATCGCCGCGGAGACGCTGAAGCAGGCGATGACGACGTTCAAATGCGACTTTTTGCAGGGCTACGGCATGACGGAGATGTCGGCGGTGATCTCGTTGATGTCCGCCGAGGATCACGAGCACGCGGTGAGTGACCGACCGGAGCTGCTGCTCTCAGGTGGACGGCCGATGCTGGGCACGGAGGTGCGGATCGTCGACGAGGACGACCAGCCGCTTCCGAACGGCGAGGTCGGCGAGATGATCGCCCGCGGCCCTCAGATGATGAGCGGGTACT
>DASCRM010000106.1:0-5908 GCA_034406555.1 Dehalococcoidia bacterium | reverse complement strand
CAGGTCTTCATCCACCCCGACTCTGATCATGTCGTCACGCGCATGACCCACACCTTCGAGGTGCAGCAGGTCGCCCGTACGATCGCCCGCGCGCTCAACCTCAACGAGGACCTGACAGAGGCCGCCTCGCTGGGCCACGATCTCGGTCACACGCCCTTCGGGCACGCCGGCGAGGAGGCCCTGGCCGAGATGCTACCCGATGGCTTCCGGCACAACGAGCAGTCGATCCGCGTCGTCGAACTGCTCGAGGACGACGGTCGCGGGCTCAACCTCACGGCCGAGACACGCGACGCCATCCTCAAGCATTCGAAGGTGCGGGAGTCGGTGGCCTCCGAGGCGTGGGGCGTCGCCTCGACGATCGAGGGACAGATCGTCAAGCTCGCCGATTCGATCGCCTACCTCAACCACGACATCGAGGACGCGATCCGATCGCAACTGATCACGGCCGCCGATCTGCCGCCCGCGCCGCTGGAGTTGCTGGGTGCGGACCGCAGCGCACGCATCAAGACGCTGGTCACCGACTGCGTCGCCAGCTCCGCCTCCGCCGTCGCAGCCGGCGGGCGCAGCGCCGTCGCGATCACGCTCAGCGCCGCCGTGCTCGCCGCCACCGACGAGTTGCGCGAGTTCATGTTCGAGCGCGTCTACCTGCACGAGGCGACGCTGCGCCAGGCGCAGGCCGGACAGGCGCTCGTGCGGGCGCTTTACCGCTACTACGAGGCGCAGCCGGACGAGATCGCGGGCTGGTCCGTCGCCTCCGACCCCGCATGGCGCCGAGCGGCCGACTACGTCTCCGGCATGACCGATCGATTTGCGACTAAGGCAGCCCGGGATCTCGGGCTGCCTTAGTCGGGCAGCGCTGGTCAGGATCAGGAAGAACGAGGCATCCCCAGCCGCAGTACACTGCTCGCAGGTGGGCGGGGCACGAGGGGTCTGGTCACGCACTTACCGGACAGACCGCAATCGAGGGCGCTTCGGCCGCCCATGCTCGCCGGCATCATCGTGGTGCTCGTGGCGGCCGCCGTGATCGGCGGCATCATCGTGTTCGGCGACTCGGACGATGACGGCACGCAGGTCGCTGCGCCGACAGCAGAGCCGACCAGCGCGACGCCCGAACTGGTGATCGCTATCGCCACCGCCAATGTGCGCGCTGATCCCGATCGGTTCGCCGATGTGATCGCGGTACTCCCGACGGGCCGCAGCGTACGCCTGCTCGGCCGCTCCTCGGATAGTTCATGGATCCGCGTCGCCTACCCGCCCCAGTCGGATGTCGAAGGCTGGGTCCCAGTGGCGACGATTTCTCCGGCCGCAAACACGATGGCGTACCTGCCCGAGCTGGTCACACTCGCGACCGCGACTCCGTTCGCCTCCGATGGTGACCCGGAAGCGGATCCGCTGCCCGACCTGATCATCGCGGACGCCTTCCTGCTCCAGGATGGCCGGCTGACGATCGCGCTGCGCAACATCGGCGACGCCTCGATCGTCGAGACCTTCGTCCCGCTCAACGTCTCGAAGGCGTCGGGCGAGATTCTGGGCGTACTGCGCATCGGGCCGACGACGCTCGCGCCCGGCGCCAGCGCGACCGTGCTCACTCCGGTCGTGATCTCCGAGACCGGCAACTACATCCTCGAGCTCGATCGCTTCGATGAGGTGCGCGAGTCGGATGAATTCAACAACACCTTCACCACACTGCTGATCGCGAGCAGGGGTTGAAGTGAGCGGGCGCGCTACCAACTCACGGGCGCTCTCAGGGCTCGGCGGTCTGGCGATCGTGCTCGTCACCGGCGTCATCGCCGCCGTTACCGTGATGGTGTTGTTCGACGGTGACGAGCAGAGCCTCTCCACAGACACGGTGCTCAACCGCGAGGTCACGCTGCGTTCCTCGCCGGATGCCGCCTCGGGCGCGCTGGCCACGCTTGCCGGCGGCGTGCCCGTCACCGTGACCGCGCGTTCGGCGGACGGCCTCTGGGTGGCGGTCGAGGTCGAGGGCCGCGGCTTCAGCGGCTGGGCACCCTCCGAGGCCATCGACAATCTGACACCCACGCCACAGCCCGTCGAAGCGACCGTCGCGGCGCGCCCCTCGGCATCCGCCTCCCCGACCGCGAGCCGGACCGCGGCCACGCCGACGCAGACGCCCGACTATCCCGATCTGGAAATGCAGGCCATTTTCTCACGCGAGAACCGGCTGGTCGTGGCAATCACCAACGTCGGCGATGCCGATGTCAATGGAGCGGTCTTTGTGATCGTCGATAACGGCGAGCCCGTGCTGGAGAGCGTGGGCGGGAAATCGCTGCGCCCCGGCGACACGCTGGAGGCCGTACTCGATCAGGAGTACGTGCAGCGACGCGGCACCGTCACGGTCGAGGTGCGACTCGCAGCCGGCGTCGAGGAGGGCTCGCTCAACAACAATGAGCTCGAAGTCGTGCTCAGCCCGGATGTGCCGAACGACCTCGAGGTCTCCGGCATCGCGCTCGACCCTGAGACGGCGACGCTGACAGTGAGCGTCGGCAATAACAGCATCATCCCGATCGTCGGCGTCGCGACGATCGCGGTCCGTGAGACCGCGCCATCGAGCGCGCTGATCGCGCGTTTCGACGTGCTGATCAAGGTGGAGGCGGGAGCCACGCAGGAGCACACACGCACACTCGAAGTCGAGGGTGAACTGCCGGATGTGGCGAATCTGCTGGTGATCCTCTTCTCCAGCGCACTCAACGACGCTGTCGACGCGAATAACACCTTCCCGAGGTAGCTCGTCCCAGGTAGGTCGCACTGCACAGGGCATTTTCTACGATCGGCCGTAACTTTTCCCTGATCGTGGTGTCTAACCAGATGAACCATGAGCACGATCGAAGAAGTCAAAGCCCGACTCGACATCGTCGAGACCGTGGGCGGCTACGTGGCGGGTCTGAAGAAGGCCGGCCGCCGCTACAAGGCACTCTGCCCCTTCCACACCGAGCGAACACCCTCCTTTAGCGTCGACCCGGAGCGGGGCACGTGGCACTGCTTCGGTGCCTGCTCCACCGGCGGTGATGTGATCGAGTTCGTCCGCCGCGTCGAACACCTCGAGTTCCCGGAGGCGTTGCGCGTCTGCGCCCAGCGCGCGGGCGTCGAACTGCGGCCACCTTCTCGCCGTGAGCAAGAACAGCGCGAGGAGCATGACCGACTGCTGCGCGCGAACGAGGCGGCCGCCGTCTTCTTCCGCGCCGCGCTCGGTGGCCCGGACGGCGAGCCCGTCCGCCGTTACCTCGGTGAGCGTGGCCTCGATACCGAGACGCAGAACATCTGGCAGCTCGGCTACGCGCCCTCGGGCTGGCGAGGGCTGCGCGACCACCTGGAAGCACGCGGCTTCTCGACCGCCGACCTGATCGAGTCCGGGCTCGTGATCGAGCCGGACGGCGGCGGCGAGCCATACGACCGCTTCCGCGATCGCCTGATCTTCCCGACGCGTGACGTGAACGGGCGGATGATCGGATTCGGCGCACGCGCGCTCAAGCCGGAGGACGAGCCGAAGTACCTGAACACCCCCCAGACCTCACTCTTCGACAAGAGCGGCACGCTCTACGGACTCGACCGCGCGGCGGAGACGGCGCGGCGCGAAGAACGGCTGGTGATTGTTGAGGGCTACATGGACGTGATCGCGTCCCACCAGTTCGGCATCCTCAACGCCGTCGCCTCGATGGGTACCTCGCTCACCGAGAAGCAGATGAACCTCGCGAAGCGTTTCACCGCCAACATCGTGCTCGCACTGGACGCCGACAACGCGGGCTCCGAGGCGACGCTGCGTGGCGTCGAGGTTGCGGCCAACGCAGCCGACCGCGAGACCGTCGCCACCATTGACTGGCGCGGACTCGTCGGCTACCAGGACGTGCTACAGGCGGACATCCGTGTCGTCACGATGCCGGATGGCGAAGACCCCGACTCGCTCGTGCGCAGCGATCCCGACCGCTTCCGCTCACTCGTGGACGACGCAACGCCGGTCACCGATCACCTCTTCCAGGCAATCACGGCACAGACCGATAGCTCCGACCCCCGTTCGCGTTCGCGGGCCGTCGATGCGCTGGCACCAACGGTCGCTGGAATCGTGGATTCAGTCGTGCGCGCGCACTACATGCAGCGGCTCGCACGCCTCGGACAGGTCGATGAGCGCGTCGTGCTCTCGCGCCTCGGACAGAGTCCCGGGCAACCACGCAGCGGCCCGGGCGGGCCGGCACCGGTGGCGTCGCCCGCGGAGGTGCGCAAGAGCCGGGGGCAGCCTGCGGCGACACTGGACGGCGAATCGCAGCTCCTGCTGCTGCTGCTCAACCGTCGCGAGTCTCGTGCCCTCGCCGACAAGATCGACCCCGACACCTTCGAGGACAGCACGAACCGCCAGCTCTTCGCGGCGTGGCAGGCGATGCCCGACCTCGCGGATCGCACGGACGAACTCGAGGACGATGTCCACGCACGGTTCGAGGCGCTGAGTGGCCAGACCGAGGGGGCTCAGCTTCCGGAGTGGTTAGATCCGCGCTATCTTGAGGGTCGTTATGTCGAGGAGATGATTCGACAGATGGCCTCGGAAGTGCGTTTGCGGCGCACCAGCGCCCGTCTGGCGCCGGCGGCCGTGGAACAGGCGCACGAGATTCGCACCTTCCGCCGGTCGGAGGGGGAACAATCCGGGACGGTACTGGAGGCGGCGATCAGCGCCACCGTCGACGAGCCGGTCTCGGCTGAAGCAGCGAACGAGGCCACCGCGCTTGCGGCGGAGTTCGCGGAAGTATCGGAGCGTCAGCGTGAGCTAACGCGAGAGTATCAGGCCACAAGGGGGCAGCGACCGCCATCAGACGGCGCTGATCAACAACAGGAGGAGACGGGATGACCCAGACGTTCAAAGAGACCGGGCTCGATGCCGGCATGGAAGAACTGCTGAACAAGGGGCGGCGCGGAGGCTCAGTCACTGCTGGTGACGTGCTCTCGGCGATCCCGGAAGCAGAGCAAAACAAAGACCGGCTCTCCGCTATCATCGCCATGCTCGGCGAGAACAACATCACCGTGCGCATCGACCAGGTCGAGGACCGCGAGGCCAGCGCCGTTGTCGATGCCGCGAAGCGCATCGCTGACGAGGCTGCAGGCATCGACGACCCCGTTCGCATGTACCTGCGCGAAATCGGCAAGGTGCAGTTGCTCACCGCCGCTGACGAGAAGCGTCTCGCCAAGGCGATGGAAGACTGGATCTGGATCAAGAAGCTGCAGGCCGAGTTCGAGGAAGAAAACGGCCGCGAGATGACCTACGGCGAGATCTTCGTCGGCCTCGTGCGGCAGTTCCACGGCATGCGCCCCGTCTACCAGGCGACCGCCAAGAAGCTGAAGCTTCCACGGCAGTCCGTCTCCGACCGCTTCGAGGACGAGGTCTTCCGCACGACGGTCGACTACGAGCTCGATGAGGCGCTCGACCGCTCGATCCGACGTTCGCAGAAGCTCGATGAGGACGACGCGAAGCGGGCGATCTTCGACCTCTCGATCATCACCCACATCATCAGCCCGGAGCACATCCGCTGGGGCGGCAAGCTGGCGGGTGGCGAGTCGAAGGTCTTCCCGCCCCCGAAGACGCTCGCCGCGAAGCTCGACAAGACTCACGGCGGCGCGATGCGCTACTACTTCGACAAGATCGCCTACGACGGGCGTCGGTCGGAGAAGCAGCTGACGGAGGCCAACCTCCGGCTCGTCGTCTCGGTCGCCAAGAAGTACATCGGCCGCGGCATGTCGCTGCTCGACCTGATTCAGGAAGGCAACATCGGCCTGATCCGCGCCGTCGAGAAGTTCGACTACCGCAAGGGCTACAAGTTCTCGACTTACGCGACGTGGTGGATTCGCCAGGCGATCACGCGGGCGATTGCCGACCAGGCGCGCACGATTCGTATCCCCGTGCACATGG
>DASCRM010000105.1:0-9735 GCA_034406555.1 Dehalococcoidia bacterium | reverse complement strand
CGGAGGGAAAACACAGCGCGGCAAAGCCGCTCCGTACCTCCAAGCGCGAGGCAAGAAACGAAGGCTAAGCCCTCACAGTGCGCGCAGGCTCAGCCTCGACCGGCTCAGGGGCAAGCTTCGTCGCCCGGCTACGGCGCTGCAACATCGTCGCCAGCAGCAACCCGAGCAGCGCCACAGTGCCCCCGGCGACCGCATCCACGATGTAGTGATTGGCCGTGACCACGATCGACACCGCCATCGCCGCTGGCACCAATACCACCAGCGTGCGTATCACCGGGGCCGGCGCATAGCGCACGATGGCGACCGTGATCAGCATGTTCCAGCCGAAGTGCAGACTCGGGAACGCCGCGAATTGATTCGTCAGCTGTGGCGGCTGCAGGATGTAGTAGAAGTTCGAATACTTCACTACCGTATCGGTGACGTTCAGATCCGCGAGCCGTGGCGGCGCTGTCGGGAACATCATGAACATCACCAGCCCGATCCCGCCGGAGATCAGGAACGCGTTGCGGTAGAGACGGTAGCCCTCCGGCTGCGCACGGTAGAGCCAGATCGCGGCCACGCCGATAAACGGCCAGTGACCCCAGATGTACACCCAGTTCGCTAGATCCACGAGCCACTGCTCGCCGACGATCGCCGCCTGCAACGTCGGCTCCACGAAGAGACCGATCGAACGCTCCAGATCCTCAAGCCGCTGAGCGTGGCGCAGGGCGTCGGCGACGCTGCCCTCCGTGATGCTGCGAACCGCGTGGTAGGCGAAGAAGGCGAAGAGTACGACAACTACTTCGCTCAGGAACGCGCGCCGACGACCCGTACCAACCCCGCGCGCAGCCAGCGCAATGATCGCGGCGATCGCTAAGAGTAGCGAACCCAGCAGCACTGGTGGTGAATCGGGCAGCGTCCTGAACCTTCCGGGGGACCGCAACTCTTAGCCTACCGTCACGTATCCAGAACGCGCTACTGCTCGCCGCAAACGCGTTGTCGGTAACATACGATGCGGCTCGCAGCGTTCTGTAACGAAAGGCACATCGTGCCCACCCTCCCGATCGAAGTCCATGGCGACTCAACCCCCCGCTTCGACGCCGTTCGCGACGCCTTCGCCGACGTATTCACAGACGATGTCGAAGTTGGCGCAGCGCTCGCCGTCGCGATCGATGGCGAAGTCGTGATCGACCTCTGGGGCGGCGACGCGAACGAGGCCCGCTCTCGACCGTGGCAGCGCGACACCATCACCAACCTCTACTCCGTCGGCAAAGCGATCAGCGCTATCTGCCTGCTGCGCCTCGTCGAACGTGGTGCGGTCGACCTCGACGCCCCGGTCGCCCGCTACTGGCCAGAATTCGCGCAGGCCGGCAAGGCGGAGATCCCCGTCCGCTACCTGCTCACCCACCAGGCCGGGCTGCCGGGCCTCACCACGGAACTGCCCCCGCGCGCGATCATCGACTGGGACACCATGTGCGAAGCGCTGGCGGCGCACGAGCCGATCTGGGCACCGGGCGAGCGCCACGGCTACCACGGCAACACCCAGGGCTTCCTGATCGGCGAGGTCGTGCGACGCGTCGACGGCCGCAGCCTCGGCACCTTCCTACGCGAAGAGATCGCCGAGCCCGCTGGTATCGACTTCCACATCGGGCTGGCGAAAGAGGACCACGCCCGCGTCGCTGACCTCATCCCCATGGCCCCGCGTCCTCCCGACCAGCAACGCCCGCCGCCCGAGAACCCCACCCCGTACCCGAAGATCGATGTCGACACCAACAGCGAGGATTGGCGCAGCGCGGAAATCCCCTCCACCAACGGCCACGGCAACGCGCGGGCGCTCGCTCGCCTCTACGGCGCGCTGGCGGCCGGGACCGACCTCGATGGCGTCAGCATCCTCGACCCCGCCACGATCGAAGCAGCGACGCAAGAGCAGGTCTACGGCGAAGACGCCGTGCTGGGCCGCGTCACCCGCTTTGGCCTCGGCTTCCAGCTCGCGATGGCGGAGCGACCGCTCGGCCCCAATCCGGACACCTACGGCCACTTCGGAGCAGGCGGATCGCTCGGCTTCGCCGACCGGGACGCCCGCCTCGGCCTCGGCTACGCGATGAACCGCGGCCGCTCAGGCTGGCAACACCGCCACGTCCGCCACCTGATCGACGTCCTGTACGAGGTGCTGTAGACGTCGCTAGGGCGACCACAGCGGCATCCACCGACCGTTCTACGAGTCGACGGCAACGAGGGGCGCAGCCTCGGCGATCGGGGGTGTGGGAGGGGGGGAGAGAGCCCCCACGTTCCAGAGAGCGGGAGGGTGGGTCACCCTGGAGGGAAGAAACAGCGCGGCAACGCCGCGTCACAATCTCCACTTGACATCCCGATCGCGTCGTTACCCACCTACGGAGGCCCGTCGCGTTGCCGACACTCTGGACGGCTGCGTGGCGCCCGCATGCGGCTCGTGACCTGCCGAGCTTGCGGGCGTCGCGCTCCCTCCTGCTAGGGCTAGCCGTCTACTCGCGGTAAAGCTTCACTACGCGCACACCCTCGCCCGCCGCGTCGATGCAGAGGTCGCAGAGCGTGCACTCATCGAGGTTCTCCTCGACCGTGCCCACCGTGCCGCCATCCCCCAGCGCGAAGATATCGACGGGGCAGACCTCGACCAACTGCTTGCAGAGCACCTCGTCCGGCTGCACGCCATCGGCGATATCGACACGGATGAACATCGCCGGCATCAACTCGCCCCCTCGATCAGCTCCTTGAGCCGCTCGGGAATCTCCTCGATCGTCTCGGCGACCACGATCCCGGCCGCCGCGAGGTTCACAATCTTCTCCGCAGCAGTATCGGCGCGCCCCTCCACGATCGTGCCCGCGTGGCCGAACCGCATGCCCGGCATCTCGTCCATGAACCGCCCGGCCATGAACGCGACGACAGGCAACTTCGACCCGCTATCCGCCATGTACTCGGCCAGCTCATACTCCGCGCGCCCGCCGGGCTCGCTGTAGATCGCGATCCCCTTCGTCTCCGGATCCGCGTCGAAGAGTGGCATCAGCTCCGCGTAGGTCGACCCGATCATCGCGTCGCCCCCGATCGAGACGGCCGTCGAAATACCGAGGCCCGCCTGCGACAACGAGTTCGCGATCTCCGTCGTCATCCCGCCGGAGCGAGACATCACGCCCACCACCCCCGGCTCGAACGCGATCCGCGTCGACTCCGCCGCCCCACCGACGCCGCCAAGCCGCGTCTTGCCCGGGCTGATCAGACCCAGACAGTTCGGCCCGATCAGTCGCACGCCCTCGCGTCTCGCATAGTCGAGGAACTGCGCGACCTGCTTGCGAGGGATGTTCTCCGTCACCACGATGATCAGCGGGATGCCTGCATCGATCGCCTCATGCACCGCGTCCGCGGCGAAGGCCGGCGGCACCGCGACCACAGCCCCATCGACTCGTTCGCGGTCGGTGAACGCGCGCACCGTGTCTTCGACCGGCACGCCGTGCACATCGCGCCCCTTACGGCCGGGCGTCACGCCGCCGATCAGCTTCGAGCCATAGTCCAGCAACTCGCGCGTCATCGTCACCGCCTCGCGGCCGGTGATTCCCTGGATGATGAACGTCGTCTCCAGGTCAACAAGGATCGACATCAGCGAACCTCCCGCTCTGTCGCGGTCGGTTCGCGCCAGGCCCGCCCAGTTCCAGTCCGTATCTCCAAAGTGGGGGGTGCGGGGGGTTTACCCCCCGAAGGATCACGGGCGGGTGGGTGGGTCAGCCCCGCAGGGACAACACAGCGCGGCGCAGCCGCACGATTCAGATTCAGTCCGCGGGCGACAACCACGGCTACCCCCTAACCTTCGCGACAGCGCGAGCGGCCGCCTCATGCATCGAGACGGAGCGATCGACGTACTCCACGCTATATTTGTCGAGGATCGTGAACCCCTCTGCTTCCCACGAGCCGGGAATACGGAAAATTGCGATCGCCTCGGACGGCTCGCGCCCGGCCTGGATACAGCCCTTGATCACGCCGCGGGCGACGATGTCGACGCGCGTGTTCGAGACGATGCTCATCATTACCGCGATCTTCTCCACGCCCGGCTGCGAGAGCACCAGCTTCGTCAGCCCCGCCGCCTTGCCCACCGATGGGTTCCCACCGATCTCGCAATAGTTCGCGGGTTTGCCCCCGGCCGCACGCACCGCGTCGAACAGCGTCAACGACCCACCGCCTGCCCCGATGACTAGGCCGAGATTGCCGTCGAACTCCACGAGGTTCCCGGCGATCCCACGAGGGTCGGCGTCGTTGTTCGCCGCGGCATCGAGCTCGAACTGCGAGGGCGGCCGTGCGGCGCGCGCCAGCGGATCGTCGATCCCCAGTTCCGTCAGCAGCGAGGCGTGCTGGTTGCGGGCCTCGTCTTCCATATCCATGTGCGCGTCCAGCGCGATCATCGAGCCGTCTTCCAGCCTCGCGATCGGATTGATCTCCGCCAGCGTCAGGTCGTTTTCGATGAACGTGCGCGCCAGTGCCGCCACGATGCGGCTGAGCGCGTTCAACTCACCGCCCGTGATCCCCACCTGCGCGACCGCCACCTTCGCGGTGAAGTCCGAGAACGGCCGAGCCGCCGAGAAGTGCACGCGCGCCACGTGCTCCGGGTGCTGCTCCGCGACCTCCTCGATGTCGATGCCGCCCATATCGCTGAAAATGATCACCGGCTGCTTCTCACGCGTGTCCCACGTCACGGCGGCGAAATATTCCTGCGCGATCGTGCTGCGCGGCTCCACCAGCACTCCGGCCGGCCGCAGATTGTTGATCGTCAGCGTCAGGATCTCCTCGGCTGCTTGCTTCGCCTCGGCCGGAGTCTCGGCGAACTTCACCCCGCCGGCCTTCATGCGCCCGCCGGAGAGCACCTGCGACTTCAGCACCACCGCGCCATCGAGCTCGGCTGCGGCCGCCTCCGCCTCCTCCGCCGTCAGCGCAAGGTGCGAGTCGGGGAGGGGAACGCGCAGCTTCGCGAGCAGTCGCTTCGCTTCAAACTCATAGAACCGCATCGCATCCCTCAAAGCCCGCACGCCACTATGCCACGCACAGCCGTCGAGGTCGTCCAACGACCGCCAGCCTGCTGGGGGGCGCCGAGCGTGTGTTTCTCACACCCAACTCCAGTCCGACCTCCGTCCACTCCAGACTCCGAACCCAGATCGGGGGTGCGTGGGCGAAGCCCCCGAAAGGAAGGGGTGTGCGGATGGGTTCTACTCTCATAGAAGGTCGCGGGCGAGGACGCGCCTCCAACAGGTGGCTAGTCGCGGGAGTCTCCTCTAGCCGCTCCAGATCGGGGGCGCGGGGACAGAGCCCCCGAAAGGAAGGGGTGGGTGGGTCTTCTACCCTGATGTTTCAGTGGCGAGGACGGCCGCGTTCACGCCAGGCGCAAGGCCCAGCCGCCTACCGAATCCCCTCGAACTGACATCAGCGGCCCCAGCCGCCCGCCTAGAAGTTGTAGAGCTTCGCGTACTCCGGATCGCTAGCCGCGATCAGCTTCGCCGTATTCACCATCACCTCGGCCTGCTTGTATGTCGCATCGTCCTGCATCTTGCCGTCCAGCATCATCACGCCGGACCCGTCTGGCATCGACTCCATGATGCGCACGGCGAACGCCACCTCATCCGGATCCGGGCTAAACACCCGCTTCGCAATCTCGATTTGCGAAGGGTGCAGCGACCACGCGCCGACACAGCCCAGCAAGAACGCCGCGCGGAACTGATCCTCGCAGGCCACCGGGTCATCGATCGCACCGAACGGGCCGTAGAACGGCAGAATGCCGGCGGCGGCGCAGGCATCGACCATGCGCGCGACCGTGTAGTGCCACAGATCCTGCTGCGCGGTCACGCGCGGCGCTTCGGCGTCATCCGGGTCGGGGTCCGTGCGAACGATGTACGAGGGATGCCCCCCGCCGACGCGCGTCGTCTTCATCCGTCGCGAGGCCGCGAGATCGGCCGGGCCAAGGCTGATGCCCTGCATGCGCGGGCTCGTCGCCGCGATCTCCTCCACATTGCTCACGCCCGATGCCGTCTCCAGGATCGCGTGCAGCATCAGCGGCTTCTTCACGCCATGCCGAGCTTCGAGCTGCGCAAGCAGCTGATCGACGAACAGAATGTCCTGCGCGCCCTCCACTTTCGGGATCATGATCACGTCCAGCTTGTCGCCGATCGCCTCGACCAATCCCATGATGTCGTCGAGGAACCAGGGGCTATCGAGGCTGTTGATCCGCGTCCAGAGCTGCGTCTCGCCGAAGTCGTTGTTATTCGCGACCTCGATCACCCCGCTGCGCGCCTCCTCCTTCATGTCTGAAGGGATCGCGTCTTCCAGATTGCCCAGCAGCACATCCAGTTGCGGGAGGATCTCCCCCACCTTCGCGCGCAGCTTTGGCAGGTGTGATGGCAGGAAATGGATCATCCGCGCCGGGCGTACAGGAATCTCCGCCAGCGGCGCGGGCGCTCCGATCGCCAGTGGCTTCATGAAATCTCGTGGATATCGCATCGGAACCTGCCAGCCTTCACGCGTAGTATTGCAGCTTGAGCAGCACCGGACGCTAGCGGCCACCCGCAGCGGCGTCAACGTCCATCTCGCCGCTAACCGTCGTCGTGCGCCGGAACGAACGGTCGAAGACCGCGTTCAGCACCAGCGAGGGCACCACGATCGCCGCGCCTCCGCCCAGCGTCCACAGCGCATTGCGCAACGGCAGCGCCGTGAACTGACGCGCGATCGCCACAAACTCATCCACGATCGGATCGCCACCGCCGGGGGCTGCCACATCCACCACCAGCCGCAGCGCGAGACTGCCGATGGCCACCGGCACCGCCGCGGTGATCAGCGCCATGCCCAGCGCAGTGAAGCGCGCGAAGCCCGACCCGGCAGCCAGCAACAGCGCGCCCAGCGCCAGGCACGCCGCCCCCAGTGGCCAAAGCCAGACCGACGCCGTGCTGTGATTGTCGGAGGAGAGCGCCTCCAGCAGCGTCTTCACCCCGCCGCCGAACGAAAACATCGACGCCCCTGCGGTGATCTCACCGCCACCCTCGAACGCCGCCACCCCGCTCGCATGGACGCGCAACGCACTGCGGCTCAGCAGCGCCGCCCGCAGCAGATCGATGTCGAACTCCCCGCCTGCTATCACCTCACTGACCGGGATCGCGAGATCGCGGATCGGGAACCCGCCGACCACCACCGGCTCACCGGCTGCGGCCTGCGCGGCAAGCTCCTCGCTCTGGGCGGCCAGCAGCGCATCGAGGTCGGTCAGAGCGACGATTCCGCGTTCGATCGCCGGCAGCGCCACCACCTCGCCCGTCGCCTGCGACGCGCTCAGCACCACCAGCCAGAGTGCGATCGCACCGGCAAGCAGAATGCCGATCAGCCACGCGGCCACCCGGCGCGTCCCGCCGCCCAGCCCATCGAACTCATCGAGCAACGGAGAAGGCGGCGTTCCGATCATCCCATGCTCCGTCGCCACCGGCGCGGGCGGAATCTCGGACGCGTCTCTGACCGGCTCGTCACCTTGCGCGCGCGTCACGAACCCTCCGCCTGCCGAGGCAGCGCAGTCAGCGAGGTGCCCGCCACCCGGTCATGCAGCGCAGGCATCGAGGGCCACCCCAGAAACATCACGAGCGAAGCAGCACCCGCCAGCGCGACGCCGCCAGCGGCAAGGGCGAACGGCAGCCACAGCCACGGAACGCCCGTGAGCAGCGCGGTCAGCGCAAGCCACACCCACGTCGGCAGCGAGATCGGATGGACCGCAAGTCGCAACGCCCGACGCCACCGCGAAGCACTGCCGTGCCCGCCCGGTTCCAGTACCTCTCCGCTCACCCTGAGCCCGTCGAAGGGTGCAAGAGCCTCGCCCGCTCCACGCGCCTCAACAGCCACAACCATCCGACGCTGGCCCGGCGTCAGACCGCCGCGCCACAGCGCAGCACCGACGTACAACGCCCATGCCGGCACCACCGCAGCCACCAGCGAGAGCGCCAGCACGGCATCGCCACCCCCCGCGTCGTCCCGCCCGAGCCCGCTGCGTAACAGCAGCCACAACGTCGCGATCACCACGGCAGCCAGCGTCGCAACGAACACCGCGGCCACATCAAAGCCAACGGCCGCAAGCCGTCGACGGCGGTCAATCCCGCCAGTGAGATCCGGAGCCTGAGCAGCCATCGCCCCATAGTACCGCCGCGCGTGTCCCAGTTCCGTGGCCTTCCCAGTCCGCCTCCAGCACCTACAGGTGGCCCCAGCCGCCCAGATCGGGGGGTGGGGGGCGTGCCCCCGAAGAGAACAGGGAGGGTGGGTAGGTTCCAACCTCGAAGAGAGTCGGGGGCGAGGACACCTCTCCAACACGAAGCAGGTGGCCGGCGTCTTGCGACCGCCCATCTCGACACGACCACACAGCCGCTACCGTAGAACCATGCGAAGACCCTCTCGCCCCTCACCTGAGCTACAAGCTGCCGCGCTCGCGCTACTGATCGCGACCGCCCTGTGGGCCGGCCTCTTCGCGCTACGCCACGAGCGAGCGGGCGACGAATTCGATGCGCTGCAGTGGGAAGTCGCCTCGATCGCCAACAAGTGGCTCTACGCCGCCGGCTCGCCACTCCGAGGCGACCCGCCACCCGACGAGGCGATCGCCAGCTACTTCGCCGCCACCGACCGGGCCGCGCCCGCCGCCGCCCGACTGGAGAATGCCGTCGAAGCCGCCATCGAGAGCCGCATCGACGCCGTCCTACGCACCGAAGGCGTGCGAGGCCGCTTTTCCTTGTTCGGTCCGCTCGCCGTCTGGCCGCCCGTCGACATCGAACTCAGCCTGTCGCCGCGCATCCTCGTCACCTCCCCGCGCGACCGTATCGAACGCCTCGACGCCACACGCCTGCGCGCCGACCTCACCACCGAGCAGGCGGTAGCGCTCGAGCAAGCGACCGAGGCCGACGACCCCGCGCTCTCCAGCCTCGTCGTCGCGACCGGCGGCATCGCCTTCTACCCGGCGATCGTCAGCAACCGCAACGGCTACGCCACCACCGTCGAAACCGCCGCGCACGAGTGGGTCCACCACTACATGGGCTTCTACCCGCTCGGCTTCGGCGTCCCCACCGGCGACCGCCAGGTGATCAGCGAGACCGTCGCCGACCACGTCGGCGACGAAGTCGCCGCGCTCATGATCGAGCGCTTCGGCGACCCGACGAGCGCCCCCACACCCGGGCGCGCATCGGGCGACTCGCCCACCACCGAAACCCTGCGCGACCTGCGCAACGAAGTCGAAGCACTACTCGCCGAGAGCCGCATCGAGGACGCCGAGCGGCGCATGGAGGAAGTGCGCCAGGCGCTCGAAGCCGAAGGCGTCCACATCCGCCGTATCAATCAGGCCTTCTTCGCGTGGACAGACATCTACGCCGCGCGCCCCGACTCGATCGACCTGCTCGGCGACCAGATCCGCACCCTCCGCACCGCCACCGGCTCACTGGCCGCGTTCATCGAACTACTCCGAGGCACAACCACCCGCGATGACATCGAACGGCTGATCGAAGCGCTGGAGACCCGCTAGCTCGATCCGCTTTCCCCTGAGTCCGCTAGGCGCGAGCGACTCCAACCTCCCCTCGCCCCATCGAGGGGAGCGGGGCCCGGGGGTGAGGGCCAGCAGACCGGCGAACACGGCCGCCGTCGGCACAGTAATCCAGCCAACGCGAAGCTGCCGGCGAGGCGCGAAGCGGCGGGGGCGTGGGGGCAAAGCCCCCACAAGGAACAAGGGCGGGTGGGTGG
>DASCRM010000104.1:0-13004 GCA_034406555.1 Dehalococcoidia bacterium | reverse complement strand
GTCGACGACATCGTGACGGTCTCCGAGGATGAGATCGCACGGGCCGTGCTCTTCCTGGTTGAGCGCGCCCGGCTGGTGATCGAAGGGGCGGGCGCTGGGCGTGGCGGCGTTCCTCAGCGACATCGTCGAGCCTTCAGGTCCGACCGTCGCGGTGCTGTCCGGCGGCAACATGGACATCAACCTGCTCGGCCGGATCGTCGAGGGTGGGCTGCTGCACGAAGGCAGACGCCACGGGCTCACCGTCGCCGCGGCCAACGTGCCGGGCGAACTGGCCCGCATCACCGGCGCGGTCGCCGAGGCAGGCGGCAACATCGTCGAGGTTCAGCATGACCTGGTGACTGCCGACCTGCCGGTGGGCGTCGCGTGCATCACCCTGCAACTCGAAGTCGCGGACCGCGAGGCGTTTGAGCAGCTGGTGCTGCGACTCGTGGACTCCCGGGCTCGTGCGGTCGGAGCAGATCGACCTCGCGACGCCAGCAGCTGCGGCGATGTCCGCCTAGTGAGCGCCGGGGCGCTACACTCCGCCCGCATGAACGGGGGAGCCGTGGCGGACTTGTCGCAGCCTGAGTACGAGGTGATGATGGCGCGCAGCGCCGGGATGCGGGCGCGCGACGGCACGTTGCTCGCCACCGATGTCTGGCGCCCGGCTAGGGACGGCGAGCCTCTGCCCGGACCATTTCCCGCGATTCTCACCCGCACTCCGTACGGCCGGATCGCCGGCACGAGCGACCTTGCGGTCGGCAACGGTGAATTCTTTGCCAGTCGCGGCTACCTCTACGCCTCGCAGGACGTGCGAGGGCGCTTCGGGTCGGGGGGCGACTTCGTGCTGCTTGCCGATGAGAGCCCCGACGGCTATGACGCCGTGGAGTGGGTGGCCGCACTGCCGTACTGCGATGGCAACGTTGGCACGCAGGGCACCTCCTACCTCGCGTGGGTGCAGAGCGCGTTGGCGATCGAACGTCCGCCGCACCTGAAGGCGATGTGGATCAACCAGGGCTCGTCGAACGGCAACACGAGCTCGTTGCGGCACAACGGCACGCTGGAGCTGCGCTGGCTGACGTGGGCGGTGACTCACGGTGCTGTCTCGCCGGAGGCGCTGGCCGACCCGGCGCTCCAGCGGGAGCTGGTGGCGAACGGGCGCCAGATGTACGAGTGGTTGCAGCGCCTGCCCTGGGGGCCGGGCAACAGCCCGCTGGAGGGCCTGCCGGTCTACGAGCGCTGGGCGGAGGAACTCTACACGCACGGCGACGGCGAGAGCGAGGATGGCTACTGGCTCCAGCGCGGGCTGAACTTCGAGCCGTACCGCGATCAGTCGGCGGACGTGCCCACGGTCTACTCCGGTGGCTGGTACGACTCCTACACGCGGGCGACGACGGACAACTACGTTGCGCTCAGCGATCGGCTGGCCGATCAGCGGCTGCTGATGGGGCCGTGGACGCACGGCGACCTGCCGCTCGACCGCACCTATTCGGGCGACGTCGATCTCGGGCCGGAGGCACCGATCGCGGGCAACCTCGCCGAGAGCCGTCGCCACCTGCTGCTGCGCTGGTTCGACCACTGGCTGAAGGGTATCGACAACGGCGTTGGTAGCGATGAGCCGGTGAAGATCTTCGTGATGGGTGGCGCCGACGGGGGGAAGACCGCCGAAGGCCGGCTGCAGCACGGTGGCCACTGGCGCGACGAGGCTGCGTGGCCGCTTGAGCGTGCCGTCGCCACGGATTTCTACCTCCACCCGGACGGGCAACTGATCGCGGGTGACGCCGCCACCGAGGAGGGCGAGGCATCGTCGTTCGTCTTCGACCCGGAGCATCCGTTGCCCACGGTCTCGGCCAACACCTCTTCGCTGAACGAGATGGTGGAGGTCCCGCCGCGAGTGATCCCACCATCGCCACTGACGATGATGCGGCTGATGGTGGTGCAGGGGGGCTCCGACCAGACGACGCGCGAGGCTGTGCGCGGCTCGGAGCCGCCGTACGGTCCGCTGGCCGACCGGCCGGATACGCTGCTTTTCGAGACCGCGCCGCTGGAGAGCGCGATCGAGGTTACTGGTCCCGTCGAGGTGACGGTGCACGCCTCCTCGGACGCCCCGGACACGGACCTCTTCGCGATGCTGATCGACGCTTACCCGCCCAACGAGCAGTGGCCCGACGGTTACCGCCTCAACGTCGCGGACGGCATCATGCGGCTGCGCTACCGCGAGGGCATGGCGAAACCGATACTGCTTCAGCCGGGCGAGGTCAGCGAGGTGCGGTTCCCGCTCTACCCGACGAGCAACCTCTTTGCCGCCGGGCACCGCATCCAGCTCCTGATCAGCTCTTCCTCGTTCCCACGGTTCGACGTGAACCCGAACACGGGAGAACCGATCGGGCGGCACACGCGGACGCAGGTCGCGAATAACTCGGTCCACCACTCGGCTGCGTACCCCTCGAAGATCACGCTGCCCGTGATCCCGGCCTAGGCGGCAGGTAGGAGGCGATCCGTGGTGTATGACCCTGACAATAGCTTCGCCCGTATCCTGCGTGATGAGTTACCGAGCGACCGCGTGTATGAGGACGCGGAATTCGTCGCATTTCGCAATATCGCCCCGGCCGCCCCGGCACACATCGTCGTGATCCCGCGCGGCGAACCGCCGGCCTCGCCCTCAGGGCTGAGCGAGTCGGATTCGCAATGGGTCGGGCGCATGGTCGTCGTCGCGACGCGGGTGGCGGTGGAGCAGGGGCTGGTGGCGGACGGGTATCGGCTGGTGATCAACAACGGGGCGAACGCCGGTCAGTCGGTGGAACACCTGCACCTCCACATCCTCGGTGGTGGTCGGCTGGGACCGATCGCGTGAGTTTGACGGTAGCGCCAAGCGATACGGGAAAGCCCCGATGCCGAGCAGGTGCTGCTTTCATAAAGTGTCAACGCGAACCCAGTGGTGTCTCCGCTCACCCGGGATTGGATTAGATCTTGAGTGAGCTGGATATCGACGGGTTGTTCGAGGTCATCGATCCGCTGCTCTACGCCGTTTCGTATGACCTCAAGTCACCGCTGCTGACGCTCTTGCTGAGTGCTGATCTGCTGCTCGGTGACGCGGAGCCCGTCGGCGACGGCCAGCGCATCGCGGTTCAGGGCCTGACCGAGGGCTCAAAGGAGATGGAGCGTATGAGCGACTCCCTGGCCGTGCTCTCCCGCGCGTACCGCAAGCCCCTCGACGAAGGGACGACGCCGCTGACGGAGCTGCTCGTCGACTGCGAGGCGAGCCCGACATCGACCGGTCACGCGTCGCCGTCGATGGCAGCGTCGTGCGGGATCTGCTGGAGCTGCTGTGCGATGAGCAGCCGGACGCGATCGTGATCGATGTGACGGTCACCGAGTTGCGGATCGAGGCACCGGCGCCGGAGAGCGAGTACGGCATCGGCGATTCGCCGCTCCACGCGCTCTTTGATTCGCTTACGGCTCATGCCGGCACGCAGGTGCAGACACTGGCGGAAGTGCAGGTTCAGCTCGGCCGTCAGGACGGCTCGATCACCTTCGAGGACGACCGAACTGTCGCCCGCGTAGCGCTGACCACCGCCTCGTGAGTCCGGGCCTGCTCGGCTCGCGTTCCCTGCTGGTACCCACGGGCGTGCTGATCGTCGATGACGAATTCGATCACGCGGCGATCATCGAGTGGATCGTGGCCGAACTGGCGCCGGCGCTGCCGGTGCAGACATTCCTGCGTCCAGAGTCGCTGGAACGCCAGCTGGAGTCGGTCCCCGACGGAGTACTGCTGTTGCTCGACCGCATGATCAACGGTCGTGAGTCGCTCGCGGTGTTGCCCGACCTGCATTCGGGCCGCCCAGACCTGATCGTCGCTCTGATGTCGTCCGCGCTCTCGGAGGCGGATCGGGCACGGGCGCTGGTCGCTGGCGCGGACTTCGCGATCGAAAAGCCCGGCCGTGTCGCCGGGTGGCGCGCGCTACTGGGGGAGCTGCTGCGGCCACCCGACAATCCATGGAGCGCCGCAGCCTGAGCCATGCGTATACTCGCTGCGGCCTCCTCGGAGCGCCGGGCCCGTAGCTCAGCGGCCTAGAGCAGCCGGCTCATAACCGGTAGGTCCCAGGTTCGAATCCTGGCGGGCCCACCAATCGCACCGGCCTGCTGGCCGCACCCGATGGATCGCCGATGACCGACTTGCGAGCGTTGAGCCGGCGACTGGTCGCCGCCCACGAGCCCGTTCTGGTGCAGGGCGACGTCCTGCGCGCATCGGCTGTGCTGTTGCTGCTCTACGAACAGCAGGGCCGTGAGTACGTGCTCTTTCAGGAGCGCACGCAGGAGGTGCAGCACCACAAGGGCGAGGTGAGCCTGCCCGGAGGCCGGCGCGACCCCGAGGACGGCACGCTGGAAGATACTGCCCTGCGCGAGACTGACGAGGAGATCGGTGTCGTCCGCGAGCACATCGAGGTTTTCGGTGCGCTCGATGAGGTCGCGACGCGCAGCTCGAACTATGTGATCTCGCCCTTTGTCGGTGCGATCACGCAGCCTGGCGCATACTTCTTCCGCACGGCACAGAGCGAGGTGAAGGAGCTGCTGATCGTCCCGCTCGACCACCTCACGGACGCCGCTAGCGCCGAGTGGCGAGTGATCGAGGACGGCGAAGACGCGACCGCCGAGCGCGAATTCCACTACGACGGGCATCGCATCTGGGGCGCGACTGCGCGCATCGTCGGCCAGTACATCGACCTGCTTGCCCATGGTGAAGGCGCAACCGCATGACATTGATCTTCGTTCGTCACGGGCTCTCGGAGGGCAACGTGCTCGGCGTCTTCCAGGGCTGGAAGGACTACCCGCTCTCCGACCTCGGCAGAAGCCAGGCCGCAGCAGCGGCCGATCGGCTGAGCGAGGCCGGGGCCTCGGCGCTCTACAGCAGCGACCTGCTGCGGGCGAGCGAGACCGGCGAGATCATCGCCGCGAAGGCCAGTCTGACGTTGGAGAAGCGCGAACCGCTGCGCGAGCGCAGCTTCGGTGAGGGTGAAGGGCTGACGTGGACGCAGATCCGCGAGCGCTTCGGCGCGGACGTGCGTATCGGCGAGGGAGGCATCCCCGGCGAGGAGCCGGCCGAGTCGCTTCGCTCGCGCGTCGGGGACGAGTTCGATCTGCTGATGGAGCGCCATCGCGAGGATGTGGCGATCTGCACCTCGCACGGCGGGACGATCGGAGCGATCGTCGCTCATGTACTTGGCCTGCCTCTCGAGGAGCGCGCGCGCGTGGGCATCGCCAACTGTTCGCTGACGGTCGTCGAGTTCGAGCGCGGCCGACCGGTGATCACGTCGCTGAGCGACGCCTGCCACCTCGATGGGCTGAGCGCGTAGGCGAAGGGCCTAGTCGCTCCAGCGATCGTGCATCACGAACTGTTCGAGCGGCGGGCGAGTGTTCGGCTTGTAGTCCCGGTCGGGCCAGCCGAGCGGGATGATCGAGGCGCTCTCGATGCCCTCTGGGATGTGCAGGATCTCGTGGATGCGATCCTTGCGACGGCGATGCAGCGTGGTGAGCACGGTGCCGAGGCCGACCGCACGAGCGGCGAGCATCAGATTTTGCACGTTCGGGTAGATCGAGGCACCGGTCTGGAAGCCCGCCCGATTGGAGGGCGGCGTGTCGACGCAGGCGACGATCAGCACCGGCGCAGCGGACATCGGCTGGCGGTCCGCGCCGCGGGCGGGCACGGCGTCGCCATAGGCATCGCGTAGCCCCTCCTCGTACGCCTCGCTGATGTCGTCCTTCACCTGCTGGTCGCGAATCACGATGAAGTGCCACGGCTGCGTGTTCGAGCCGGAGGGGCCGTGGATCGCGGCTTGTAGCACCTGCGCGACTTCACCCTCGGTGACCGGGCGGTCGGACCAGGAACGCACGGCGCGTTGGTGACGGAAGAGCTCCATCGGGTCGGTGATCGGTTGCATCGTTATCCTCCGTCGCGTGTGCCCGCGAGGAAGGCGACGGTCACGCCCTCGCCACCCTCGCGCGAATCAGCGGGTTCGAAGCGCGTCACGAGCGGGTGCCGCTCGAGCAGTTCACGCACCGCGTGACGTAGCGTACCGGTTCCGCGCCCGTGGATGACGCGCACGCGACCGTGACCGGCACGGGCGGCACGGTCGAGGAACTGCTCGACCGTGGGCACGGCCTCATCGAGCGTGCGGCCGCGCACCTCGACTTCCTGGCTGCCGGCCGGCGGGGCGGATGGCACGCTGTGCGCCTCCGGCCGACGCTCGCCCGCAGATGCGGGCTCCGCGCGCTCGACCTGATCGATGTTGATGCGGGCGCGCAGCGGGCCCAGCAGCAGTTCGAACTCACTGTCCGCGTCCGGCTCGGTCACGACATCGCCCGGCGCACCGATACCGTGCAGCCAGACAGAACCACCGACCTCGATCTGATCCGCCTTGACCGGTGGGAGGTCATCGGGGGCGACGACCGGCTGCGGCTCCGGGACGAGCGCAGCGACCGCTTCCTGCGCGCGTGCGAGGTCAGCATCGGCCTGCTCGAGCCGCGCGGCCTCGACATCGCGACGGGTGCGCTGGAGCAGCCGTTCGACCTGTTTCAGCTCATCGCGGACGTTGCGGCGGGCGTCTTCGCGCAGTTGCGTGCTCTCGGCTTCCAGCTCGTCGCGCTGCCGCGCCAGCTCGCTGCGCAGTCGCTCGGCCTCGTCGCGGGCGGTGGTGGCGCTGCTCGCGCGCTCCTCGGCGACGGCATGTTGCGTGCGCAGTTCGCCGAGCAGCGATTCGAGGTCGCGCTCCTCGGCAGAGAGCCCCTCGCGAGCCGCCTCGATCACTTCCATTGGCATGCCGAGCCGCGCCGCGATCGCGAGCGCGTTCGATTGCCCCGGCAAGCCGATCGTGAGCCGATATGTCGGCGAGAGCGTCTCGAGGTTGAATTCGACCGAGGCGTTCGCGACCGAGTCCGTGCGGTGTGCGTAGAGCTTCAGCTCGCTGTGGTGCGTTGTCGCAACGACGGTCGTCCCGGCTTCGACGAGGCGATCGATGATCGCGACACCGAGCGCGGCCCCCTCGGTCGGGTCGGTGCCCGCGCCGAGCTCGTCGAGCAGCACGAGCGAGCGAGGGCCGGCGCGCTCGATCACGTCGATGATCGCGGTGATGTGGCCGGAGAACGTGGAGAGGGACTGTTCGATCGATTGTTCGTCGCCGATGTCGGCGAAGATCGAGTCGTAGACCGGGACCCGCGAACCGGCTTCCGCCGGGATCGGGAGGCCCGCCAGCGCCATCACGCAGAGCAGCCCGGCCGTCTTCAGCGCCACGGTCTTGCCGCCGGTGTTCGGGCCGGTGATCAGTAGCGCCTGGAATTCGCCGCCCGCTCGCACGGTGACCGGCACGACATCGCCCTCCAGCAGCGGGTGGCGTGCCAGCTCGAGGTGCAGCTCGGCGGGACTCGCGACGAGCCAGGGCTGGTTGCCGACAACCGCGAGCGCCTGCGCATCGAGTTGCTTCGCGAGGAAGCTCTTGGCGCGTGCGAGGTCGATGCGCGCCAGCCGCTCGACGGCATCGACGAGGTCGTCGGCCGCCTGTCCGACGGCGTCGGAGATCTCGCGCAGGATGCGTTCGACTTCGTGCCGTTCCTGCACCTGCAGCTCGCGCCACTGGTTGCCCAGCTCGACGACGGCCATTGGCTCGACGTAGACGGTCTGGCCGGAGGCGGAGGTGTCGTGGATCACGCCCTTCACGTTGCCGCGTGCCTCCGAGCGCACGGGCAGCACGTAGCGACCATCGCGGATCGTGACGATCGCCTCCTGGAGGGAGCTGCGCAGCTCCGAGGAATTGAGCAGCGACTGCATGCGCCGCTGGAGCTGTTCGTGGGCGATGTTGATCTCGCGCCGGATCGTGCGCAGCTCCGGGCTCGCGTCGTCGACCACCTCCGCGCGGTCGTTGATCGAATCCTCGATCAGCCCGCGCAGCGCGGCGAACTCCGCGATGCGCGCGCCGAGGGTGGAGAGCAGTGGTGCGTCGGCGGCGACGCGTGTGAGCACCGTGCGCGCGCGTTGCGCCGCTCGGGTCAGGCTGGCGACCTCCAGCAGCTCGCTCGCGCTGAGCACGTGGCCCAGCGCCGCCGTGCGTGCGCGGTCGCTGATGTCGTGCGCGCCGTCGAGTGGCACGTCGACGCCCGCGATCTCCAGTTGCACGGCCTCGGCCGTCTCGCGCTGGCGGAGCACGACGGTCTCGTGGTCGTTCACCGGGCGCAGTGCGAGCGCCAGCCGTTTGCCGCCCGAGAAGGCAGTCAGCGAGGCCAGTCGATCGAGAATCGCGGGGAATTCGAGCGTTGTGAGGGCTTTATCGTTCAGTGGAGTCGCCTGCGCCCTCTGGAGTGCTGTCCGTGGCGCAGAGTGCGCGCAACGCGGCCTCCACGGCACGGTCCTCGGTGGGGTCGACCGTGCGAGGGTCGAGCAGGAGGCGGTCGCGTTCGATGCGAGCGACGATCGGTGGGTCGTTGGCGCGCAGCGCTGCTGCGAGGGCGGTCGGGCCCTCGTCGGTGGCGATCGAACAGAGCGCGCTCTCTTGCCCTTCGCCCGGCAGCGTGCCGCCGCCGATCATGGAGCGTCCCGCGACCACCTCCGCACCCTCACCGGCGGCGCGTGCCCACTTGCCGGCGCGCCTGCGCAGCTTGTCGAGCGGGGCAGCGATCATGCGCCAGACGGGGACGGTCTCCGGCGCTTCGCCTCGTGCGTAGTGCTCCAGCGTCGCGGCGAGGCCGGCGATCGACGACTTGTCCATGCGCATCGCGCGGGCGAGCGGGTGGCGTTGCATCGCCTCGATCGGGTCGCTCTTGCCGGCCGCGATCCCAGCCTGTGGGCCGCCGACGAGCTTGTCGCCGGAGAAGAGCACGACGTCAGCGCCGGCCGCGACGGAGTCCTGCACCATCGGCTCCTCGAACATCCCATATGGCCGCGTGTCGAGCAGCGCGCCGCTGCCGATGTCGTCGAGCAGCAGCAGCCGGCGTTCACGCGCGAGCGAGCCAAGCTCGCTGAGCGGGGCGGACTCGGTGAAGCCGACGACGCGGAAGTTCGACGAGTGCACGCGCAGCAGCGCGACGGTGCGCTCCGTGATCGCCTCGGCGTAGTCGCGGGTGTACGTGCGGTTGGTCGTCCCGACCTCGACCAGCGTCGCACCGGACTGGCGCATCACGTCGGGGATGCGGAAGCCGCCGCCGATCTCGACCATCTGGCCGCGCGAGATGAGTACCTCGCCACCCTGTGCGAGGGCGGACAGCGCCAGCAGCAGCGCGGAGGCGTTGTTGTTGACGGCAATGGCCGCCTCTGCGCCGGTGATCCGCCGCAGCAGTCCGCCGAGGTGGCTGTAGCGCGATCCGCGTTCACCGCTTTCAAGGTCGAACTCCAGGTTCGAGTAGCCACGCCCGGCCTCGGCCATCGCCTCGATCGCCGCCTCCGAGAGTGGGGCACGGCCGAGGTTGGTGTGGATCACGATGCCGGTGACGTTGATCGCTCGGCGCAGGCTGCGCCGCAGTGCGTGCGCTCGCTCGACGACCGCCTCGGCCGGTGGTTGGGCGGGAGCGGAGCCGGTGCGCTCGACCTCGCCTCGGTACTCGTCGAGCACGGTGCGTGCGATCTCGACCACGGCGTTGTGGCCGTGGCGGGCCGCTAGCGGCGCGATCAGCTCGTCGGCGAGCAGCCGTTCGACGGAGGGGAGGGAGCGGTACGGATTGGTCATCGTGCGATCAATTGAAGCACGATGCGGCTGAGACTGGCACACTCGTTGACCGTACCGGGAGCGAGGTCGAACATTCGAATCGAGTTCCGGCCGGAGCTCGGAAACCCCGATTTCAGCACAGGGCGAGCCATGCCGAACCTTCGTATTCCCGGACCAACTCCAGTGCCGCCGGAGGTCGCCGAGGCGGCGACCACGGAGATGATCAACCACCGCGGGCCGGAATTCGCCGAGATCATCGGCCGCGTCACGGAACGTGCGAAGCAGGTCTTCCAGACTCAAAACGACGTGCTGATCCTGACCTCGTCGGGTACCGGCGGCATGGAGTCCGCCGTCGTGAACCACGTCTCGCCGGGTGAGAAGGCGCTGAACGTCACTGTCGGCGTCTTCGGCGACCGTTTCACCGCGATCGCCGAGACGTACGGGATCGAGGTGCAGGAGCTGCGCTTCGAGTACGGCAGCGCCGCCGACGCGAACCAGGTGGACGCGGCGCTGGCCGCCGATCCATCGATTCGCGCCGTGATGGTCACGCACAACGAGACTTCCACCGGTGTCACGAACGTTCAGCTGAAAGAAATCGCGGAGGCGGTGCGCCGCCACGATCGTCTCCTGCTCGTAGACGCGATCTCCTCACTCTCATCGATCTCGGTGCCCGTGGATGAGTGGGACCTTGACGTCGTGGTCTCGGGCTCGCAGAAGGGCTGGATGGTGCCGCCGGGCCTGGGGTTGCTCTCCGTGAACGAGCGAGCGTGGGAGGCGCAGGAGCGCTGCACAACGCCACGCTTCTACTTCGATCTGAAGCGTGCGAAGGAGAGCCTGGAGAACGGCCAGACCCCCTGGACGCCGGCGGTCTCGATCTTCTTCCAGCTCGACCGCGCGCTGGACATGATGCTGGCCGAAGGACTGGAGAACATCTTCGCCCGCCACCATGCACTCGCGCGCATCGTGCGCGACGGCGTGCGCTCGCTTGGCCTCGATCTGTTCGCGGCGGAGGGCGTGGAGTCCAGCACTGTGACCTCGATTCGCGTGCCGGACGGCATCGAGGCGAAAGAGCTGCTCTCGGTGGCGCGCACGGAGTTCGACACCGTCTTCGCGGGCGGCCAGCGCGACCTGAACGGCAAGATCTTCCGCTTTGGTCACCTCGGCTTCGTCACGGAGGACGACGTGCACGCCGGGCTGACCGCGCTCGAAGACACTCTCGCGAAGCTGGGCTTCAGAAAGTAGTCACCACGTCCGTTGGTAGGCAGATGGCTGCCACTCGCGCCTGAGTGAGCAACGGCTATTCTGATCGCATGGCACGAATCCTGATCGCCGATACCCTCGCGCACGACGGGATCGATGCGCTCGAAGGTCAGCACGAGGTGATCGTCAGCATCGGCCTCTCCGAGGACGAGCTGGTGGAGGCGGTCGCGGACATCTCCGCACTGGTCGTGCGCAGCCAGACCCGCGTCACCCCGAAGGTGATCGAGGCCGCTCCGAAGCTGGAGGTGATCGGCCGCGCCGGCGTCGGCGTCGACAACATCGACCTCGATGTTGCGACCGAGCGAGGTGTGATCGTCGTCAACGCGCCGCTGGCGAATACCGTCTCCGCCGCCGAGCACGCATTTGGTCTAATGCTCGCGATGGCGCGCAACGTCCCGCAGGCAGTCGCCTCACTGAAGGCAGGGGAGTGGGAACGTTCCCGCTACCAGGGCGTCGAGCTGGCCGGCCACACCCTCGGGATCGTCGGCCTCGGCCGCGTCGGTACAGAGGTGGCGACGCGCGCGAGGGCGTTTGAGATGCGCGTGATCGCGTACGATCCGTTCGTCTCCGCAGAGCGTGCGAGCGGCCTTGGCATCGAGATCGTGGGGCTGGAGAAACTGCTTGCCAACTCCGATTTCGTCTCGCTGCACACGACGCTCTACGAAGGCACGCGCGGGCTGATCAACGACGAGCACCTGGCGCTGATGAAGCCGACCGCGCGCATCATCAACACCGCTCGCGGCGAGCTGGTCGACGAGCAGGCGCTGTTCGACGCTGTCGAATCCGGGCAGATCGCGGGCGCTGCGATCGACGTCTTCAGCGAGGAGCCGGCGATCGGCAACGTGCTCACCACCTCCGACCGCATCGTCGCAACGCCGCACCTCGCCGCCGCGACCGCGGAGGCGCAGGAGCGCGCCGCCGTCGTTGTCGCCGAGCAGGTGCTCGATGTGCTGGAGGGGCGACCGGCGCGGTTCGCGGTGA
The DNA here is from genome assembly GCA_034406555.1 of Dehalococcoidia bacterium. Lineage (GTDB taxonomy): Bacteria > Chloroflexota > Dehalococcoidia > UBA2979 > UBA2979 > SHYR01. The sequence goes on along the minus strand of DASCRM010000104.1, from coordinate 1,095 downwards.
ACATGCCGCTCGTCGACCCGGAGACGATGGCGATCATCGGCCCGTACATCGACGCTGCCGAGGTGGCCGCGAGCATCGCCAGTCAGCTCGCGTCGGGCGCGATCAGCCGGGCACGTATTGAGTACGCGGGCAACATCGCGAACTTCGAGACCTCGCCGCTACGCGCCGCTGTCGTCGTCGGCATGCTCGAGCGCGTGACAGAGGACAACGTCACGATCGTGAACGCGGAGCGCTTCGCGGAGCAGTTCGGCGTTCAAATCGACGAGGAGAGCGGCCCGGCTCGCGACCCGTACGCGAACCTGCTGGTCGTCCATCTCTTTGGCCCGGACGGTGAGACGCAAGTGACGGCCACGAACACGCAACAGGGCGTGCTGGTGACCGCGATCGGCGAGTACCGGGGCATCGACATCGTCCCCACAGCCGCGCCGTACGCGCTCGCCGTCGAGAACGAGGACCGCCCGGGCATGATCGGCCGTGTCGGCACGTTGCTGGGCGAATGGGACGTGAACATCGTCTACATGTCGGTGGCGGCGGGCCCGGGTGAGCGTGCGTTGATGATGGTGGGCGTCGACCGCGCCCTCACAGCGAGCGAACTCGACGAGCTCAGCAGCTTGGACAACATCGTCCGCGCCCGCCTGATCGACCTCGGCTAGACCGACTCCCTACGAGGGCCCCGACGGTCCTCAGTCGAGCGGGTTCAGCACCATGCCGGTCGCGAGCTTCGGGTAGAAGTACGTCGACTTCTGCGGCAGCACCTCGCCCGCATCGGCGACGGCGAGCACCTGTTCGATGCGCACCGGGTTGACGAGGAATCCGAGGCCGTAGTGGCCCTGCTCCGTCTCGCTCCAGGCATGCTCGACGCTCTCCGTGAAGACGACACGCTCGCCGTCCGTGAGCACGGACTGGTCGATGCCGAGCAGCGGGGCGAGCACCGCTTCGGTCAGCACCGGCATGTCGACGGCGCGTAGGGCGGGCGACCAGTCCGATGGGAGCAGCGCGTCGAGCGCCTGTCGTGACCTCGCCGTCGCGACGTGGAGGCGCTGGTTTTCGATGCCGAGGATGCCAATCGTGAACGGCCCTTTCGCGTTTGCCTGC
>DASCRM010000103.1:0-17923 GCA_034406555.1 Dehalococcoidia bacterium | reverse complement strand
GTGGGAATTTGGGGTGAAGGTGCGCCCACGCGAGAAGGTGAGGTCGCGCGCTTCGCCCATCTGTTCCAGGTGGCTCTTTGGAGTGTCGGCGGTGGTCTGCGGTTCGCGGTGCTGACCCTCCGGGGGGATCGCCGGGTTCAGCAGGTACGGCGACCAGCGCACGTTGACGTCCCGATACTCACGCTGCACCCGTTCGACCTCCACGAGGCCGACATAGCACCAGGGTCAGATGAAGTCCGAGATGACGACGAGCGAGACGCCCTGTGTGGCGGTGTCTTCTGTAACCATGGCGTCAGTATACGAGGGGCGTCGAGGGCTCTGCCGTCGCGCCTTCAGGCTTCGGTGATCTGGCGCATTTCGTTGGAGCCGACGAGGAAGCGGCCTCGCTTCGCACCGTCGATGGCCTCTTCGATCGAGTCCGCCTCGATGATGTAGTAGCCGTCGGGCTGTTCGGTCGACTCATGGTACGGGCCGTCGGTGATTTCGACGCTGCGGTCCGAGTGCTTGCGCACGGTCTTCGCCTGCTCGACCGGCGCGAAGAACGTCATGTCGCTGTCCTTCTCCGTTTTGAGCGCGGAGATCAGTTCGCCGAGCGTGCCGCCGTAGGCCTGTTGCTCCTCGGTGGTGAGCTTGTCCCACTCTCCGTCGATGTGGTTGAAGGTGATCATGAACTTCACGTGTTGGCCTCCTGCCTGTGCGGGAAGGCGGGAGTATACAGCGCGCGTGGCGCGGTATGGCTTGCTGGATTCGCGGCCTTCGGTGCGTTCGTGGCCCGAGACCATTGTGAATAATGCCCACCCACCCGCCCATAGAGGCGGGGGCTTCGCCCCCTGCACCCCCTGATTGGATGGAGGCGGACCGGATTGGACTGGATTGGAGGAGGGAAGCGGGGTTTCGCCCCTCGCCGGCCTCAGTCGAGGTGTTTCTCGTAGCAGCGGCTGACCGGGTCTTCACTGTAGATCGGGGGCCAGCACTCGAAGGGGTGGTAACCCTCCGCCTCGTACAGCGCCATCGCTTCCGGCGATTCGAGGCCGGTTTTGAGGCGGACGGTCGATGCACCTGCTTCGCGGGCGAGGCGTTCGAGCTCGAGGAGGATCAGTCGCGCCAGTCCACGGCGGCGCGCGGAGGGTTCGACGTACATGCGCTTCACCTCGACGATGTCGGGCTCGAGCGGACGGAACGCCCCGCACGCGACTGCTTGGCCATCGATGCGGGCGACGACGAAGGTGGCGTCCGTGGCGGCGAGGTCATCGACGTCCGGGCCGCCCTGGTCTGAGCCGTAGCGATCGGCCAGCTCCACCATGGCGGCGGCGATCAGGCGTGCGCCGTCCTCCGTGTCGGGACGTTCGCGAGCGATCGAGGGGACGGGATCGGCCATGCGTACAGGGTAGCGGGCGCTGATTACGGCGCCGTTTCGGTCGGCGTGTGGCGCGCTAAGCGCTGTGCTTTCGCAGCCTCACCAGGCGCTGAAGGCCGCGCCGAGCAGTGCGATCACGATCGTTTCGCCGCCCACGCCGCCCGGCTGGTCGGCGACGAATGTGGTGTGCGAGATCTCGTCCGTCGCAACGAGCACGAACCAGCCGACAGCGACTGCGCCGAGGCCACCAATGGTGGTGACGGCAGCTTCGATCCGGCTCAAGGGCGGGCCGCCGAGCCGGGACATGACGTCAAGCGAGGCGGCGACGATGAAGGAGAAGAGGTGGTAGGTGGTGCCGATGCGGGAGGTGAGTACGACCCAGATGGTGGTGGCGATGGCGGCGGCGGTCACGCCCATCCAGAGCGGGGTGGCGGCGGTCTGAGCTTCGGGTCGTTGGGTCATTGGGGTCCTCGCTGTCTGCTCGCAGTTTTGCCTTCGTTGGCGGGCGGCGGTGGGATGGGGATCACGTTCGTCTGGCCTTCGGATCGTTCGAGGCTTGTGACCGCTGTGATAGAAAACCCGCCCACCCGCCCTTAGCAGCGGGAGCTTCGCCCCCTGCACCCCCCTTGTTGGATTGGAGGAGAGTGGATTGGAACGGGATCGATCGGAGCTAGATCGGTCGGCTGCTCTTCTCGTTGTTACGCGCCGGCCTCAGTAATTAGTGCGTCGGCGTCGAGGTCGATCAGGGCGCGGGAGACTCGTGTGAGGGCGGCGTCGCGCAGCGGGTGGCCGGCCTCGGGGTAGGTGGCGGCCCCAGCCGTCTGCACCCAGAAGCCGAAGACGAGCAGCAGGCCCAGTCGGTAGTCGCGCCAGCAGTCGTCGAAGTCGTAGCCGGGGTCGGTCGCGGCGATCGTTGCGTGGTACCGGTGCAGCAGCGCTTCTTCGTGCTCCGCCCGCAGCTCCGAGGGCAGGTTAGTGCCGAGGAAGTAGGCAAGGTCGTAGGGGCCGCGCCCGGCGGAGACGAGCTGCCAGTCGATCACGATCGGGGGCGCCTCGCTGTTTGCCGCGAAGCCGTGCTTGCTGAAGAAGATGTTGTCCAGCCGAACATCGCCGTGGAGTAGGGTGCGCGGCGACTCCGCCGAGGCATGGACGAGATCTGAGTAGACTGCTGCGAGGCGGGTGGCGATCGGCGCAATCCCATCTGGGAGCAGCCCCGGCATCAGCTCCTGTGTGGTGCTCCAGTTGCGCTGGTAGAACTCGGCCCAGAAGTCGGCGAGTTCGGTGCGGCGAACGGCACCATGTGCGAGCCAGTCGAAGGCAGCGAGGGCGGGGTCGTCCCACCAGCCGGCATGCAGCCGCGCAACCGCGTCGACGACCGTCTCGGCCTCGGCGAGTGTCGCGCCGACGATCTGGTCGCCGACCTCGCCGGTGGTGACGTCCTCGATCAGCAGCACGTAGTTGAGGTCGGCGGGCTGCATCGCGGTGTAGTAGCGGCGCGGGGTGGCGATCTGGGAGCTGTGCGCCATTTCGTTGTAGAAGCGGATCTCGCTCTCGTACCAGCGCAGCCCACTGAGCGCGCGGCGCATCGCGGGCTCGACCGCCGGGAGCTTGGCGACCAGCGAGGAGGGCGAGCCATCCTCGCTGTGGTCGTAGCGTAGATGCACGCGCAACGGTTGCCCGGCGAAGGCCTGGTCTGCGCCGATCGGTTCGGCGCGGGCCTCCGTGACCTCCGCTGCGCTGATCACGCCACCGGCTCGCAGCGCGGCAGTGAGCCACTCGGCGGTCAGGCCCTGGTGGTCGGTGGGGACGGAGAGCTCAGCCAAGCGAGTCGCAGAGCGCGGCGGTCATCGAGCTCTCCCGTCGTGAGTGGCTCAGGGCGTGGAGTGTAGCGCGAGCGGCGGGCCGAGAGGGTAGGATTGCCGCACCGGCCGTGCCGGTCGGCTGAACGAGGAGGAACCGATGGCTCAGAAGTTGTCGTTCGTGCTGCGCAGGCGGCCCGAGCTCAGTCGGGCGGAGTTCCAGCAGATGTGGCTGGATGAGCACGCGCCGTTCGTGAAGGAACGAGCCGACCTGATGGGCTGCAAGCGCTACGTGCAGGTCCACACCGACCCGGACGCCGAGGCTCGGCCCGGGCGGCCAGAGCCGTTCGATGGTGTCGCGGAGCTGTGGTTCGACGCCTCGCTGCGGCAGGGGAGCGCGGATGAGCAGGCTCAGGCAGCCCAGGAACTGTTGGAGGACGAGCGCCGCTTCATCGACCATGCAGCATCGCCGCTGTGGATGTCGGAGGAGCGGCCGGTGCTGGAGGTGGGGGAGGGGCAACGACGCCTGACCTACGCGCTGCGCCGTCGCCCTGAGATGTCGCGTGAGCAGTTCCAGCAGTACTGGTGGGAGACGCACGGCCCGCTGATCCGAGAGATCGCGCCGCCTCGACTACGTCGCTACGTGCAGGTGCATACGAATGCCAACGCGGAGACGCACCCCGGTCGCGAGCCGCGCAACGCACCGGAACCCTTCGATGGCATCGCGGTGCTCTGGTACGACGACGCGCTGGATGGTTATCTGGAGCACGACCGAGAGCGCATCAACGCGCTGGTCCAGGAGGACGAGGCGAAGTTCATCCACCACCCGCAGTCGCCGCTGTGGATGGGCACCGAACACGTGGTGATCGACCCCTAGTGGCGGTGCGCACGCGGCGCGGCGCGGGTGGTGGCGGAGGGTTCTGGTGGAGCCGGGGGGGCTCGAACCCCCGACCTCTGCATTGCGAACGCAGCGCTCTCCCAGCTGAGCTACGGCCCCACAGGAACAGCTTCGAGTATAGGAAGCGCCGTTACCGAGCGGTAGGCGGGGTGCCCCCTGGCGGCTGCGCTGGGGCGTCTGAGGCCTGAGATCGCTGGGGTAATGCCCGCCCGCCCCTTATATGTGCGAGGGCTGCGCCCTCGCGCTCTGCTCTGTGGAAGTCTGGAGCTGGACGTTGGAGTTGGCGGTGGACTGGACGTGTCCGTCGAAGTGGATGGAGCGACGTGGCGCGCCCTCGCTAGTCGAGCAGGCCGGGGAGGGGGTCGATCAGCATTTCGCCAGCTTCGAGGTCGACTCGGACGATCACGTCGGCGATCGCCGGGATCAGGATGTCTTTCGCCTTGCGCCGCTTCACGAGGTAGACGTCGTTGGCGCCGGTGCGCAGGACGTCTTCGAGGCTGCCGATGTGGTCGCCGTCGGTGGTGAGGACCTGCAGGCCGATTAGCTGGTGAACGTAGTACTTGTCGGGCGCGAGCTCGGGGAGTTCGTCTTCGTCGATTTCGATCAGGGTGCCCTTGAGCGTCTCCGCGCCGTTGCGGTTGTAGAAGCCGTCGAAGAGGACGCAGGGGTAGCCCTTGGGGCTGGCGACGTCGAGCACGTGTCGACGTTCGCCATCGACGATCAGTTCGGAGCCCGGCTGCAGCCGTCCCGGGTTGGAGGTGAGCGGCGTGACTTTGACGTGGCCCTTCAGCCCCCACGGGCCGTTGATGCGGCCGACGGCGATGCGACGCGGTGCTGGGCTGGTGGTGCTGGTGTCGGGCGAGTCAGCCACGGGCGCTGCCTCCCGCGATGGGAGCTGCTATTCGATGTCGAGGCTGGCGCGGACGTCTGCGCGGACGGCGGCGACGTATAGCAGCGAGCGCATGGCGTTGGCAACGCGGCCATCACGGCCGATCACGCGGCCTTTGTCGTCGTCATGCACGTAGAGGTGGAGGACGACACGGTCGGGGCGCTGCTCTTCTTCGACACGGACATCGTCCGGGTTGTCGGCGAGAGCTCGGGCCAGGTATTCGATCAGGGCTTTCACAGGTTATTCCGCCTCTGCTTTGTCGGCGCTGTCAGCGTCGGCATCGGTGCTGTCGTCAGTCGCTGCCTCGGTGGGGTCGGCCGGTGCGGCTTCTGCCTCGGCTGCTTCTTCTGTGCTGTCGCTGGCGTCGTCGGCGCTGTCAGCGCTCGACGCCTCGGCGCTGGCTGCTGCTTCGGTGGCTGCTGCGGCCTCGGCAGCTTCTGCCTCGGCGGCTGCGGCAGCGGCTTCCGCCTCGACAGCGGCGCGCACCTCCACCTTGGAGGGCTTAGTGTCGCGCTTGCGCGGGTCGATCTCGATCAGACCTTCCTTGTGCAGCAGGCGATGGACAGTCTCAGAAGGCTTCGCGCCCAAGCTGAGCCAGTACTTGATGCGCTCTTCCTTGACGACGAGCGCCTTCGGAGTGGTGCGTGGGTTGTAGTGGCCGACGATCTCGACGAATTTGCCATTGCGGGGCGCTCGCTGGTCGGCGACGACGAGGCGGTACTGGGGCTGCTTCTTCTTGCCGGTGCGGCGGAGTCGGATTCTGAGCATTCGGTCTCGTTTCGGTCGGGTGTCGGTGCCGCGTCTCTCGCAGCGGGGCTGGGGCCAGTGTGACAGTGTAACGGGAGGAAGCGGGTAGCTAGAAGCCCCGGCTTCGAGGTCCGCGCTTCTGGAGGCCCAGCTAGAGGCCCAGCATCTTGCCGAGCGGGCCCGCGCCCTTGCCTGTGGTCATCGCCTGCATGAGCTGTTTCGCCTGTTTGAACTGGTTCAGCAGCCGGTTGACGTCCGCCGGCTGGGTGCCGGATCCGCGAGCGATGCGACGCCTGCGCGAGCCGTCGAGGACATCGGGATTCTGGCGCTCGTGCGGGGTCATGGAGTTGATGATCGCCTCGTTCTGAGTCCAGACGGCCTCGGCGAAGGCGGTGCCTTCGTGCTGTCCCTTCATCCCGGACATGCCGGGGATCATGTCCACCAGGTTGGAGAGCGAGCCCATCTGCTGGACCTGCTGCATCTGCGACATGAAGTCTTCGAGGTCGAACTGGCCGCTGCGCACGCGGCGCTCGACCTCTTTTGCATCGCGTTCGCCGATCGTCTCCTGCGCCTTTTCGACCAGCGATACGACATCGCCCATCCCGAGCACGCGCGATGCGAAGCGATCCGGGTGGAAGGCTTCCAGCGCGTCCAGCTTCTCGCCGGTGGTGATGAACTTCACCGGCAGCCCGGTGACGGCACGCACGGAGAGCACGGCACCGCCGCGAGTGTCGGAGTCGACCTTGGTGACGACGATGCCGGTGCCTTCGATCGCCTCGTCGATCTCGCGGGCGAGCGTGACGGCTTCCTGCCCGGTCATGGCGTCGACGACGATCAGCACCTCGGTCGGGTCGACTTCGTCGGCGAGCGCGGCGAGTTCGTCGGCGATGTCGTCGTCGAAGGCGACGGTGCCGCGGGTATCGAAGATGATCGCGTTCGCGCCCTGCTGCTTCGCGTGTGCCATCGCGCGGGTCGCGACCTGGGCGGGCGGGGCCTCATCGTCCTCGGCGTAGACGGGCACCTCGATCTGGTCGCCGAGCGCCTGTAGCTGCTCGGTGGCGGCGACGCGCTCGAAGTCGGTGGCGACGAGCAGCGGCTTCAGGCCTTGGCCCTTGAGGTGCAGGCCGAGGCGGGCGGCGAGCGTGGTCTTGCCCGCGCCCTTCATCCCGCAGACGAGGATGGTGGTCGGAGCGCCGCCCTCGCCTCGCTCCAACGGGACGCCGTCCGGGGTGTCCCCGCCGAGCACCTCGACGAGTTGCTGGTGCACGATGCCGACGGCCTGTTGCCCCGGCGTGATCGACTGCATGACGTCCGAGCCGAGCGAGCGTTCGCGCACGCTGGCGATAAACTCGCGCACGACGCCGAAGGCGACGTCGGCCTCGAGCAGGGCAACACGCACCTCGCGCAGAGCCTCGCCGAGGTCGCCCTCGCTGATCTTCCCGCGCGAGCCGAGTCGGCGGAAGGTGTTTTGCAGTCGGCCGCTAAGTGCGTCGAGCATCGGGGATCAGTTTAGAGGGTTCGCGGTGAAGGTCGAACGCAACAGCGCACGGAGTGCGAGTGCGGTCACTAATGCTAGAACGGCTCCAATACGGAACCGCAGTCGCGCGAGGGGAAGCGATGCCGGTCAACCTGTCCGTGAAGAATGCGCCGATGAGTTGGCCTCGCTGCTGCGAGCGCGGGCTCAGCGGCATCAGCGGTCGATGCAGCGTGAGCTGCTGGTGATCCTCGAGGAGGCGTTGCGGCCTCGGCCGGTGACCATCGAGGAGTTGCATCGCGAGGCGCGGGCGAAGGCGCTCGCTACGCCGTCCGAGGCGATCGCGATGGTGCGGGCGAGCCGCGATGGCCGCTAGCGTCGTCGATGCCTCGGCGCTCGGCGCGGTCGCGTTCGGGGAGCCGGATGCCGAGCCGGTCGCGGAGCAACTGGCGGGCGAGGAGCTGTTCGCGCCCTCGCTCGTTGCCTATGAGCTGGCGAGCGTGGCGCGCAAGAAGGTGCTCGCTAGGCCCGAGCAGCGCGAGGCGATCGCGTGGGCGTTGGAGCAGGAGCTGACGCTCGATGTGCAACGCATCGATGTCGATCAGCCGGCAGTTCTGGAGCTGGCGCTGGAGGCGGAGATCACGACCTATGACGCCTCGTACCTCTGGCTGGCGCGGTAGCTCGACGCCTCGCTGGTGACGCTGGAAGCGGAGCTGGCGGCGGCCGATCGGCGGGGGCGATGAACCTCACCACCGGCCAGACGGCGTTGCGCGAGGTGACGGTTACCGAGGAGATGGTGGCGGCGTACGCCTCGCTGACCGGGGACCACAATCCGTTGCACTTCGATGTGGAGTTTGTCGCGAAGACGGATTTCGAGGGGTTGATGGCGCAGGGCGGGTTCGCTACCGGGTTGCTGCATGCGCTGGTCGCCGAGGATATGCCGGGGCCGGGCTCTGTGTTCATGTGCCAGAACTGACGGTTTCCTCGACCGGTCTATAACGGCGAGACGATCCGGGCGGAGGCGACGCGGGTGCGTGCTTCGCGCTCGATCGCTGAGCTGGCGGTGGTGGTGGCTATTTCAGCCGGTGATGTGGTGCTGGAGGGCGATGTGATGGTGTACCAGGCTGTGGCCTCGGACTGACTCTTTGCGCCTCGGTGGTGGGTTGTCCTTCGACGGGCTCAGGACGAGCGGTCGAGGGGCGTGCGCCGATGCGTCTCCGCAGGCACGAGCGTCTCTCGGGGGCTCTTCCCGATGCGGGCCCGGCCCTAGGCCTGCGCCGCGACCATTGCTACTACATCGGTGAGGCGGCAGGAGTAGCCCCACTCGTTGTCGTACCAGGACATCGTCTTCGCCATGCCGCCGTCGACGACCATGGTCGCGGGGGCGTCGAAGATCGATGAGGCGGGGTGCTCTTTGAAGTCGCTGGAGACGAGTTGCTCACGCTCGTAGTGGAGGTAGCCGTTGAGCGGGCCTTCGGCGGCGGCGAGGAAGGCTTCGTTGATCGCCCTCTCGGATGCCGTCTTGGCGAGGTTGGTGACGAGGTCGACGACGGAGACGACGGGCGTTGGCACGCGGTAGGCGAGGCCGTCGAATTTGCCCTTCAGCTCGGAGATCACGCTGCCCACTGCGCCGGCCGCGCCGGACGAGGTGGGGATGATGTTGAGCGCGGCCGCGCGGGCGCGGCGCAGGTCTTTGTGCTTGGAGTCGACGAGGTTCTGGTCGCGCGTGTAGGCGTGGATGGTGGTCATGAAGCCGCGCTCCACGCCGAATGTGTCGTTCAGCACTTTGACGACGGGCACGACGCAGTTAGTGGTGCACGAGCCGGCGGAGATGATGTTGTGCGCTGCGGCGTCGTACTCGCTGTCGTTGACGCCCATGATCACGGTCCAGTCTTCGCCCTTCGCCGGGGCCGAGATCAGGACCTTGTTGACGCTGCCGCCCAGGTGTTTCGATGCGCCCTCGCGGTCACGAAATGCGCCGGTCGAGTCGATCACGAGGTCGATGTCGAGCGAGCTCCAGTCGATCTGCTCCGGGTCGTCGTCCTGGAAGACGGTGACGGCGTGGCCATCGACAGTGAAGCCGCTTTCGCCGTCGATGATCTCGTCGGGGAAGTGGCCGTAGTCGGTGTCGTGGCGCAGCAGGTGTGTGTGCATGTCGACCGGGGTGCGGCCGTTGATGGCGACGACTTCGAAGTCGTCTCGCCGTCGCTGGTACCAGGCGCGAAATGCCTGGCGGCCGGTGCGGCCGAAGCCGTTGATGCCGACGCGGAGGGTCATGTCAGTCTCCCAGCGTTGCAATGCACGTCGATCACGTTTGCGAGGGGAGTGCCTCAATTCTAGCGGTGTCTGGTGGCAGTGTCCTCCGCCTTTTCCGCGAAATCCTGTGACGTTGGGCCTGTACTTTGAGTGGGAGCGCTCATCTCGCGTGCTCTCCTACTCTGGCGGACTGAGACCATTGTGAATAATGCCCACCTGCTCGGCTCTCTGGGGGCTTGGAGCTGGAGTTGATAGAAGTCGAAAGGCGCTTCGCGGACCTCAGATCAGGATGCGCTTTGCGGCGTCTCCGGGCTGGCGGCGGAACTGCACCAGCAGGTGGCGCGTGCGGCCGTCGGTGTCCTCATACGGTTTGATGTGGCAGCGGTCGGTGGCGGCCAACGCCTGCTCCGCCGCGCGCACGTGGGCAACGACTTCGTCGCGGAGGTCGGCTGCGGCGGGGAAGTGGTCGCGGGCGTGCATCGCGAGGTGGAGCTGGCTGACGCCGATGCGTAGCAACCAGCCGAGCAGCAGTTGCCCCCAGCTGAAGTGGAATGCCTGGTCGCCGAAGATAAGCGGGTAGCGTTCGTGCGTCGCGCCCTCCGCGACGAAGAGCGCGGTCGGCCCGAAGTTGGGGCGACTGAGGTCGGAGGCGGCGCGGTAGATCAGGCGCAGCTGCCCGTCGGCGGCGATCGATTCGCCGGAGAAGTAGGGGCCGAGCCCGACATCCTCCGCCTTCGCCTCCGCGTGGCGGCCGTACGCGCCATGCGCCCAGCGTTTGAATTCGTCGAGGTCGGTGCCGAGCCCCTGCTGGCCCGCGACCAGTTCGACGGCCTGCCGTACGAGCGGCACGGCGCTCTGGTAGGCCCCACGTCGGACGAGGCCTGTGGCGTCGGAGGTGCTGTTGAGCGCGCGACTCCAGAGCGAGGCGATCGCCGCCATCGTCATGGTGCGTGCCGCGGGCGTGCGCCCGGCCGCCGCCATACGCGTCTGGAGTTCGAGGTTGGCGGCGATCAGGCGCAGGTCGTCGGCCAGCACGAAGCCGCTCTGCCGCCAGGCGTCCTCGGCGTCATCGCTGAGGGCGTCGGGCTTGCCGGGGAGCGTCCACGCGTCGGGGACGCGCATGCCGGGGACGCGCATGCCGGGGACGCGTTGAGGTGGGTCGAGGATCGGGAGGTCGGGCTCGATCAGCAGCCCGTCGTCGCCGTCGTTGGTGGTCATGCGGGGATTGTCGCACCCGGCGGGGCGGGACGGGCGTCCTCGCGAGGCGGGGCATTGTGAATAATGCCCACCCGCCCGCCCCTTGTATGTGCGAGGGCTGCGCCCTCGCGCTCCGTTCTTTGGAGGTTCTGGACCTGGAGGTGGAGTTCGAGCTGGAGGGTGGAGGTGGAGCGCCTGCCGCCCTCGCTAGCTGTGCGCGAAGACGGAGCGGCCGGGGTAAACGGCGTCTTTGCCCAGCTGCTCCTCGATGCGTAGCAGTTCGTTGTACTTCGCTGTGCGGTCGGTGCGGGCGACGGCTCCGGCTTTGATCTGGCCCGCGCCGGTGGCGACGGCGAGGTGGGCGATTGTGGTGTCTTCGGTCTCGCCGGAACGGTGGGAGATGACGGTTGTCCAGCCGGCGTCGTGCGCCAGCTTGATGGTGTCGAGCGTTTCGGTAAGCGTGCCGATCTGGTTGAGCTTGATCAGGATCGAGTTGGCCGCTCGCTCGTCGATCGCTCGTTGCAGGCGCTCGCTGTTGGTGACGAGCAGGTCGTCGCCGACGAGTTGCACGCGGTCGCCCAGGCTCTCCTGCAGCGCCGTCCAGCCGGCCCAGTCGTCCTCGTCCATGCCGTCTTCGATCGAGACGATCGGGTAGGCGTCGACCCACTCCCTCCAGAGCTCGCCGAGTTCGGTGGAGCTGACTGCGCGGTCCTCGCGTTCGAGCTGGTAGAGGCCGTCGGCGTACAACTCCGAGGTTGCGGGGTCGAGCGCGATCGCGATTTCGAGGCCGGGCCGGCGGCCGCTGGCGACGATCGCTTCGACGAGCAGGTCCATCGGCTCGCGGTTCGTCGAGAGAATCGGTGCGAACCCGCCTTCGTCGCCGACGAGGGTGGAGAAGCCGCGTTCGGCCAGTATCGCGTGCAGTGTGCGGTAGACCTCGACGGTCCAGCGCACGCCTTCGCGGAAGGTGGGCGCGCCGACGGGCACGACCATGTACTCCTGGAAGTCGGAGGAGTTGGCGGCGTGCGCGCCGCCGTTGAGCAGGTTGCACATCGGCACCGGCAGGGTGGTTGCCTCGGGCCCGCCGAGGTAGCGGTAGAGCGGCCGCCGCGCGGCGGCGGCGGCGGCGTGGGTGACGGCCAGCGAGACGCCGAGGATGGCGTTCGCGCCGAGCCGGCCCTTGTTCGGTGTGCCGTCGGCGGCGATCAGCGCCTCGTCGATCTCGCGCTGTTCGCGTGCGTCTTTGCCGGAGACGGCGGCGGCCAGTTCGCCACCAACGTTGGCGATCGCATGCAGCACGCCTTTGCCGGCGTAGCGATCCTCGTCGCTGTCGCGCAGCTCAACCGCCTCGTAGGCGCCAGTGGAGGCGCCGCTGGGCACGGTGGTGCGGCCGCGCGCGCCGCCCTCCAGCGTGACATCGACCTCGACGGTGGGGTTACCACGGGAGTCGAGCACCTCGCGCGCCCGGACCTCGGTGATGGTGGTGGTGGACATCGGCGGCCTCTCGGCTAGCGCGCGGTAGTGCTCAGCGGGCGGCGATCATCGCGCGCCGTGCGGCCGTAGACAACTGCCGGAGGGCCCGGGCCGCGTGCGCGAGAGATCGGTGGCCGGTGACCGTTGGGTAATGCCCACCCGCCCGCCCCTTGGTTGTGCGAGGGCTGCGCCCTCGAGCTCCGCCTTCTGGACATCTGGAGTGGACGGCGTAAGCCCTTCGTCGATGTGGCGATTCCGCCCTCTGCGATCAGGGAATTGGAGTCGAGCGGGACGGGATCGGAGCAATGCGTCAGCTGGCGCGGGGGTGCACTTGGTCGTAGACCTCACGGAGGTGTTCGTCGGCGAGCTGGGTGTAAACCTGCGTGGTGGAGACGTTGGCGTGGCCCAGCAGTTCCTGCACGTCGCGGACGGATGCGCCGCCTCGCAGCATGTGCGTGGCGAAGGAGTGGCGCAGGGTGTGAGGCGTGACGTGGGCCTCGATTTCGGCGGCGCGGGCGTAGTTCTTGAGGATCAGCCAGAAGCCCTGCCGAGTGAGCCGTTCGCCTCTGCGGTTCACGAAGAGTGCAGCCTGCGGGCGATTCTTCAGCAACAGCGGGCGAGATTCGTCGAGATAGCGCTCCACGGCCGAGCAGGCCTGCTCATAGACGGGAATCGTGCGCTCTTTCGCCCCCTTGCCCAGGCAACGGACGGTCGCGGGGCGGGGTGAGAGGTAGATCGAGTCGAGGTTGAGCGAGACGAGTTCCGTGACCCGCATGCCGGTGGCGTACATCAGCTCCAGCATGGCGGCGTCGCGGACCGCCTCCGGTGTGTCGTTACACAGCGGCTGGCGGAGGAGCACGTCAATCTGCTCAGTGGTCATCGGCTTCGGCACCGGGCGCGGGGCGCGGGGCGATGAGACGGAGGCGGTGGGGTTGGTGGTGAGCTCGCCACGGTCGAGCAGGAAGGCGCAGAAGGACTTCACGGCCGCGACCTTGCGGGCGACGGTGGCCTTTGCGTACTGCTTGTCGTTGAGCCAGCCGATGTAGTCGACGATCAGCGTGCGGTCGATTTTCCAGTCGATGACTACGCCGCTGCTGGGGCCGTTCGAGCCGCTGGATCCGTTCGTGCCGTTGTTGGTCTGGGCGATCGCGAAACCGCTGAAACCGTTGAGGTCGTTGCGGTAGGCGTCGATGGTGTTCTTGGATGCACCGCGCTCGGCAGACATGTAGTGCAGGAAACCGTCTACCCGGTCTTCCACCGTCTGCCTCCCGCCGCTACGCACTGTGGATGCCACGCGCGGTGGCCACAGCGGGCGCAAGTATACACACCCGTCTACCCCTCGCCGATGTGACGTGCGGGGGAGAGTGTCAGACCCACCTCTTGACATCCCTCCGGCGGTGTGGGCGCGGCGATCAGCGATCCTCGAACGCTCCCTCGCCGAACAGCGGGACGAAGCGACAGGCGGTGAGGACGCGGCGGTCGCACGAATCGCCGGTGCGGGTGAGGACGACAAGTTCCTGCTGGTCGCGGGACCCGATCGGCGCCACCATGCGGCCGCCATCGCGCAGCTGATCGAGCAGCGCCTGCGGCGCATCGGGGGCGGCGGCGGTGACGATGATCGAGTCGTACGGCGCGTGCTGCGATGCACCTAGCGTCGCGCCGGCGGCGAGGCAGCGGACGTTCGTGATCGCGAGTCGAGCGAGCGTCGCGGCGGCGCGTTCGCGCAGTGCGACGATGCGCTCGACGCTCACGACCTCGGCGGCGAGCCGGGCGAGGATGGCGGCCTGGTAGCCGGATCCGGTGCCGACCTCGAGCACGCGCTCGCTGCCAGTGAGCTCCAGCGCCTCGCTCATGATCGCGACGATCAGCGGCTGCGAGATCGTCTGGCGCTCGCCGATCGAGAGTGCGGCGTCCTCGTACGCGCGGTGGCGGTCCGAGGGCCGGACGAACTCATGTCGCGGCGTCGCACGCATTGCGGCGAGTACCCGTGGGTCGCTCACGCGCTCCGCGATCAGCGCCAGCATGCGGTCGACCGCCCGGCGGGGAGGTGTGGAGGCGGCAGTGGAGTTGCTGGTCACCTGCGTCCCTGTCCGATAGCTACAACGAGCGTTTCACAGTCTCAGCGAGGCGGCGCGTGAAGCCGACGGTGGCGGCGACCTCATCGACCGAGGCCTCGCGGATGCCCATCACGGAGCCGAACTTGCGTAGCAGCGCCCGCTTGCGTTTGGGGCCGACGCCGGAGATGGAATCGAGCACGGAGCGGGTCGCCGCCTTGCCGCGGATGTTGCGGTGGTAGGTGATCGCGAAGCGGTGTGCCTCGTCCCGAGCGCGCTGGACGAGGTAGAGGGCCTGCGAGGTACGCGGCAGGCGCACCGGCTCGTCCATGTCCTGCATGAAGAGTTCTTCCTCGCGCTTGGCGAGCCCGCAGACGGGGATGTCGCTCAGGCCGAGGTCGCGCATCACGTCGAGCGCCGCGCTGAGCTGCCCTTTGCCACCGTCGATGATTACGAGGTCCGGTACCGCGTCCCACGGCGAGGTTGAGGTGTCGTCCTTGCCGTCCTTGCCGTTGGCGGCGTCCATGGCGTCAGCGTCGCCGTCGGCTGCAGGCTCGGCCGAGGCGGCAGCCGACTCGGTGCTCGCGGTGTCCGCGGCCTCGGCGACTGCATCGCGGGTGTCGCGGCGCGTGGCGGCCATCCGTTTGAAGCGGCGGTCGAGCACCTCGCGCATCGCGGCGAAGTCGTCCTGGCCCTCGACGGTCTTGATGCGGAAGCGGCGATATTCGCTGGTGAGAGGGCTGCCGTCGTCGAAGACGACCATCGAGGCGACGGTGTTGGTGCCTTGGATCGTGGAGATGTCGTAGCACTCGATGCGTACCGGCAGGGCCGGGAGGTCGAGTTCGTCCTGCAGCGTGGAGAGGGCGGCGTGGGTCTTGTCGCGGTCGGCGAGCCAGCGCGTGTGGTGCATCGCCAGCGCTTCGCGGGCGTTCTCCGACGCGGTGGAGACCAGTGCGCGCAGTTCGCCCCGAGCCGGCACGCGGATGTCGACGGCGCCCGCGCGACGGTCGCGCAACATCGTGCGCAGGTCGTCGCGGTCGGCGGGCTGGCCGGAGAGCAGCACGTTGCGAGGGACGTAGATCGCCGACTCGTAGAACTGCGCGAGGAAGGCACCGAGCACTTCCGCGTCGCTGGCGTCCTGCGTCCCGTCGAGCATGAAGGAGTCGGTGTCGGCGACCTGTGTGCCGCGCACGAAGAAGACCTGCACGCAGGCTTCGTCGCCGTCACGGGCGAGCGCGAGGATGTCGGCGTCGAGCGGCGATGTGGTAGCCATCCGCTGGCGCTCTGTCACCTTCGCGATCGCCTCCGCCTGATCACGCAGCAGCGCTGCGCGCTCGAAGTCCAGCGCCTCAGCAGCGGCGTGCATCTCCTGCTCAGCGTGGCGGAGCACCTCATCGCTACGCCCGTTGAGGAAGAGGATCGTCTGGTCGATCACGCCTCGGTATTCCTCTTCGGTGCAGAAGGCGGTGCAGGGCGCGATGCAGCGCTTGATGTAGTAATCGAGACAGGGGCGGGGGTCGGTGCCGGTGATCGGCTTGGTGCAGGACCGCCAAGGGAAGAGCTTCTTCACCACGTCCAGCGCGCTGCGCACCGAGCCGGCGGAGGCGTACGGGCCGAAGTAGCGGGCACCGTCAGTCTCCACCCGGCGCGAGATCGTGACCCGGGGCCACTGGTGCTGCACATCGATTTTCAGGTACGGGTAATGCTTATCGTCCTTCAGCCGCACGTTGTACATCGGCTGGTGCCGCTTCACGAGCGAGGCTTCGAGGTGCAGCGCTTCGGCCTCCGTGTCGGTGACGACGTGATCGATGGTGGCGACCTGTTCGGCAAGCACCTGCACTTTCGCTTCCAGGCTGCGCGAGGAGCCGAAGTAGGAGCGCACGCGGGCCTTCAGTCGCTTCGCCTTGCCGATGTAGAGGACATCGCCGTTCGCGTTGCGCATCAGGTAGACGCCGGGGCGCTCCGGGAGCGCCCGAACCTGCTGCAGGACGGCGCGGCGAGAGGGTGCGGAGTCGGTCACGCCCTCAAGTGTATCGCCGGGCCGTCTTGCTGCGCGTGACTGTGACGTTGGTGGTCAGCCCACGCTTCGTGATGTCGGGAGTGCCGAGGCCTGAGAGCGTTGGGTAATGCCCACCCACCCGCGCCTTGTATGTGCGAAGGCTGCGCTCTCGCGCTCCGCCTTCTGGAGATCTAGAGCTGGAGTGAGACGGAGCGGCAGGTAGGAGTTGGGCGCTGCCGCCGCTGGGAGGGGGAACCGATGCGGCGTCCTGGTCTGTGGGTAGCCCATCGGAGGCGAGCAGGCCGTTGACGGCGATCTGCTCCGCCAGTTGCTGGATCGGGCCGCCTTCGGCAGCGATCGCCTGCAACAGGGAGTTCATCGCACCTTCGTCGATGATCGGGCTCTTGCTGAATCCGGTGACGCCAGCGCCTTCTCGAGGATCTCCTGGGCTCGCTCGATCGTGATCACTGCGGTGAGCTCCAGCGAGAGGTCCGCAATCGCCTGTCCCTTGTTCATCGTCCACCTCCTATTGCGCTGACGGCTGCAGCGCCACGTGGCGGTATGGGATGCGACCAGTGTCGCTAACGCGTGGCCGCTTTCGGTCGAGAGAAGCCCCGATCTGGGACTGGAATTCCCTGATCCCGCACTGACGCTCGACTGACCTGAATCTGCCGAGCGTGGGGGTGATTCGGAGGCTGGCGCGCGACTACACCTCCGTGCTGGCGCCCACGCGCGGTACGATGCCGCTCGCGCGTAAAGGAGATGGCGATGCGGCTTGGCATTCGGGCTTCAATGGGGAGCGACTGGAAGACGACGCTGGAGAAGGTGCAGATCGCGGAGGACCTCGGCTACGAACACGTCGCCGACGGTGAGGCGTGGGGCACGTCCGCGATCCCGTGGTTCACGATCCTGGCGCTGAACACCTCGAAGATTCAGATCGTCTCGTCGATCCTGAACAACTTCTCGCGCACGCCGGCGGCGCTGGCGCAGGACTTCGCCGTCCTCGATCAGCTCTCGGAGGGGCGGATGGTGCTGGGGCTGGGCTCGTCCGGCGAGTTCGTGATCGAGCACTTCCACGGCGTGAAGTTCGTGAAGCCGCTGCGACGGCTGCGCGAGTACGTGGAGATCTTCAACATCCTGATCTCCGGCGAGCCACTGCATTACGAGGGCGAGATCTTCCAGATGGATCGCGGCTTCAAGCTGGAGTACGACCGCCCGCGCACCAAGATCCCGGTCTACATCGCCGGCATCACGCCTCGGTCGGTGAGGCAGACGGGCGAGGTGGCGGACGGGATCATCCCGATCCACTGGCCGAAGTCGCGCTTCGGCGATCTGCGCGACCAGATGGCGGAGGGCGCGGCAAAGGCGGGCCGTTCGGTGGACGATCTGACGATCGAGGCGCAGACACACACCTTCGTGCTCGATGGCGACAACGACGAGCAGACGTGGGAGTCCGCGCGTCAGCCGCTGTTCCACTACATCAACCGCATGGGCACGTTCTACTGGCAGATGCTGGCCCGCAACGGGTTCGAGGCGGAGGTCGAGGCCTCGCGCGCGGCATGGGCGGAGCGCGACCGCGAGGGTGCGATCGCGGCGATCTCCGACGAGATGGTGCGCGAGATCCAGGCGATCGGCCCGGCCGAGTCGGTGCACGAGCAGTTGCAGGAACGCTCGGATCTCGGCGCAGACGTGCAGATGCTCTACATGCCGCCGGGCGATCCGGTTGAGGTCGGTCGCAAGCTCGAGGCGCTGCTGAAGTAGTGTCGCGGCTGGAGGTTGG
>DASCRM010000102.1:0-8606 GCA_034406555.1 Dehalococcoidia bacterium | reverse complement strand
CGCTGGGCGCGCACGCATCGGGCTCGCGGAACACGTCGTGGAGCGCGGTGTTTCGCTGGAGCATGTGACGGCGGTAGAGCAGCTCAACGGAGGCAGCAACGACGATGAGAATGGTCGCGCACTCGCACTCGCCCAGGAGCATGGCCTCGGCCTTGTCGGTGGCAGCGACGCGCACTTTGTGAACGCGATCGGGCGCTGCCTGACCGCGTTCCAGCGGCCGGTGACCTCGATTGAGGCGCTGGTGGAGGAACTGAAGGGTGGCGAGTTCACAGCCGTCACCTTGGAAGAGACTGTCGAGGCGGATACCGCCACGGGAGGGGGAGGCGCATGACGTCCGAGAACGACGTCCAATTCGAGTACGACAAGAGCGTGGTCGGGGTCGAGTTCGAGCTCGGCTCGCTGGAGGTCACGGCGGAGATCGTCGCGAACTACTGCAAGGCGTTGAGCGAGACGAACCCGCTCTACACGGACGAAGCGGCGGCGAAGGCCGGGCCGTACGGGGGGATCATCGCTCCGCCGGGTCTGATGTCGGCGCTGAACTTCGGTCGCGGCGGGCAGGACGCCAAGGTGAAGTTCGGGAACACCTCGTTCTTCGCGGGGTCTCGGCTGGAGGTCTACGCACCGATCCACTCGGGCGACACGATCACGGCGAAGACGTCCGTGAAGGGGGTCTACCCGAAGACCGGCCGCAGCGGCACGATGGTGTTCGAGGTGCGCCGTACCGATTACGTGAACGAGGACGGCGTGACCGTCGCTGCGACGGAGTCGTCGCAGGTCTACCGGGAGGTCTGACGTGGAGCAGCGATACTTCGACGCTGTAGACATCGGCGACGAATTCGAGGAAGTGCAGACGCCGACCTCCGAGGACGTGCAGACGTTCTTCACGCTGACCGCCGCCGCCAGCGATACCAAGGGCACCCGCCGGGGGCCGAGCGACGGGCGTTTCGAGAGCAAAGAGGGGGCGAAGTCGGTCGGGCTGGACTCGCCGATTATCCCCGGCAACATGAGCTTTTCGATGATGAGCCGTCTGGTCACCGACTGGGCGGGCATGGAAGGGCGCATGCACTCGCTAGACGTGAGTTTCCGCCGCCCGGTGCATCACAACGATGTGCTGACGCTGCAGGCGCTTGTGACCGACACCACCGATGACGATGAGGGGCCTCGCGTTAAGCTTGATGTCTACATGGAGAACGAGCGGGGCGAACGCCCGGTACAGGGCACCGCTGTCGTCGAACTGCCCCGCCGCCCCGCGTAGCCTGCCCGCCTGACAGGCGGCCGGCCGAGGGGTGTCGCTGATGGATCTGCTCACGGAGCCGTTCGGCACATCGACGCTCGAATGGGGCGGGTTGCCGCTGCGCATCGCGCTGGGCATCGTCTTCGCGCATTCCGGGTGGGGGAAGTGGAGACGAGGGATCGGCCACACGGGCCGCTGGATGGAGAGCCTGGGCATCCCGTTCCCGCAACTGAACGCGCGGATGGTGGCGACGTTCGAACTCGTCGGAGGCTTGCTGCTCCTCGCTGGTCTCTTTACGCACTGGGTGGCGATTCTGCTGGCTGCAAACATGCTGGTGGCGACGTGGGCCGAGAAGTACAAGATCGGCGCGCCGTTCCAGGGTTCCGAGAGCGCACAGGGCTACGAGCTGACGATCGTGCTCGCCTTCGCCAGCGTGGCGCTCGTGCTGCTCGGCGCGGGGACGTTCTCGCTGGACGAGCTGCTGGGCTAGCGGGACGGACGCGGCTGCGCCGCGCTGTGTGTTCTGGATGGAACCCGCCCACCCGCTCTTTGGAAGCGGGGGCTTCGCCCTCTGCACCCCCGATTGGAGCCGGAGCCGCGCTTCGCGCTGCCGGGGTGGAGGATGCGGAGCTGCGGTCGCTCGGCCCTCGCGCCTTCGCTGGCTGATCAGCCACTATGCTGGGCGTCGGTCTGCGGCTGGCGGACTTTCGAGGGGGCTGCGATGACTGCGTTCACGATTCTTGGCGAGGGCTCTGCTGTTGAGGTCGATGCGTCGACCGACGGCGGCCCGGTGCGGCTCTCGGTCGAGGGCGTCGAGCGAGCGCTCGGATGGGAGCTGCAGGAGGAGGGGTTTTGCCTGGGCCCCGTCTGCTACCCGGTGCCGCCCGACACGGATCTGGTGACGGACGCCGGGGTCGACCTAGTGGGGCTGGCGACGTTGATCGACCGGCCGATCGCGCTCGATGAGACGGAGCACGCCGCCTATCTCGGTGTCTCGGCGTGCGAGCGCTCGCGGGAGTTGGAGCTGCTCTACGCGCCGGACTTCACGGTGCCTGACCTCGATGGCGAACCGCACTCGCTCTCCGATCATCGAGGTAAGAAGGTGCTGCTGGTGGCGTACGCCTCGTGGTGAGGCTGCCGGCATGACCTGCCCGGGTGGCAGGCGATCTACGAGGAGCTGAAGGACGAGGGCTTCGTCGTGATCACAGTCGCGATCGAGCGTGACGCGGAGGATGTGCGCGAGTACATCGATGTCGCCTCACCGGCGCATCCCAGCCTGATCGACACGGATCGTGTGCTGGCCGACCGCTACAACATGGTGAACGTGCCGACGGTGGTCTGGATCGACGAACAGGGCCGCATCGTGCGGCCGAACGATATCGCGTTCACCACGGAGGCGGGCGGCAACTACGCCAATGTTTCGACCGACGACCAGATGCAGCTGCTGCGCGACTGGGTGCGCGGCGACCTCGAGGCGAAATCACCCTCGGAGGTGCGTGCGTTGCAGTCGCTGCCCAGCGCCGACGACCAGTTCGCTCGCGCCCACTTTGGCCTCGGCAACTGGCTGTGGCGCGAGGGGCGAGGCGAGGCGGCCGCGCGGCACTTCACTCGCGGCGGCGACTTGGCGCCGCACGACTTCATGATCCGGCGCGGGACGATGCGGATGGTGGGGCAGGACCCGTTCGGCGATCCGTTCCGCGAGATGGTGACGGCGTGGCGCGACGCGGGCAACGACTACTACCATCCGCTACCGTCGAGTAGGCGAGGTCGAGAGGGACAGGATGACACTGCACGTTGAGTACGAGTGCCCGGATGGCACGCCCTTTCCCGTCGACTGGCCCGATGCGGAGATGGCGAAGGGCGGATGGCGCTGGGACCAGATGCATCAGCCAACGCCGCTAACGCCGCTGGGCAGGACTTTTTGCGGTTCAAAGCGGGTGGGATGGGGGACGGTGCCGCTAGCATCGGACGGCCTCAGGGCGTCGAGCGCATTTTCGCAAACGGCTACGCCTTCGGCCGGCCGCTGCCCTTTGACGCAGGTGAGATCGAATATCTCGGAACGGTCGCGGAGCGCGACGCGGCGGAGAACCTCGGCAGGTTGGTCGAGCTGCGGGAACAACAGTTTCGCCCGGAGGTCGAGGCGATCTTCAATGCGCTCCAGCGGTGGGCGTCGGACGAGGAGTCGTTACCTGAATTGATGTCACGGTTCGAAGAGCTAGGAGCACTCTCTCGCCGCCTCGGCGAGCTGCACAGTCTTTCGTTTCGTCGCGCGGCTGGAGCCCGCGCGCCACTTGGAGCGCTCTGTGCCGCCGAGTTCGGCGCCGCCGGCGCGCAGATCGTCAGCGAGGCGATCGGGGGGATGCCGCAGAAGTCGCTGGAGTCAGCGGGAATGCTCTGGCAGCTCTCGCGAGAGACCCTCGCGCGTCCGGCAGTGGCGGAGCTGTTGCGCGAGGGTGCATCGTCAGACTTCGTTGCTGGGCTCGATACAGCCGAGGGTGGAGCGGAGTTCCGAACGCTGTTCAACGGCTATCTCGATGTCTACGGGCATCGCAACGAGTCGTTCTCGGAGCTCGGCCGCGCTGCACGCGCGCACGGCAGAGAAGCGCGAGGCGCGGACGGAGGAGGCGCAGCGGCGACTGAACGATGATGAGAAGTTCGCGGAGTTCCTGGAGGCCCAGCGGATCGGCCAGCAGTACACGATTCTGCTGGAGGATCACAATTACCATATCGATCAGCGAGGGTTCTCAGCACAGCGTGTGCCCTGCCTCGCGATCGGTGCGCGGCTCGTCGAGCAGGGCACGGTCGATGCGCCGGAGGACGTGTTCTACGTCTTCGTCACCGAACTGCACGACGCCGCCTCCGACCCTGGCGTGCGCTATCAGCAACGCGTCACCGAGCGTCGAGCAGAGCGCGAGCGATGGCTCCAGACGCTGCCGCCGAACACGATCGGGGAAGGTGAAGTAGTCATGATCGAGCAGATGATCGACTTCTTCGGCCCTGTCGAGGCGGAGCCGTCCGAACCCGGCGAGGTGCGTGGGCTGGCGGCGAGCCCGGGGGTCGTGCGCGGTACGGCGCGGGTAATCCGCGGCCTCGATGACATCGACCGGCTGGAGCGCGGTGACGTGCTGGTGACGTATGCCACCGCGCCGCCGTGGACACCGCTGTTCGCCGTCGATGGCGACGAGGGCGTCATCCGCATCGAACGCTAGCAGGCGCTATTATCGCCGCGCTCCCTGGCCTCGATGGCCGGGGTGACGCGCAGATACATTCGGGAGGGTCTCCATGAGCCGGCTGTCGGTACTCGCACGCGAAGACATGACCGAGGAGCAGCGAGAGAGCTACGACCAACTCGTCTCCCGACGCCCGGCACAGCCGAACGGGACGCTGGGCGGGCCCTTCGACCCATGGCTGCGTAACCCGGAGCTCTCACAGCGGCTGCGAGGGCTGGGCGGGATGCTGTGGACGCGTACGTCACTGGATCGTGGGATCGTGGAACTGGCGATCTCGATTACGGGGCGCTTCTGGCGCTCGAACGTCGAGTGGGCTGCTCACGCGCCGGCGGCCGTGCAGTACGGCATCGGGCAGGACGTACTCGACTCCGTGATGGCGGAACAGCGGCCGGACGACGCGCCGCAGCCGCAGCCGTTGCTGTACGACATCTGCATGGCGCTCCACGTTGAACACGGGCTCACGGAGGAGCTCTACGCGTTGGCGGTGGAGGCGTTCGGCGAGCAGGGGCTGATGGAGATCACGGCAGTGATCGGCTACTACACGGCGGTCTCGATGACGCTCAACACCTTCGAGATCCCCGTTGGGCCGGGACAGGACACGCCGTTCGAGCGTTGAAGCGCCTCTCGCGCCGACGATTCCTCCACTCGACGGCGAGCGGCGCGGCCGGCCTGCTTGGTGCGTCGCTGATTGGCTGCTCCGACGAGGGCGATCCGGATGAAGGCGGGCTCGTCAGCGTCGAGGGGCCGCAGTGGAATGTCGTGGAGGCGTTCGGGAGCCGCCAGCGCTACTCCGTGAGCGACCGCGAGATGGTCGCGAGGGACCTCGGCAGTGGGCGTCCGGCCGTCGTATTCGATGCCGGGATGGGGGCCACGGGTGACGCATGGACACGGGTGCTGACGACGTTGCGGGACCATCACGTCTTCGCGTACGACCGCGCGGGCCTCGGTGGTAGCGAGCCGGGCGCGCTTCCGTGCGTAGCCTCACGGGTGGTTGAGGAGCTGAGGGCGCTGCTCGCTGAGGCGGGCGTCGAACCGCCACACGTGCTGGTCGGCCACTCGCTCGGCGGCCTGCACATGCAGTACTTCGCGCGTCGCTACCCGCAGGAGGTCGCGAGACTGGTGCTGGTCGATCCGAGTTTCGCCGACCAGGAGACGCGGTTTCAGGAAGCCGTGACTGCGAGCGAGTACGAGCTGATGTTGGGTGGCATCGCGGACTTCTTCGCAGCCACCTCGGCGGGTGGGCGGGCGGAGTATGAGAGCTTTCTCGATAGCGCCGCCGAGGTCGCTGCCGTCCCACCGCTGGCCGACATTCCGCTGGTGGAGCTCACGAATGTCGACGCGCCGTCGATCGAAGGCGTAGCGCCCGCCAGCGAGGACGCAATGCAGACTGAGCGGATCGAGGGGCACACTGCACTGGCGGCTTCGGTGCCGCGGAGCACGCTGATCCCGGTCACCGGGACGGGGCACGACATCCCCAACGGCGACCCCGAGACTGTGGAGGCGGCGATCCGCAAGGCCGTCGAGGTAGCTAGCGGGTTCATAGGGTGAGGGGGCTGCGATGACGAGCGATGCACTGGCTGGCGTGAAGGCGCTGACTTTCGATGTGTTCGGGACGGTGACGAACTGGCGCGCGTCGGTGATTGCCGAGGGCGAGCGACTAAGCGCCGCGAAGGGCTTCGAGACCGACTGGGGAAGCTTCGTCGACGACTGGCGGTTCGATGGCTACATGGGCGGCATGCGCCGCGTGCGTGATGGAGAGTTGCCGTCGATGACGGTGGATGAACTGCATCGCCGCAAGCTCGACGCGCTGCTCGAGGAACGGGGCATCGAGGGGCTAACCGAGGCGGAGGTCGACCACTTCAACCGTATCTGGCATCGCCTCGATCCGTGGCCGGACAGTGCGGCCGGGCTCGACCGGCTGCGCACGAAGTTCATCGTCTCGACACTCTCGAACGGCAACGTCGCCTTGCTGGTGAACATGGCGAAGCACGGCGGTCTGCACTGGGACAGTGTGCTCTCGGCGGAGCTGACCGGGGCGTTCAAGCCGGAGCCTCAGTGCTACGAGCGCGCGGTCGAGATTCTGAGACTGGAGCCGCAGGAAGTGATGATGGTCGCTGCGCATCAGGGCGACCTGAAGGCGGCGATGGGCGTCGGGCTGCGAGCCGCGTTCATTCCACGGCCGGATGAGTTGGGGCCGGACCGGCAGTCCGACCTGACGCCGGACCCGGCCTTCGATGTGGTCGCGGACGGGTTCCTCGATCTGGCGGATAAGCTTGGCTGTTAGCGGGCTTCGCCTGGGCTGTTCAGGCCTGAGACCAGTGGGACAGAAGATCCGCCCACCCGCCCATAGACGCGGGGGCTTCGCCCCCTGCACCCCCATTGGATGGAACTGGGCCGGATTGGATCGGGCCGGGCGAAGTTAGTGTTCGCTGTGAGCAGCCCGGGTGGGCGTTCGTTGATGTAGTTGCAGACGCCGAGCGTCCCGCTCCCACCTCAGCCGATGGCGAGCAGTTCCTTGCGGCGACGACCTAGCGTGGCCGTCTCTTTCACCATCATGACGTCGCCTTCCGGCAGGTACCCGGTGTGCGCGGCGGGGCCGATGCCGGCGGTGTTAGCCTCGTTCACCATCAGGTAGATGCGCTGCGCACCGGCGACGGCGAGGTGCTTTTCCGCCTCGTCCATCAGCTCGCATGCGAGGCCCATGCTCTGGCATTCCGGCGTGACGGCGACGCGGTAGATATTACGCGCGCCAGCCGTCGAAGGTGGCGACCGCCGTGCCTGCGAGTCCGTCGGATTCAGCCAGCAGCACGACCGATGATGGGCCGCTGACCAGGGCGTCCCATTCCGCCTCGGTGGTGCGACCCAGACCGGCCTCTGCACAGAGCTCGATAACGGCATCGTGGTCGGCGATCCCGGCTTGTCTGAACGTCCACAGGGCTGCCTCGTCCGTCGTGCATCGAGCCTCAGCGGCCGCCGCATTGTCGAAGCACGGGAGTCACTGTCGTAGGCAATGTGCGCGTCGCGGGCGTGTGTCTACAGGGCCGATCGTCCTGCGGCTGGCGGGTGAAGGGAGCCGCAGACTCGGGAGGATTAGGCCTGCTTCGCCTCGGACTCCCACTGGTCCCAGAAGAGGGCGAGCTTCAGCATGTCGTTGATGTGTTCGTGCGTGTGCTGGACGGTCTTGGTGGTGACCCAGCGCAGGCTGACGTGACCCCAGCGACCGAGTTCGTGCGTCTGGTCCCACATCGATGGCTGGACGCGCTCGATCAACTCGATCTGCCACTCGCGGGCGCGGCGCAGGCTGTCGAGCGTGTGCTGGATGTCGCGGGCGTTCGCCCATGCGGAGTCCTCGTCCGGGCGCTCGTAGTGGGGGTAGGGCTCGTCGAGCCAAGTGTGCAGGATCGGGATCGGGATGTTGTGCTCGTAGTAGTCCAGGTGGAAGACGTGCCGCGCTGCGGGCCAGCCGCCGAGCGAGCCATCGCCCTCTGAGGGTGGCGGGGCGACGTAGAGGCGGTCGCCGGGCACCTGTTGGAGGGCGTGTTCGAAGTCGTCCAGCCCGCGCCGGAGCTGGTCGCAGAACCTCGCGGCGGTGTCGTCGGGTGCGCTCCCCACGGCAGGCCCTTCCGGCCCGGCCGGGCTAGATCGCCCAGTCGGGGTCCTTCGCGGGGGTGTCGGACGTGGGTGGCTGCTCCGCCGCCGGGTGGGGCGGCGCGGCCGCGTCGGTGCGTTCGCCGGAGCCCTCGGAGGCGATGGTGCCGAGCACACGCTCGAAGGCCTCGTACTCCTGCGCGCCGACGATCGCGTACTTGTAGTCGAAGATGAAGGTCGGAATGCCGGTGACGCCGACCTGGCGCGCCCATTCGATCTGCTCGTCGACGGTCTCGCGGTAGTCGCCGTTGGTCAGCGCCTGCCGCAACTGCTCGCCGTCCATCTCATGCTCGGAGGCGATGCGGGCGAGCACGTCGATCTCGCCGATGTTCTCGAAGTCGGTGAAGTTGGCCTTGAAGAGGGATCGGTGGAAGGCGTCCGAGTGCTGGCCGTGCTTGTAGGCGAATTCGGAGGCCTGCAGGGCGTAGTGGGAATTTGGGGTGAAGGTGCGCCCACGCGAGAAGGTGAGGTCGCGCGGTTCGCCCATCTGTTCC
>DASCRM010000101.1:0-10262 GCA_034406555.1 Dehalococcoidia bacterium | reverse complement strand
GGACCACGTCCGGCGGCACAGCTACAGCCTGATCCTTCTCGATGAGATCGAGAAGGCACACCCGGACATCTTCAACATGCTGCTGCAGATCTTCGACGACGGGCACCTCTCGGACGCCAAGGGCCGCCGTGTCGACTTCCGGAACACGCTGATCATCATGACCT
Organism: Dehalococcoidia bacterium; assembly: GCA_034406555.1. Classification (GTDB taxonomy): domain Bacteria; phylum Chloroflexota; class Dehalococcoidia; order UBA2979; family UBA2979; genus SHYR01. The sequence goes on along the minus strand of DASCRM010000101.1, from coordinate 10,098 downwards.
CGAACGTCGGTTCCGACTTGATCCGCAAGGACTCTAGGTTCGGTTTCGCCGTCGCCCAGGACGAGCTGAAGACCGCCGAGCAGCAGTACGAGCGGATGAGGGACAAGGTCAACGAGGAGACGAAGCGCGTCTTCCGGCCGGAGTTCCTGAACCGCCTCGACCAGTCGGTCGTCTTCCACGCGCTGCAGATGGAGCACATCCGCCGCATCGTTGACCTGCAGCTTGCGGACGTGCGGACCAACCTGAGTCAGAAGGAGATCACGATCGAGGTCACCGACGCGGTGCTCGACCACTTGGCCGACAAGGGCTGGGATCCGGTCTTTGGTGCTCGTCCGTTGCGGCGCACGATTCAGACCGTGATTGAGGACAGCCTCTCGGACGCGTTGCTTGGGGGCGACTACGGCGAGGGTGACGCGGTACACCTCGACTACATCGACGAGGAGCTGGTGATCACGCGCATCGAGGCGCCGGAGACTACCGTGGCCGAGGAAGAAGAGGCCGAGCCGGATGAGCCGGAGCCGGTGCTCACGCCGTAGCGCTCATCGCAGCGAAGACAGAAGAAGGGGCCTCATCGAGGCCCCTTCTTCATGCACTGTGCAGGTGGCGGTGCAGATACGGGGGGCAGTGCGGCGCTAGTGCCAGCGCCGGGCGCTCCAACGGTCGCGGGCATCGGGCGTGCGATGCGATGCGATGCTCTGCAGCAGCCCGGCCGCAACGCACATCACGAGCAGCGAGGAACCGCCCTGCGAGACGAAGGGCAGCGGGATACCCGTGGTGGGGAGAGCGCGCAGGTTGGCGGCGATGTGGATCGCCGCCTGCGTAAAGATCGCGACCGTGAGCCCTGTCGCCAGCAATCTGCCGAAGCTGTCCGGCGCGGTGCGGGCGGTGCTCAGGCCTCGCCAGATCAGCAGCGCGAAGATCGCCAGCAGGGCGGCCGCTCCAAGCAGGCCGAGCGCCTCGCCGATGTGGGCGAGCATGAAGTCGCTGGATCGTGCGCTGACGAAGGTCAGTGCGGAGTCCGCGCCGAACAGACCTCGGCCGGTCATCCCACCCGCTCGCAGCGCCGCCTCCGCCTGCTGGAGGTTGAAGCCGCTGCCGAGGGGGTCGCGGGCAGGGTCGAGGAAGACGGCGATGCGTTCGCGTTGGTAGCCGGGCACGGCGACCGCGAAGAGCAGTGGGGCGAGCGCTGCCGCGACTGCCAGCATCGTGCCGAGCACGCGCCACGGTGCGCCCCACGCGATCACGATGCCGAGCCATGCGCCGCTGAGCACGAGCGCCGTACCCGTGTCCGGCTGCACAACGATCATCGCGAGCGGTGCGCCGAGCAGCATGAGTGCCGTGAACAGCGGTCGAGTGTGGGCCGGTCGGTCGGCGAGGTAGGCCGCCGTGGTCAGGATCAGCGCCAGCTTCGCGAGTTCGGACGGTTGCACCGTCGCGCCACCGACGCCGATCCAGCGTTGCGCGCCGAACTGCGCGACGCCCAGCAACAGCACGACGCCCAGCAGGGCCAGCGCGCTCCCGTAGATCGGGACGGCTAGCCGCTGTAGTATGCGGTAGTCGATCCTCGCGGTCAGCAGCATTGCGGCGATGCCGGCGACGATGATTGCGAGCTGACGCAGCGCCTGCGAGGTGATCGCGTCCGGCGCAGTGAGCGAGGAGCCCGTCGCCGACTGCACCATCAGCACGCCGAACGGCGCGAGCACGAGCACGGAGGCTAGCAGCCAGCGGTCACTGCGGCCGACCGCACGATCGATCATCGCTCCGCCACCGTCGCAATCCCGCTCGCGTAGGCCTCGAAGATCTCGCGTGCGACCGGTGCGGCGTTCGTCGAGCCGACGCCGTGGTGGATGAAGACGACAACCGCGATCTCCGGTTCGTCGCACGGTGCGAAGCCGATGAACCAGCCGTGGGTGGGGAATTCGCCGTCCGCGTTGCGTATCCCGAACTCGGCTGTCCCGGTCTTGCCGCCGATAGTCGTCCCGGCTGGCTGGCCCGGTGCGGCCGTGCCGCCGGCTGCGGCAGCCTGCCTCATCGCTTCGCGCATCACGGCGATGTGTTCGTCATCGACGGGCAGTCGGGCAACGGTCTCAGGCGCAGTGCGTGCGGTCGTGTGGCCATCGCTGATGGCGTGCACGATCTGCGGTGCTAGAACGTCGCCACCGTTGGCGATCGCCGCAGTGGCGACGGCCATCTGCAGTGGGGTGACGGCGAGATAGCCCTGTCCGATGCCGAAGGTGTAGGTGTCGCCGAGCACCCACGGCTGCTCAATCACCTCGCTCTTCCACGCGGGGTCGGGCACGGTGCCGGTCGCTTCGCCGGGCAGATCGAGGCCGGTCGTCTCGCCGAAGCCGGCGGCGCGCGCATAGCTGGCCAGGCGGTCGGGACCCAGCCCCTCGAAGACGCGCTCGCCGTTACTCACGTAGCCGCCGGAGAGGTAGTAGTAGTAGATGTCGGACGACATCGCGATGCCGCCGTAGAAGTCGAGCGTCCCGAGCACCGCCCAGTCGCGGAAGATGTACTGCTTGTCAGGATTGAACTCGTCCTGCACGGAGATGGAGCCGCGGCTGGTGATGCGCGTCTCCGGCGTCGCGACCCCCTCTTGCAGCGCCGCCATCCCGGTCACGGTCTTGAACGTGGAGCCGGGCGGACGCACCTCCATGTAGGAGCGCTGGACGAGCGGGCGCGATGGGTCGTTGAGCACCTGCTGCAACTCGTCGCCTCGGCTCGGGTCGGCGAACACGTCGATGTCGTACGAGGGCAGGGAGACGAGCGCGAGCAGCTCACCGCTGCGTACATCGATCACCACCACCGCGCCCGCAGCGGTCGTGTCGGGGTCGTCTTCGACCTGCGTCAGCCCATCAGCGATGCCGCGGGTGAGCGCCTCCATTGCCACGCTCTGCAGTGCGAGGTCGATCGAGAGGGTGAGGTCGGCGCCCGGCTGCGCCGCGACCCCGCCCAACGCCCGTAGCTCCTGCCCGGTGGGATCGGTGACGACCAGCCGACGGCCCGGCTGACCTCGTAGCGCCGCCTCGAGCTGCTGCTCGATGCCGGTGCGGCCGACACGGGCATCGAGCGGGTAGCCCGCGTCGAGGTAGGAATCGACGTCCTCGACGCCGATCGCGCCCATGTAGCCGAGGATGCGGGGCAGAAGGTCGCCGCTGCTGTACTCGCGGACCGCCCGCGCCTCGACGGTCACGCCCGACAGCGAAGCCAGCGCGGCCCGCATCGCGATCGCCTGTTCCGCGCTGAGCCCGGTACGCAGTACGACCGCGCGGAAGGGGTCGGAGGAGGCGAGCCCGGCGGTCACGGCGTCCTCGATGGTGCGCAGCGCGATGCCGGTCTCTCGCTCGAGCGCCAGCAGGGCGGCGCGACGATCGTCCGGCTCGGCGGGCAGGCGGGCCGGGACTGCGACGATTGAGAAGCGGGGGACGTTGCGGGCGAGCGGTACGCCGTTGCGATCGAAAATCAGGCCGCGAGGGGCCTCGACGGAGATCGAGCGTACGGCGGTAGCACTACCCGCCGGCCCGAAGGCTTCGTCGCTGAGCTGGATGCGCACCAGTTGCACCGCGAACAGGGCGAAGACGGCAACCGTCACGACCTGGAGGAGGGCGAGACGGCCCCAACGCGTCATCGTGGCCGGCAACTCACTCGAACAGCCCGCCCGGGCGGGGCTGCAACCGCCAGAGCACGAGCGCGAAGACGGCCGCCACCAGCGCCGTCCACGCTCCGGCGGCAGCGATCGCCCCACTCATCGCGGGCAGCCGGTCGAGGCCACCGCCGGTGGTTGCAAGCACTGCGAGGTACGCGAGTGCGCCGAGTCCGGCGGCCGCAGGTGCAAAGGCAAGCCGTCGGCTGACGAGCGTTGCGGCGATCACCGCACTGAGCCCGGCTGCCGGAAGGAGCGCGAGCAGGAACCAGCCGACGCGCTCACTGGAGGCGACACCGAGCACGGTGGCCACGACGAGCAGGGCCGGCCACACTTCGCGCTCGCCTCGGGCCATCGTCCACGCCGCGATCAGCGCGACCGGCAGCAGCGGGGCGGCGACGCTGCCGAGGAAGAGCGCCGGCACAGCGCCCAGTTGCAACAGCGAGGCGATCAACGCGAGCACAGCCAGGGTTGCGGCGCCTCGGTTCATCGGACCGGCTCCTCGCTCGTCGCTGTGACGGCTACCGGGTCGGTGAGGATCAGCACGCGTTCGATCCGTGCGTAGTCGGTCAACGGCTCGACCCGCACGGTCGCGAAGAGCTGCTGCCCGGGCGCCTCGACCGAGGCGATGCGCCCGATCACCAGCCCGCCCGGCAGCCGCCCGCCGAGTGCGGAGGTGAGGATCAGGTCGCCCTCGCTGATCGGTGTGGCCACGGGGATGAACTCCAGCACGAGGCCGCCGTCGTCGCCTGCCAAGGCACCCGGTACACGGGATTCCTGCACCACCGCCGTCACGGCCGATGCGCTGTCCGTGAGTAGTCGTACGGATGATGAGTGCGCATCGACCGCCACGACGATCCCGATCAGCGTGGCACCCGCTCCGAGCACCGGCTGGCCGATCGCGACGCCATCCGCTCTCCCACGATCGACGACCAGCTCGTCGCGAGCGGGTGTCGGGTCGCGCAGCATGACCGAGGCTGGGAGGAAGCGGTTCGCCTGCTCCCCAACCGCGGCGAGCAGTGATTCGACCTGTTGGCCGGCAACGGCGGATTCGCGAAGCGCGGCGGCTTCCGCCTCGACGCGTGCGAGGTCACTTCGCAGTTGTGCGTTCTCGGCACTCAGTTCGCTGACCTGCCCGGCGTTCAGCAGCACATCGGCGATCGGGCGCGTGGCGTCGCGGATCGCGGCGGTCGCCGGATAGACGAAGCTCGCGACGCGTTGTTCGAGGTTGCCGGTGAATGAGAGCGATGAGAGCAGCAGCAGGAGCACCGCGACGATGGCGAAGACGCTGAGGCGGGCAAGGCTGCGGGTGTCGACCATCTCCGACCCTCCCTCAGCTTCCCGTCGCTCGACCCATCATGTGGTTGAGGCACTCCTCGGCGACTCCCCCGCTCGCATCGGCACTACCGGATGGCCTGCCGAGGTGGGCGGCGGGACGCGACGGCCGACTGCACCTTCTCCAGCGTCGCGGCCTCCTCGAGCGCCTCGCCGCAGCCACGGACGACGGCGCGCAGAGGGCTCTCAGTCACGTAGACGGGGAAGCGGGTGTCGGTGGCGATGCGGCGGTCGAGCCCGCGCAGCAGCGCGCCGCCACCGGCCACCGCGATGCCGTGCATCATCAGGTCGGCGACGAGCTCAGGCGGGGTGATCTCGATCGCCGCCCGCACGGAGCGCACGATCTCGTTGGTGACTGGTGAGAGTGCGTCGCGGATCTCGACCGTGGAGACCTCGACCGCCTTCGGTAGGCCGGTGGCGAGGTCGCGACCGCGCAGATCGACGCTGCCTTCCTCATCCAGCGGGTAGGCGGAGCCGGCCTCGATCTTCACCGCCTCGGCGGTGCGTTCGCCGATCAGCATGTTGTGCACCTGGCGGGCGTAGCTGGAGATGGCATGGTCCATCGCATCGCCAGCCGCGCGCACGGAGTTCGAGACGACGATGCCGCCGAGCGCGATCACGGCCACCTCCGTGGTGCCGCCCCCGATGTCGACAATCATCGACCCGGCGGGATTCATCACCGGCAGACCGGCGCCGATCGTGGCGGCCATCGGCTCTTCGATCAGGTAAACGGAGCGCGCCCCGGCCGCGATCGCAGCGTCGTGGACGGCCCGCTTCTCCACCTCGGTGGCCCCGGACGGGATCCCGACCACCACGCGCGGCTTCGGAATGCCCAGGCCGAAGCGCTCATGCACCGAGCGGATGAAGTGCTGGAGCATGCGCTCGGTGACGGCGAAGTCGGAGATCACCCCGTCGCGCAGCGGTCGCACGGCGACGATCGATGAGGGTGTGCGGCCGACCATGCGCTTCGCGTCGTTGCCGATCGCGAGGATCTGCTTCGAGACTCGGTCGATCGCCACCACGGACGGCTCGTCGATCACGATGCCACGCCCGCGCACCATCACCAGGGTGTTCGCGGTGCCCAGGTCGATGGCGATGTCGTGCGAGAACATCCCCAGGAACGATGAGAGGGGATTGAACAAGGGTGTGGTACCTCGGGGGAGGTTCGGGCCGCCGCGGGGAGAGGGGAATGCAGCCGCGCCGGACTCGACGCGAAGGGGAAGTTACTGCAACGCGGAGTATACGGTTGGGCGGTTAGGGCTACAAGCGGGGATGGCGATCGGGCCGGATCCGAGCCTAGATGCCTGCAACGTTCCCGACCACGGTGCCGATGCCGAAGGTGATCGCTGCCGCGGCGAGGCCCAGTAGTACCTGCCGCATCCCGGAGTATCGGGCGCTGCGGCCGGTGAGCAGTGTGATGCTCGCGCCGAGTGCGAAGAGGCCGAGGGCCGAGAGTGCGGCGCTGACGAAAACCGCCTCGTTCGCCCCGCTGACGAGGAAGGGGAGGACGGGCAGGACCGCGCCGATCGAGAAGAGCAGGAATGAGGCGATCGCCGCCGTCCACGGCGAGCCGAGATCCTCTGGCACCAGTCCCAGCTCTTCGCGGGCCAGCGTGCTGAGCGCTGTGTCCGGGTCGGACATGATCTGTGCGGCGAGTGCCTGCGCCTGGGCTTCCGGCAGCCCTTTTGCCTGGTAGATCAGGGCGAGCTCTTCCTGCTCGGCCTCCGGCATGAGCTCGATCTCCTGGCGCTCGATCTCGAGCTGCGCCTCGGCTGCCTCGCGGGAGGAGGTGACGGAGACCCACTCACCGAGAGCCATCGAGAATGCGCCCGCGAGCAGTCCGGCGACGCCGACCAGCACGACCGTCGCCTGTCCGGGGTTCGCACCGACGACGCCCATCACCAGCGCGAAGTTGGAGACGAGCCCATCGTTCGCGCCGAGCACCGAGGCGCGCAGGGCGTTGCCGCCACCGAGCGCGCGGTGGCGCAGTTCCAAGTGACCGATCACCGACCCGGAGACGCCGCCCGGGGTGCCCGAGAGCGCACCGAAGACGCGCGCGTGTGATGCCTCATCGGCCGGCAGCCCGGCGGCCTCGGCTGCTGGTTCGCCGATGTACATGCCGGTCGCGTCCATCTCGAAGCTGCGCACGATCGGCAGTACAAGGGCTGCTCCGAAGCGGCGGGCGAGCCACATCAGGGCGCGGGCGCGCCTGCTGGGCGGGTCGGGCGTGTCGTCCGCGTCGACGTTGCGGAGCTGCTCGCGCCAGAGGTCGCGGTGCTTCTGTTCGGTGACGATCAGCTTGCCGTAGATGCTCCGCAGCTCATCGTCTTCTTCGAGGCTTTCGAGGGTCTCGTAGATGAATATCCCGTCGACCTCCTCCTGGAGGTATTCGCGGAACCGATCGACGTCGCTGCGGGTATCTGTCGCCATCGCGTTAAGTCGCTCCCTGGTGGCCATCGTATCTGAAAAACGAGGCTAGGAATCCTCCCAGCCGCGCTCTGTCAGCAGGGTCGCGAACTCGTCCTCCGAGAGGATCGGCGTCTCGAGTTCCTCCGCGCGGGCGCGCTTGCGGCCGCCGCCCGCACCGGCGACGAGGTAGGTCGTGTTCTTCGTCACCGCAGCGCCGACGCGGCCGCCGAGCTGCTTGATCAGGGCCTCCGCCTCGTTGCGCGACCAGCGGTCGAGCGCGCCGGTGACGACGAACGCCTCGCCGTCGAGCGCGCCGCCCGCCGCAGCCTGCTCGTCGGTCATGCGCACGCCGGCTTCGGCGAGCCGGTCGATCATCGCACCGTACTGGTCGTCGTGGAGGTACTCGTAGACCGCCTCGGCGACGATCGGGCCGATGTCGTCGATCGCCTCGATCTCCTCCCGCGTGGCCTTGCGCAGGGCGTCCATCGAGCCGAAGTAGACCGCGAGCGCCTGCGCGGTCTCGCTGCCGATGTGGTGGATGCCGAGCGCGACGAGCAGGCGACGCAGCGGCTGCTGCTTGCTGCCCTCGATGTTCGCGAACAGCCGGTCAAGGCTCTTGTCGCCGAGTCCGTCGAGTTCCAGCAGCTCCTCGCGGCGGTCGGGGAGGGCGTAGAGGTCGGGCAGCGAGGTGATGATGCCGAGCTTGACCAGCCGATGCGAGAGCTTCTCGCCGAAGCCCTCGATGTCCAGCGCACCGCGGGAGGTGTAGTGCTCCAGCCCTCGTGAGAGCTTCACCGGGCAATCGCGGTTGGGGCAGCGGGTGGCGGCTTCTTCCGGGTCGCGCTCGACAGGCGTCCCGCAGACGGGGCAGGCTGCCGGCATCTTGAACCGGCGCGGGCGGCCCTTGCGACGCGAGAGCACCGGCCCGACGACCTGCGGGATCACCTCGCCGGCTCGCTGCACGATCACGTGGTCGCCCTTGCGGATGTCCTTCTCGCGAATCTGGTCCTCGTTGTGTAGCGTCGCCATGCGCACCTGCACGCCGCCGACAATCACCGGCTCCAGGACGGCGAAAGGGGTGAGCACGCCCGTGCGCCCGACCGAGACCTCGATCGCATTCAGGCGGGTGACGGCCTGCTCCGATGGCAGCTTGAACGCGGTCGCCCAGCGTGGGTCGCGGCCGACGGTGCCGAGCTGGCGTTGCAGCGAGAAGTCGTCGACTTTCACCACGACGCCGTCGATGTCGTAGGGCAGCTCCGAGCGGCGGTCGGCCCACGAGGCGCAGAACTCGGCGGCGGCGTCGACAGACTCGAAACGCTCAGCGTGCGGGTTCGTCGGCAGCCCGGCGTCGGACATCCATTGCAACGCCTCCCACTGCGTCGGGGCCGGCGAGGGGGCATCCTCTGTCCAGCCGATCTGGTAGGCGAAGATGTCGAGGCCACGCGCGGCGGTGATCGCGGGATCGAGCTGGCGCAGCGAGCCCGCCGCGGTGTTGCGAGGGTTCATGTAGAGCTGCGCGCCGGCGTTCGCGCGCTGCTCGTTCAGGCGATCGAACTCTGCCCGTGAGAGGTAGACCTCGCCGCGAATCTCGACGGCGGGCGGGGCGTCGGTCTGGAGCACGAGCGGGATCGTGCGAATGGTGCGCAGGTTTGAGGTGATGTCGTCCCCTCGTAGCCCATCGCCGCGCGTAACGCCGCGTTCGAAGCGACCGTCGCGGTAGATCAGCGAGATCGCGAGTCCGTCGATCTTCGGCTCGCAGACGAGCGCGAAGTCCTCGCGTTCGATCAGCCGCGCGACGCGAGCGTGCCAATCGCGCAGCTCGTCGCCGTCGAAGACGTTGCCGAGCGAGAGCATCGGCTGCGGGTGCTCGACGCTTTCGAAGCCCTCCGATGGCTCACCGGCGACGCGCTGGGCCGGCGACTCGGACGTGACCAGCGAGGGGTGCTCGGCCTCGAGGTCAACGAGCGATCGATAGAGGAGGTCGTATTCGCTATCGCCGATCTCGGGTTCGTTGAGGACGTGGTATCGATGATCGTGGTGGCGGATCTGCGAGCGGAGGTCTTCGGCGCGCTCACGGGCGCGGGTGAGGTCGTCTTTGGCCCGGGCTGGCGTCATGGGCGGGGAGTATAGCCGGTACGCCGCGTGAAGTCGTACGCTAGATTCTGACAGCATTCATCCACTCGGGGACCGCAGATGGCTGACGTGGTGATCGTCGACTACGGCGCAGGCAACCTGCGCAGTGTGGCGCGCGCTGTCGCCGAAGCCGGCGTCGAGGCCCGAGTCTCCGCCGAGGCCAAAGACGTGCAGCAGGCGAAGGCGCTGATCGTGCCCGGTGTGGGCGCGGCGGCAGACACGATGGCGAATCTGCGTGCCGGAGGCCTCGATGGCCCGATCCTCGAATACATCGCCTCCGGGCGTCCGTTCCTCGGTGTCTGCATGGGTATGCAGGCGCTCTTCGACTACTCGGAGGAGGGCGGGCGGCACGAGTGCCTCGGCGTGCTGCCGGGCAAGATCGTGCGCTTCCCGCAGGGCATGACGGTCCCGCACATCGGCTGGAACACCGTCGACATCGTCCGTGAACACCCGGTGTTCGAGGGCATCCCGAACGACTCGTTCTTCTACTTCGTCCACTCGTACCACCCGGAGCCAACGGATCCGGCCACGGTGATTGGCGAGACCGAGTACGGCGTGCGCTTCCCGGCCGTGCT
>DASCRM010000100.1:0-30535 GCA_034406555.1 Dehalococcoidia bacterium | reverse complement strand
CTTGTCGCCGCGTCCAAGATGCGGCGCGCACAGGATCGCGCCCTCGCTGCCCGTCCCTACGCGGAGCGGATGCGGGCCGTGCTCGCGGCACTCTCCGGCTACGCGCAGCAGGCGGACGCCGATGACCTGCACCCGCTGCTCGCAGAGCGCGATGTCTCGCACTTCGCTTTCATTCACATCACGTCCGACCGCGGGCTCGCAGGCGGATTGAACTCGAACATGAACCGCGCGGGTGCCTCGCTGGCGCTCGAACATCAGCCGAATGTCGAGCAGGTCTCGGCACTGGCGATCGGTCGCAAGGGGCGTGATTTCTTCAGCCGATCCGGCTTCCCGCTGCTGGCGGAGTTCACAGAGATCGGCGACTTCCCGGGCATGGAAGCGGTGCTGCCGATCGCGCGCATCGTGATCGACGACTACTCGGCGGGCAACGTCGACCGCGTCTACCTCGGCTTCCAGAACTTCGTGAGCACCGCCGTGCAGCGACCGCAGTTCCGCCAATTGCTGCCCGTCGTTGCTCCCGAGGGGGAAGACGACAGCGCGGTGGACTTCATCTTCGAACCGGAGCCCGCCCAATTACTCGAGACGCTGCTCCCTCGCTATGTCGAGATGCAGATCTTCGAGGCGCTGCTCGAGGCCTCGGCTTCCGAGCAGTCGTCGCGAATGGTGGCGATGCGGCAGGCGACCGACGCCGCGGAAGAGATGGTCGGGGACCTGACCCTGACCTACAACAAGGCCCGACAGGAACTGATCACGAGCGACCTGCTCGACATCGTTGGCGGCAAAGCCGCACTTGAACGCGACCAGTAAAAGCAGATCCAGCGGGACGACCGCACGGAGGATTCCATGGCAACAGGCGCAGTACGACAGGTGATCGGCACGGTGGTGGACATTGAGTTCCCCGCAGGCGAATTGCCGGAGATCTTCAACGCCGTCGACATCGAAATGGAAGACGGCCAGAAGCTGGTTGCCGAGGTGCAGCAGCACCTGGGCAACAACTGGGTTCGCTGCCTCGCACTCGACACCACCGACGGCCTGCGCCGCGGCGCAACGGTCGAGGATCAGGGCGCCGCGATCACGATCCCGGTCGGCCCGGCGACGCTGGGCCGCATCTTCAATGTGCTCGGCGAGCCGATCGACCCCGGTGAGTCGATTCCGGACGACGTTCCGCGTCGCCCGATCCACCGCGAGCCTCCCCCCTTCTCGGAACAGGAGACGCAGGCCCAGATGCTGGAGACGGGCGTGAAGGTGATCGATGTGATCGCCCCGCTCGCCCGCGGTGGCAAGGTCGGCCTGTTTGGTGGTGCCGGCACGGGCAAGACCGTGATTAACACGGAGCTGATCCGGAACCTCGCCACCGAGCACGGCGGGCTCTCCGTCTTCGCCGGCGTCGGCGAGCGTTCCCGCGAGGGCAACGACCTCTGGAACGAGATGCGAGAGTCGGGCGTGCTCGACAAGACCGCGCTCGTCTACGGGCAGATGAACGAACCTCCCGGCGTGCGCCTGCGCATTGCCCTCACCGGGCTGACGATCGCGGAATACTTCCGCGACGAGGAGGGCCGCGACGTGCTGCTCTTCATCGACAACATCTACCGCTACACGCTGGCCGGCATGGAGGTCTCCGCGCTGCTGGGTCGCATGCCGTCCGCGGTCGGCTACCAGCCGACGCTGGCGACGGAGGTCGGTGAGCTGGAGGAGCGCATCACCTCCACCCGCAAGGGTTCGATCACCTCGTTCCAGGCGATCTACGTGCCGGCGGACGACTACACCGACCCCGGCGTGGCGACCACGTTCGGCCATCTCGACGCCACGGTCACGCTCGACCGCACGCTCGTGGAGCAGGGCCTCTACCCGGCGGTCAACCCCCTGACATCCAACAGTCGTATCCTGGACCCGCTGGTCGTCGGGCAGGAGCACTACGATGTGGCGCAGGGCGTGCTGCGCACGCTCCAGCGGTACAAGGACTTGCAGGACATCATCGCGATCCTGGGCATCGAGGAGCTCTCGGACGAAGACAAGCAGGCGGTGGCGCGAGCGCGTCGCATCCAGCGCTTCCTCACGCAGCCAATGTTCGTCGCGGAGCAGTTCACCGGGACGCCGGGCGAGTACGTGACGGTTTCCGAGAGTATCCGCGGTTTCAAGGAGATCATCGAGGGCCGCCATGACGAGCTGCCGGAGGGTGCCTTCTACATGGTCGGTTCGATTGAGCAGGCCGTCGAAAAGGCGGAGAAGATGACTGCCGAGGGCGGGGAGTAGCTTTGTGCCGCTGACCTTCTCGATCGTCACGCAGGAACGCGAGGTGCTGCGTCGCGACGACGTCGCGCGGCTGATCGTGCCCACGACGGAGGGGCAGATCACCGTCCTGCCCTCGCACGCCCCGCTGATGGCCAGCCTCGATATCGGCGAGATGGTGGCGATCATCCCGGGCGAGGAGCAAGCCTTCGCGATTCATGGCGGCTTCTTCCAGATCGCGAACGACGAGGTCACGGTGCTCGCCGACGCCACGGAGCACATCGACGAGATCGACGCTGACCGAGCCGACGAGGCGCGCACGCGCGCCGGGCAGCGGCTGGCCGGCGGTGGTGCGGGTGACGAGACGTTCGATCTGCTGCGCGCGCAGCGGGCGCTACAGCGAGCGCTGTTGCGCCTGCGGATCGCGCGTCGCAACTCGGGAACCGGGGCACCCTCCGCAGGCTAGTCGCCTCCCGAAGCGCCGCGTATCCTGACCGGGGACGCGAGGCAGCTGTGGCGAAATCAACGGACGAACGGCTGGTGGTCCGGGGCGGCACGCCGCTCCGTGGCACCGTCACCGCCTCCGGTTCCAAGAACGCCGCACTCTACGCGATCGCAGCCGCGCTGCTTACGCGGGATATCGTCACGATCCACAACGCCCCGGCGATCGTCGATGTCGGCCAGATGGCGGACGTCCTGCGCTCGCTCGGTGCCGAAGTCGAGGACAGCCGCGACTCGATCCAGATTCAAGCCGCGGAGCTGACCGAGAGTCGTGCGCCGGACGAAATGGTTGTCGCTCTGCGCGCCTCGTTCCTCGTGATGGGTCCGCTGCTCGGACGCGAAGGCGAAGCCGTCTGCGCTCCGCCGGGCGGCGACGTGATCGGCGTGCGACCACTCGATGTACACCTCTCGGGCTTCGAGGCGCTCGGCGCCAAGGTGGGGCGAGACGGCGCTGCCTGGATGGCGAAGGCCACGAAGCTCAAGGGTGCACGCATCTTCTTCGACTACCCGAGCGTGCTCGGCACGGTGAACCTGATCTTTGCTGCGGTGCTGGCAGAGGGCACGACCACACTGGTGAACGCAGCTGCCGAGCCGGAAGTGCAGATGGTCGCGGAGATGCTCAACAGCATGGGCGCGCGCGTCAGTGGTCACGGGGGCAACACGATCGAGATCGCGGGGGTCGACCGCCTGCACGGCACGGAATGGACCGTGATCCCCGACCGCATCGAGAATGGCACCTACTTGCTGGCAGCTGCCGCCACCTGCGGCGATGTTACCGTCGAGGGCGCCGAGATGCGACATCAGGACGGCCTGCTCACCAAGCTCAACGAGGCCGGACTGCGGGTCGATGCGGACGAGCACGGCATCCGCGTCTGCCACCCCGGCAGTGATGGCATCCGCCCGATCCAGCTTCAGGCGGTGCCGTACCCCGGCTATGCCACCGATCTGCACGCGCCGATGGCCTCGATGCTCACGCAGGCGGAGGGTGTCTCGATCGTCGCGGAGCGCGTCTTCGACAACCGTCTGCTCTACGTCGGCGAACTGCGCTCCATGGGCGCTCGCATCACCGCCGCCGGCCAGTCGGTGCTGATCGAGGGCCCGACACCGCTCTTTGGCACCAACGTACGCGCACTCGATGTGCGCGCAGGTGCAGCTGTCGTGATCGCCGGGCTGGCTGCGGAGGGTGAGACCGCGATCCGCGATGTCACCCACATCGACCGTGGCTACGCGAACCTGGTGGAGCGGCTGACCAGCCTCGGCGCGGAGATCGAGCGTCAGTAGGCGGCCTCGGTGATGCACTGATCCGCATCGCGCGCTAAACTCCGGCCGCTTCCCAGCCGCCGAAAGTTATCCATCCCCCCCGGTGAGTGGTCTCGCGTATGTTCGGCAGTCGCATCGGCATCGACCTCGGCACGGCCAACGTGCTCGTCTTTGAGCGGGGCCACGGCGTCGTGCTCGACGAGCCGGCGGTCGTCGCGCTCGCTGTGCGCGACAACACCGTCGTCGCGGTGGGCGACGAAGCGCACGCGATGATCGGTCGCCACCCCGGCACCATTCAGGTGATCAGGCCGATGCGCGATGGCGTGATCGCCGATTACCTGATCACGGAAGCGATGCTGCGCTACTTCATCGGCCGCGTGGTCGGGCGCTTCAACCTCGTGCGGCCGGAGGTGATGATCTGCGTCCCCGTCGGCGTGACGAGCGTGGAGCAACGCGCCGTGCGCGATGCCGCAGAGGCCGCGGGCGCGCGCCGCCCGGCGCACCTGATTCCGGAGCCGCTGGCCGCCGCGATTGGCGCGGAGGTCCCGATCGGCTCGCCGCGCGGACACATGGTTGTCGACATCGGCGGCGGTCGCACGGAGGCGGCAGTGATCTCGATGTTCGGCATCGTCGCCAGCGAGTCGGTGCGCGTCGCGGGCGACCGGCTTGACGAGGCGATCGCGGACCACATCAAGCGTCGCCACAACCTCGTCGTCGGTGAACGCACGGCCGAGGAAGTGAAGATCGCCGTCGGTTCCGCACTGCCGACCAACGACGAGCGCACCGCTGGCGTGCGCGGTCGCGACCAGATCACCGGCCTACCGCGCACCGTCACAGTGAACTCATCGGAAGTCTCGCAGGCGCTGCAGGAGCACATGGGCAGCATCGTGCAGACGGTGCGCTCCGTGCTCGAACGCACCCCGCCCGAACTCGCATCGGACGTGATCGACCGCGGCATCGTGCTGACCGGCGGGGGCGCGCTGCTGCGCCACCTCGATGAGCTGCTGCGGCAGGAGACCGGCGTGCCGGTGCACGTGGCCGAGAACGCGCTGCACTGTGTCGCACTGGGGGCGGGCGCGGCGCTCGACTACCTGGACGTGATTGAGCGGGCGGTGCCGACCGAAGAAGAGTCGCTGATTAGCGAGACCGGTTAAGCCACCAGCTCTGCTGGCGCGTCGGCCCTACGGTGTCCCGCCGAGGCCTCGCATCGTGTCTTGTTGCTGCGCCTCGTCGTCGTTGGTGAGGTGGTAGGTGATACTCTGTAGCGAGATCACCGGGTCGATCTGCTCCAGTCGGACATGCGGCGGCACCTGCACCGCCCGGGGCGCGTAGCTGAGGATCGCGCGCACGCCGGAGCGTACCAGCGTGTCGATCACATCCTGTGCGTGCTCCGCCGGCACTGCGACGACGCCGATGTCAGGCGGGGCGCTGAGCAGGTCGCTCTCCAGCTGTCGGACGTCGCGAACGGTCAGCCCGCTGACGTCTGTGCCGATGGTGCTTGCCTCGGCGTCGTAGAGCGCGGTGATCTCGAAACCCTGCGGCGCGAAGCCGTCGTACGAGACGATCGCGCGGCCCAGTCGGCCGATGCCCACCAGTGCCATCGTCCAGCGGCGGTCGAGTCCGAGGATCTGGCTCAGCTCCTCGATCAGTCGCTGCACCGAGTAGCCTCGACCCTGCTTGCCGAAGCGGCCGAAGTAGGAGAGGTCCTTGCGAATCTGCGCGGGCGTCACGCCGAGCGCGTCGCCGAGTTCCAGCGAGGAGACGACGGCGCGGCCTTCGCGGCGGATGCGTTCCAGCAGCCGGTAGTAGATCGGCAACCGGCCGATCACGACCTCGGGAATCTCCAGTGGCATCCAGACCCTCCGCACGTTCGCGCGATGCAGCGCGACGCTGGATTGAGAACTACTTCACAATCATGAGTGTACGGCCCGACTCTGGCAATCTCCGGAGCTGCACCGGTTGACAGCGAAAACAGCCGATTTCGTGAGTACGAGTGAGTACAACTGTGGTACAAGGGTCTTGTACCGAATCTGGACTCAGGTGCGGACGATCCACCGTATCGCCGGGCCTGCAACGGTCAGGCCGATGATCGCCCCGGCCATGTCGACCAACCAGTCGGTCAGCTCTGGGGCTCTCCCCGGCACGCTTGCCTGCATCGCTTCCGAGCCCCCGGCCAGCAGCCAGATCGCCAGCATCATCATCGCCAGTGCGCGGTAGGGAGAGCGTCGAGCGTAGTCGCTGACCGCGAATCGCACCGCCGCAGCGAGGCCCAGCAGCGCGTAGAGCAAGCCATGTCCGACCGCGCGCAGAACGTCGTAGTCGATCGCGGAACCCTCCAGCGCCGACCGGCGGATCGGGTCGGCGGCCAGGCTTCCGCCCGGGCTGAGGGAGGTCACGAGGATCAGGGCCACCACCAGCACGAGCGCGACCTCCGAGATGCGGCGGAGCTGCTGCGGTCGCAGGCTGATCATCGATCCTCGTCCCGCCTTCGATGCTGCTGGGGCCGCGTGAAGGGCCGCCCCTCGGTGGATTCTGACCACGATACGGCGCGTCAGCCTGTAGGGTGTGGGCGTCGCGCCACGATCTCAGTGGCTGAGAGGACTCTCGCGATGCCCGACATGGACCTCGGCGACGTCACGATCCACTACGAGCAGGGCGGCGACGGGCCGCTCGCCTTTGTCTTCTGCCACGGACTGGGCGGCAGCGGAGAAGGCTTCGAGGCGAACGACATGCAGTGGTACGCGCAGCACTTCCGCACGATCTCGTGGGACAACCGCGGGCTCGGGCGGTCGGGAGCGGCGGCGAAGTACTCGTTGCCGCTGTACGCCTCGGATCTCGATCGTCTGATGGACGGGCTCGGTGTGAAGCAGGCTGTGATCTTCGGCGTTTCGTGGGGCGGCGTGCTCGCACAGCGGTTCGCGCTCGACTACCCCCAGCGCTGCGCCGCACTGGTGGTCGACTCCAGCTCGGCGGAGGTCAACGAGCTGGCCAGCGACAACTGGTTCCAGCTCGGCGAGGTCGCACGCCGCGGTGCGGAGGCGCTGGAGGGACGCACGCTCCCGCCGGCCTTCGAGGGACACGTCACCGCCGACGAGGGGCCGGAGCGGCAGGTTGCGCCGAAGCATCTTGCCTCGTACGTCGCGCAGTCGCGTGCCGTCGCGGCGTTGCGCGAGCACCCGCTCACGCCATACCTCGGCGGCATCGAGTGCCCCTCGCTGATCGTCGCGGGAGGCAAGGATGTCGTGGCGGGGGCGGGCGGGTCGGTGCACGTCGCGAGAGCGATCGGCGCGAACGCGCGGCTGGAGATCCTTCAGGAAGCGGGGCACGGTGTCTACGCGCAGGATCGGGACAAGTTCCGGCCGCTACTGCTAGAGTTTCTGTCCGAGAATGGGTTTACGGAATAATTCATTGATAAATTATTTAATAAGGGTTTTACCCATGGTCGCGGATCCGAGTTGGTCGCAAACTGACGGAAATCACTCTGCCGCGTCAGACTTCTGATGCGAGCGCTATCCAGGGTGATTTCGAAGGTGATTCGAGTTTAGGTGAATCACCAGCAGTGAGGGAATTGTCCGCTGCTCGACGCCTGATAATCAGGCTGGTAGCGGCCAATCTTCGCTGGCAGATCTGGAGGCCGATATGGTCGCTCAGCCAACATCCGAAGCCCCCGCCAGTCGCCACGGGTACTGATCGTCGATGACGAGCCACTGGTGCGCGACTTGATTGCCGCGCACCTGGCCGCCGACGGCAATGTCTCGAACGGCGTCGGCAGCGGCGAGGAGGCGCTCGCAGTGCTCGACCGCGGGCCGTTCGACCTCGTGATCCTCGATATGGGCTTGCCGAAGATGTCAGGGTTCGATGTGTGCCGGCAGATCCGTGCACGCAGCCGAGCTGCACCGCCGTGTACGAGCCGTAATGCCGCGTCACCATGAACCTGCGCGCGCATGAGGTGCATGTCCACGGCGAGGAGCTGATGCTGACGCCCAAGGAATTCTCGATCCTGCGGCTGTTGCTCGAGCGACGCGGAGAGGTGCTCACGACCGACACGATTTCGACCCACGTCTGGGACTACGAGACCTTCGGCCAGCGGAACTTCGTGGAGGCGCACGTCTCGGGGCTGCGTCCCAAACTGAACGCAAGCGGCGCCGCGAACATCGTCACGACGGTTCGCGGCATCGGCTACGTGATTCGCTAGTCGCTCTCGCGATGTCGCGTTCAACTGTAAGCTCGCCACCTGTTGTCCGCGGGTGGAAACCTATACTGAGGAAGTGGGCGCTCAAACGAGATTCTCCTATTGGGAGACGCATCGAGGCGAGGCAGTGTGTCGGCTGAGAGCCTGAATTCGATGTCCATCCTGATCGGCGGAGACGCCGGTCAGGGCGTTGAGTCGTCCGGGGCCGGCCTCTCGCTGGCGCTCGCGCGCGCCGGCCTGCACATCTTTGCCACGCAGGACTACCGCTCCCAGATTCGTGGCGGCCACAACTTCTACACGATCCGGATCGGCTCCGACGACTTCGTCCGCTCTCAGAAGCGACAGCACCATCTGATGATCGCGTTCACCCCCGAGACGGTGACGATGCACCTCGACGAGCTCGCCGAGGGTGGTGCGGTGATCTACGACGAGCGGCTGAAGATCGATTCCGACCAGGTTCGTTCGCGCGGGTTCCAGACCTTCCCGTTGCCACTGGGCGCGATCGCGCAGGAGGCGGGCGGCTCGCGGATCATGATCAACACCGCAGCGCTGGGCGCGGCTGCCGGCCTCACCGGGTTCTCCACTGAGACGATGGAGCAGGTGACGCGCGACAACTTCGGCATGAAGAGCGAAGAGGTGGCGGAGAAGAACGTGGCTGTGATGGTCGCGGCTCGGCAGATGGTCGAGAAGCAGCACGGGGGCGAGTTCAATCACCGCCTCGCTTCGCTGCCGGAGAGCGGCCCGCAGATCCTTGTACAGGGCAACCAGGCGCTCGCCTACGGCGCGCTCGTCGCCGGCTGCCGCTTCGTCTCGGCCTACCCGATGACCCCCGCGACGACCGTGCTCGAGTGGATGACCGCCCTCGACCCCTCGCTGGGCGTCGTTACGAAGCACACCGAGGACGAGATCGCCGCGATCGCGATGGCGATCGGCGCCGGCTTTGCGGGTGCCCGCGCGATGACGGCGACCTCCGGCGGCGGGCTCTCGTTGATGGTCGAGGGGATCGGCTTCGCCGGCATGACGGAGATCCCCGTCGTGGTGATCGACGCGATGCGCGGGGGACCGTCGACCGGTCTGCCGACGCGCACTGAGCAGTCAGACCTGCAGTTCGTGCTCAACCTCGGCCACGGCGAGTTCCCGCGCATCGTGCTCGCTCCGGGCTCGATCGGGCAGTGCTTCGACACCGGCTGGCGCGCCTTCGACCTGGCCGAGAAGTACCAGTGCCCGGTCTTCGTGCTGACCGACACGTACCTCTCGTCCGCGCTGCGCACGTTCCCCGCCGACTACTTCTCGACCGACGATGTGACCTTCGACCGCGGCAAGCTGGTCATGGACACGACCGTTCCGGCCAACGAGGCGGACAAGTACCAGCGCTACGCCTTCAGCGATGACGGCATCTCGCCTCGCGCCTTCCCCGGCAACCCTGGAACCATCCACTCCGTCACGAGCGACGAGCACACCGAGGCCGGGCACATCAGCGAGGACGCCGATGACCGCGTGCCGATGATGGACAAGCGCATGCGCAAGCTGGTCACCGCGCAGGTCGATATCGACCCGCCGCGCAGTGACGGGCTGGCCGATGCGGACGTCACGCTCGTCTGCTGGGGCTCGACCTACATGGTCTGCCGCGAAGCCGTCGAACTGGCGGAGATGCAGGGCATCTCGCTCAACCTGCTGCAGTTCGTCGACCTCTGGCCGTTCCCGGATGGAGCCGCTGAGCTGCTCAACAGCGCGCGTCGGCTCGTGCTGGTGGAGCAGAACTTCAACGGCCAGCTGGGCCAGCTGATCCGGCAGGAGACGGGCATCGAGATCGCCGACCGGATGCTGAAATACGACGGCCGCCTCTTCAACCCGGAAGACATCCTGGAAGCGTTCGCGGCCCTGCCGGCCGTTTAGGAGAGGAGCAGCAGCGATGACCACCGAGACGCGTGAACGCATCGACATCTCCCCATACGAGGGGCACGTGAAGCCGACGTGGTGCCCCGGTTGTGGCGACTTCGGCGTGCTGAACGCGCTCAAGGGAGCGCTCGCCGAACTGGGGATCCCGCCGCATGAGGTGCTGGTCGTCACCGGCATCGGCTGCGGGTCGAAGCTGCCCGACTACATGCTCGCCTACGGCCTGCTCACGTTGCACGGCCGCCCGCTGCCGTTCGCGACGGGCGCGAAGCTGGCGAACCCGGATCTGCACGTGATTGTCGTCGATGGTGATGGCGACGCCTACGGCATCGGCGGCAACCACCTGATCCACACCGCACGCCGCAATCCGAACATCACGCACATCGTCGAGAACAACCAGGTCTACGGGCTGACAAAGGGCCAGTACTCGCCGACGAGCGAGCACGGTTACATCAGCATGACCTCCCCGCGAGGGTCGATCGAGCAGGCGTTCTCGCCGACCGCGCTCACCTTTTCCAGCGGCGCCGGATTCATCGCACGCGGGTTCGCCGGCGCGCCGAAGAACCTCGCCAACACTATCGCGCGCGGGATCGAATTCCCCGGCTACGCGCACATCGATGTGCTCCAGCCGTGTACGACCTTCAACAAGATCAACACGTACGACTGGTACCGCGAGCGGGGCTACGAGCACGAGCAGGACGCGGGGGTCTCCGACCGCACCGCAGCGTGGGAGCGTGTACAGGAGTGGGGCGACCGCATCCCGCTGGGCGTGCTCTACGAGCAGGATCCGCCGGGTCCGACATATGAGCAGCAGATGGCCGCGTTACAGCAGGCAGAGGTCCACCCGGTACAGGGGATGGCGGAGCACAGTCCGCAAGATCCGCGATACGATCAGCTCAAGCGCCAGCTCTTCAGCTAGCGCCCGAAAGGCCAGGCAGGGGGACCGATGGGGTACGACGAGTTCATCGACACCATCCAGACACGGATGGATCTGCCTGCCGAACAAGACGCCGAGGTTGTGGTGATGGAGGTCGTCAACGCGTTGGCCCACGCGCTGCCGGCTCCGGAATGCGAGCTGCTCTCGCTCGTATTACCGGGCCCGATCGGCGTGCGGCTGGCCGCGAGCAACGCGATCTACGACCCGCTGATCGATGAGCATCTCTTCATCGGCTACCTGATGAGCGAGCATCAGACGACCGGCTACTGGGATCGCACCTCTGGTGGAGACGACGTGCTCGCATCGACGGCCGCCGAGGAGATCGAGCGCCGCGCGCGGGCCGTGCTCACGCTGATCGCGGAGACGATTCCCGAGGACGCGCTCAAAAGGATTTGTGACGCGTTGCCGGTCGTACTGGGCGAGTGGTTCCGAGGCGAGGGCGAACCGGTCGTCTGAACGGCTGAGCGCCCCCGAGAGCTGTTTAGCCGGGGGGAGAATCCATCTCCTCCGGCGGCTGGAAGACCACAGTCTCTTCCGCGACGATCACCGGCTCCACCGTCGCCACGCCACGGCTGTGCAGGTCCTTGATGATCGGTGTCAGCAGCTCGTCCGGCACAGACGCGCCTGCCGTGAGTCCCACGACCTCAACCCTGTCGTACCAGGCGGGGTCGATCTCATCGACCCCGTCCACGCGGTAGGCGGGCGTGCCCAATCCGGCGGCGACTTCTCGCAGGCGCACCGTGTTGCTGGAGTTGCTGGAGCCGACGACGATCACCACTCCGGCGCGCTCCGCGATCTCGCGAACCGCCGCCTGGCGATTGGTCGTCGCGTAGCAGATGTCGTTGCGCACCTCGGCAGCCGGGTAGCTCTCGCGGATCGATTCGATCGTGGCGGCCGTGTCGTCCACCGAGAGCGTTGTCTGCGTAACGACGAAGACCGGCCGGGTGCGACGGTCGAGTGTGGCCGCTTCCTCCGGCGTCTCGACGACGGTCGCTCGATCCGGCGCCTCGCCCGCGGTGCCCTCGATCTCGTCGTGGCCGCGGTGGCCGACGAGCAGGATGTCGTAGCCGTCCTTCGCCGCCTTGCGGGTTTCCAAGTGCACCTTCGTCACGAGCGGGCAGGTGGCGTCCACCACGCGCAGGTTGCGACGCTCCGCCTCCGCCACCACCTCGGGAGAGACGCCGTGCGCGCTGAAGATAACGCGCGAGCCTTCGGGGATCTCGCTGATCGAGTTCACGAAGATCGCGCCGCGCTGCTCGAATCGTTCGACGACGTAGCGGTTGTGGACGATTTCGTGGAAGGCGTAGACCGCCGAGTCTTCATCATCGAGCACGCGATCGAGCACATCGATCGCACGTACGACGCCCGCGCAGAACCCTCGCGGTTCGGCCAGCAGCAACGTGTGAGGCATTGGCGCGCTCCTCGCTGTCGCAATTCTACGCGCGGGCGGCACTTGGGGAGGCGCCGCGTTGCGCCGGTCGCCGGAGTAGAATGGCGGCGAACGGGCAGCAGGAATGGAGTACGCGATGGCAGACAAGGTCGTCTCACTGAGCGAGGCCGCGAGACTGATCTCGGATGGTGCCACCCTCGGCACCGTCGGCGCCGTCGACTGCGCCCCCGTCACGCTTTTCAAGGAGCTGATTCGCCAGCAACGCACGGGGCTGCACGCGATCCACGTCCCCTCGGGCGGCTGGGCCGCGGACCTGCTGATCGGCGGCGGCGTGACGGCGACGGTCGAGACCGGCGCCGTCACGCAGGGCGAGGCCGGCAGCGCGCCGAACTTCCGCCGCGCCACGCAGGGTGGCGAGATCCACGCCCTGGACTCGACCTGACCGGTCGTGCTCTACGGCCTCCGTGCTGGGGCCATGGGTATCCCGTACATCCCGACGCCGGGTCTCGCGGGCTCCGACCTCGCCGACCGTCACGACTTCATGCTCGTCGAGAATCCGTTCCACACCGCAGAGCGCATCATCGTCGTCCCGGCGCTCGAACCGGAGGTGGCGGTGATCCACGCGTGGAAGGCGGATCGCAACGGGAACGCCGCAATTTCCCGGAGCGCTGATGGCCAGATTCTCGCCGCCGCCTCGAAGCTGGTGATCGTGACCGCGGAAGAGATCGTCGATGGCACGCTGGGCCCGGAGGACATTGAGCCCCATCAGCAGCACCTCGCCTCGATCTACGTGCAGGCCGTGGTCGAAGCGCCCGGCGGGTCGCGCCCCGGTGCGATGGAAGGGCTGTACGAGGCGGACAGCGAGGAACTGGAGTTCTACGACCAGTGCGCCCGTGCCGACGAGTTCGACCGCTACCTCGATCGCTACGTGCTCGCGACGACGACCGCCGGCTAACCCTCGCATGAGGCCAGGCGCGCGGTGGTGAGCGAGGCGGTCTACACGCCGCACGAGTTGATGGCGGTCTGCCTCTCTCGCGATGTCACGAACGGGGAGGCGGTCGCCTGCGGGGCGAACTCGCCCGTGCCGGCCTCGGCGCTCGTGCTCGCGAAGTACCTGCACACGCCGGACAATGAGGTGATCGTGCTCGGCTCGCAGAAGTATTACCCGTTCTCCGGCACAGGCATCGAGTTCTTCGAGTTCGCCAATCGGGGCGGGCTCGACCTCTTCCACGTCTCCGGCGGCGAGATCGATGTCCACGGCAATACGAACCTGCACGTGATCGGCGACTACGAGGCCCCGGACGTGCGCCTGCCCGGCGCGTTCGGCACCGCAGTGCTGTTCTTCGTGGCTGGCCGCATCAACCTCTTTCGCAACGAACACACGAAGCGCTCGCTCGTCGAACAGGTGCAGTTCGTCACCTGCCCCGCCGACCCACCGGAGGGCGTGCGCATGGGCTCCGGCCCGAACGTCTTCGTCACGCCGATGGCGGTCTTCCGCATGGATCGCTCGCGCGGCCGCTTCCAGCTCGAGAGCGCCCACCCCGGCGTCACGCGCGAGGAGTTGATCGACAACACCGGCTGGGCGCTCGATCTGCCCGACGAGGTGCCCGTCACACCGTCACCGACCGCCGAGGAGCTGGCCGCCCTGCGTGGCCCCGTCGCGGACGACCTCGAATCGACGTACCCAGGGTTCTTCGCGACGAACGTGCTGCGCTAGCCGTCCTCGTTCCTCAGCACCTCGCGCAAGCGCAGCCCACCGGCTGTCGTGAGTGCGACGACCGCGATCGCCGTCAGCACCAGCCACGCAGCGCGGTTTGTGGTGCTGCTCGCGTCGGAGGGTCGGGTGTCCTCGTTCGCAGGCTGCGCGACCAGCGGCTCGGGCAGCAGGCCCGGCGAGGGCTGATCCCTCACGCCCTCGCTGAGGAGCGAGCCGTCGTCGACGAAGTTGCGGCTCAACGACTCGCCCGCCCCGGTGCCGGCAGCGGGGGCGTACCGTCACCGAGGTAGGTGCGGTCCGAGCCGTATGACACCGCGTCGACCCTCACCCCATCGGCCGTGAACAGTGCGAGGCGGTCGCCACCGTTCGCCAGCCGTTGCCGATCGCGCTCGAGAGCCGGTACGCCACCGCCCCCCTGACACGGGCGAGTGGCGCAGCGATCACCAGCACCGCGCCGGGTGGCAGCGAGAAGTTCGGCAGGGCGACTTCCCCGCTGTTGTCGCGCAACACGTACCCATCGAGCGAGACCTCGACAGTGCCGACGTTGGTGAGCTCCACCCACTCGAAGTCGGCGTCGCGGCCTTCCTCGGGTGGGTCTGGCATCAGCTCTGTGATCCGGATCAGCGAGACCAATCCCGCTGCGCTCGAAGCAGCCGATGGCGTCGCGGTGGCAGTCGGGCTGGCGGTCGGCGTCGGCGTTGGTGTCGAGGCTGAGAGGGGTGCGGCGACTGCGGTGAAGCGCACATCGTTCGCGACCAGGACTGAGAACGCTGCGCTGCCCGGCCTCAGCATCAGTCGCAGCTTCGCCGAACGCGCCGAGGGCGGTGCCTGCGTTGTACCGGTCGTCGCCTCCACGAGCGTAGATGTCGAGCCGGTGATTAGCGGCGAGTCGGCGTCGAGAGCTGCGCGCCACTGCCATCGGCGGATGCGTACCACGCGATGCGAATCAACATTCCGTCCGCGACACTGCCACCCCGCAAGCGTGCGCTCGCCTCGTACCAGCCGCCACCCGTGACCAGCACCGTCAGGTGGATCCACTTCGTCGATCCGCTCTGCGAGGTCAGCACAGCCAAGAGGCCGGAGTCGCTGAAGCCGCTGCCGGACGAGAGCGTTCCGGCGACTTCTCCGGAACGGCCGGCTGCGATGGCGTTGGCGGCGGTGGGGTAGTGGCCGCGACCGTGACGCTATCGACGCGGAAGGTCGCCTCCGCTGCTGCCGCGACCGCGCGGATGTGTACGCGCACGTGGGCGGCGCCTGCGATGGCGGTGAGCGAGCTGGTGCTGAGTTGCTGATACGCGGAGGCGTCGCCGAGCAACGAGGCCGATTCGGGCTTGCCGATGCGCACGCCGGAGCTGTCCGTCAATTCAAGCTCGATCGTCAGTCCACTGATCGATGCGGCGTCGTCGTAGATCCACGCCCGCAACGTGTACTCGACGCCCTCCACTACGTTGACGAGCCAGAATTTGGAGCTCACGACGATGGTGCCGGAGTCGGCGGCCTCCGCGTCTGCCGCACCCGCCCCTGCCTGCACGGGACCGGCGACGGTGAGCGAACCGCGCGAGATACTCCAACCGGCGAATTCGCTGCCGATCCACGCCTCGAAGGAGGAGTCGATACCGCCTTCGGCCAGCACACCAGCCGACTGTCCGGCCACTGTCGACCAGAGAGCGGCAGAGAGCAGCATGGTGATAGCGAGAGGCACGATCAACTGGCGCATAGACTCCCAGATCAGGCGCAGAGCTACGGCATTTTGGAATCGATAGCCACTTGTGATGCAACTTCACCCTCGCCGACTGCGGCCTCGCTATCCTTCGAGCGTGAGCGATGCGACGTTCGAGAGGCCGGAGCAGATCGCGAGCGCGTTGCGTTCGCCGTATCTGCTCGCGGTGTTCGCTGAGCTGGCCTCGGCCGGTGGCTATGTGGACGCCGTGTGGCCGCAGCTCGCCTCATCAGTGGAGACGGCCGGGTTCCTCGGTAGTGCGCTCTACATGGCCGACATGTCCGCGGCCGGCGTCGAGGAGGTCTACGAGCCGGTGCTGTCGCGGGCCTCGCTGCTCGCCGCCGGCGCGCTGACGGAGCACGAGGCGGATGCGCTGATCGAGCTGTTGGACGTCTTCCACTGGGTGCAGCCGCAGGCGCTGCTGCTGGTGGCCGCGCTCGCGGAGGCGCTCGACCAACCACGGGTCGGTGGCGAGGGCCGGCCCGACCCTCGCGAGCGCTCCGAGCGTGAGCAGAGCCACCTGGCGGCGTCGGTCTCGTTTGTCCCCGCGGAGACTGCGCCGTTGCCGCAGGTCGCGGAGGTACTGCAGATCGAGCCCGCTCCGGAACTGTACCGAGCCGTCGGTGGGTGGCCGGGCTACCTCGATGTGGCATGGGCGGAGCTGCAACACATGGCGACGTACCCCGACTTCCGCCGCCGCGGCCGTGCGCTCTACTTCTACGCGCGTTCCTCCGCACGCTTCCTCGCCGAGCCGCTTGAGGCGAACCCCGAGGCGCTGGCGGAGCGAGGCGTGAGCGAAGCCGATGTCGCGGCGGCGCGCGAGACGATCGATCGCGCGCTTCCGGTGCTGGCGACGATGATGATGCACTGCTCTGCGATGCGCTTCGCGCTTGGCGTCACGACCCGAGAGGTGGTGGCGCAGGACTAGCAGCGCGAACCCAGCCGTGCGCGCGGGCTACAATCGACGGTGACGCGGAGGGGCCGTGGTAGCACTCAGCAACGCATGGACCGTGGACGACGTTCACGCGCTCGGCTCGCTGCGCGAGGCGGAGGTCGGCGAGCTGCGGCAGCTCTACGGGGCCTCGAACTACGTCTTCCTCGTGACGCTCACGCACGAGCAGCACGGCGAGGGACTGGGCATCTACAAGCCCGCCCGCGGTGAGCGCCCGCTGCACGACTTCCCGTACGGCACGCTGCACTCGCGTGAGGTTGCCGCATACGAGTTCGCGCGGCTGCTCGGCTGGGACATCGTGCCGCCGACGGTGGAGCGCCAGGGTCCGGAGGGCGTTGGCTCGATGCAGCTCTTCATCGACCACGACCCGGAGGAGCACTACTTCACGTATCGCGATGATGAGCAGTTTGGGCAGCAGCTCGTCCGCATCGCGGCGTTCGACCTGCTGGCGAACAATGCCGACCGCAAGGGCGGTGCGATTCTGCTCGGCAACGGCGACCGGCTCTGGTGCATTGACAACGCGCTCTGCTTCCATGAGCACCAGAAGGTGCGCACCGTCGTCTGGGACTTCGCCGGGGATGCGTTACCGCCGGAGCACGTCGCCGATATCGAGCGCGTTCGCGACTGCATCGCATCCGGTGACGACTCCGCAGACGCACTGCGGAGCTGTCTCTCGGAGAGTGAGCACGAGGCGTTGATCGCGCGTTGCGGCGCGCTGGCAGCGCACCCCGTACTGCCGGAGATGTTCCCGTACCGCTGCGTGCCCTGGCCACTGGTCTAGCGAGACGTCGCTAGACCAGTCCCACCTTGCGACGGATCCGCCGCCATGTGCTGGGGCCGCGCATCTTCTGGCTCAACAGCTCGACCGCCTCACGCTCACCGACGAGCAACGGCCGCCGCCAGTCGCGCAGGCTCGGCTGGCGGTCGTCCTTCACCTGCTCCGGTGCCTCGAACTGCTCGAAGGGCACCCAGCCGCCCGCGTCGCGCGTCCAGACCTCGCGCCCGGCCGCGGTGAGCAGAGTGACCCCGGCCGCGACATCCCAGAGGCCCGGGCCCCAGAACGACGCGGAGTTAAAGATACCGGCCGCGACGAAGGTGCACTCGATCGCAGCGCAGCCGGTGATGCGATTGTCCCAGCCCGACTGACGCCCGGCGGAGCCGCCGGGTGCCGCTGCGAGGCGACGGCTGACCCCGCTCGGCGGCCCGAGCGGCACCGGCTCGCCGTCGAAGCGCAGCACCCCGCCGCGCCGAGCGTGGTAGACGCCGGGGCGTAGCTCGTGGCCTGTGGAGCACCAGATCGCT
Organism: Dehalococcoidia bacterium; assembly: GCA_034406555.1. Classification (GTDB taxonomy): domain Bacteria; phylum Chloroflexota; class Dehalococcoidia; order UBA2979; family UBA2979; genus SHYR01. Next base: position 12,439 of record DASCRM010000100.1, on the reverse strand, counting down.
CCGGCGATCGGGCGGCCGCGATGGAGCACGCCGATCGAGGAGGCGAAGAGCGGGAACCCATTGACGAAGTTCGTCGTCCCGTCGACGGGGTCGATCGCCCAGACGTACTCGTCGTCAGCGGCGGGATGTTTGTCCTCTTCCTCGCCCACGATGCCGTGATCGGGGAAGCGCTCCGCCAGCCGTTCGCGCAGCAGCGCTTCCACGTTGCGGTCGACCTGCGAGACGGGGTCGGTGGGGGCACGGTCGCCCCTGCCCTCGATCTTGTACTCGACGTCGATCTCGCCCTGCCGTGCGCGCTGAATTTCCTCGCCGGCGAACCGTGCGAGGTCGGTCGCGATCGCCTCGATCTCCTCGAGTGTCTCGACTGCGGGCAGTGGGTCGACGGGTGGTGGGTCGGTGGTCATCGCGTTCGGTCGACCTCGCTAGACCTCCGTTGGTGCTCGGCGGTCGAGGGTATGTGTTTGCGCTGAACGATGATCGCCATGCTCCGTCCCCTCCGTCCCCTCCGTCGCCGGTGGTCGTGACCCGAGCTTAGCGCGCGCTGACGTGCGGCTGTAGCTTTCGCTCCGCTCCTCGCCCGCGATACGCTTCGCACGCCTTTGAGATCGTGTGTACCGAAAGCCGAACCGATGCCATCCGTCCCCAATCGCAGTCAGTGGGTGCAGGCCACCAACTCGCGGCCACTCTTCGTCGCGCTGGGCATCACCGGCGACGACGTGAGCGAAGGGGCCGCACGCTACCGCGTCGATCCGATGGAAGGCGGCGGTGGGTTCGTCGACACGCTCGCTATCACGACAGCCGCCGACCAGTGCCTCGTCACTGCGGCGAGCACGCTGATCGAGCAGGGGCGCGAGGAGATGAACGGCACGGCGGAAATGAACCTCACCTACGTCGCGGAGCCGCAGGGTGCCGTGATCGTGGAGGGCACGGTCGTACACAAAGGCTCGCACCTGACCGTGATCACGGTGGAGGCGAAGGACGAGGCGGGAGCGATCGTTGCCGCCGGCCGCGGCAGCTACGCGATCCGGCCGCTGCAACCCATCGGAACCGCCGGAGCGGGCGCATGAGCGATAGTGCGACCGACTTTGATGCCCTGAAGCGACAGTGGGAGGCTCGCCCATTCCTCGTTGCGCTGAGCATCGAGATTGACCGGCTGGAGGATGGCTACGTGCGGCTGACGATGCCCCGCAACCACATCACCGTCGGCGGTGTCCGCAACTCCATCAATGGCGGTGTCGTCGCGTCCTACGGAGAGCTCGCCGCGAAGATCGCGCTCAGCACCATGCTCGGCCCGGGCGAATCGATCGAGACCGTGGTCGATGTCGGACTCTCTTTCCTCACCTCCGCGCGTGGCGACCCGACGGTCGCGGAGGGGCGCGTGCTGCGGAAGGGCGGGCGGCTCTGCGTCTGCGATGTTGATGTCAGCGATGGCGAGCACGGCGGGATGAACGCGAAGGCTCGCGTCAGCTACGCGATCAAGCGCTCGCCCCGCGAGCGGTAACACTCCAGAGGCGGCTATGAGCGACGACGGCTGGCTCGAGTCGCGCGAGGGCGACCTCGACCCTGACCTCACGGAAGAGGCGGGCTACGGCGAGTGGAACGCGCCGCGGCGCGGCTGGATGCTTCCCGCCTGGCGGGTCGTGGCGATTCTGCTGCTGATCGCGCTGCTCGGCGGGACTCTGCTGGTCGTGTTTCGAGACAGCGGCGCGGGGCACGTACCGCAGCGCCTACCTGAACATCAGGGTAGTATGACGCGGCTCGTCCCCGGAGCCTCCACTTCTGAACCGGGGCGTGAGCGTTCGGAGGGGGAATATGGCCGACTACAACAAGCCGTTGCCGCAGGCGACGCCGCAGACCCAGGAGTTTTGGGACGGGCTGAAGCGCGGGGAACTGCGCATCCAGCAATGCCAGGACTGCAACGAGCACTACTTCTACCCGCGCTCGTTCTGCCCGCACTGCCACTCGCGGAACGTCGAATGGACGACCGCCTCGGGTAAGGGCACCGTCGAGACGTTCGTGATCAACCATCAGGCGTTCGTGGCATTCGCTGAGTCGACTCCATACGTGATCGCGGTGATCAGCCTTGAAGAAGGTCCGCGCATGATGACCAACCTGGTCAACGTGGAGGTCGACCCGGAGCACATCAGCGTCGACATGCCTGTCGAGATCGTCTACGACGCGGTCACCGACGAGGTGACGCTGCCGAAGTTCCAGCCCGCCAGCTAGCGTCCGCACCCGCGAGACGCGAACGAGACAAAGGACGGTACCAATGCCAGACTCACGTGCCCTCAGTCACAAGGTCGCCATCGTCGGCGCCTCCGAGACCGAACAGCTCGGCAAGATCCCCGACTTGAATGTGCTGGAGCTGCACGCGGATTCTGCACTCCGCGCCGTCGCAGATGCCGGACTGAAGATGTCCGACATCGATGGTTTCGCGACCGCCGGCACCTCCCCGGCACAGCTCACGGAATACCTCGGTATCGCCCCGCGCTGGGTCGATGGCACGTCGCTCGGCGGCGGCTCCTTCCTCGCGCACGTCGGTCACGCCGCGGCGGCGATCGCGGCTGGCTACGCAGACACCGTGCTGGTGACGCATGGCGAGTCGGGTCGCTCCCGCGTCGGCGTCGGCGGCGGCGGCGGCGGTGGCTCGACCATCGGCGGTCAGTTCGAGGCGCCGTACGGCGTGCAGGGGGCGCCCTCTACATTCTCGGTCCCCGTCGCGCGACACATGAAGGACTACGGCACGACGGAGGAGCAGATCGCATCGGTCTCCGTCGCGACGCGCCAGTGGGCGGAGAAGAACCCGCGGGCGATGATGCGTGACCCGATCACCGTCGACGATGTGCTCGCATCACGCATGGTCTGCTGGCCGTTCCACCTGCTCAACTGCTGCCTGGTCACGGACGGCGGCGGCGCATTGGTGCTGGTCAGCGAGGATCGGGCGAACGACTTCCCGAAGAAGCCGGTCTGGGTGCTGGGTCGCGGCGAGTCAACGCAGCACCAGATGGTCTCCCAGATGCGCGATTTCTCGTTCTGGGATCACGGTGCACTCTCCGGTCGTGAGGCTTTCCACATGGCCGACATCGACCAGTCGGCGATCGATCACGCGATGTTCTACGACGCCTTCTCGCACACCCCGATGTACGCGCTTGAGGCGCTCGGCTTCGTGGGGCGCGGCGAGAGCGGGCCGTACATGGCGGAGATGCACACTGCTCCCGGCGGCGACTTCCCGATGAACACCAACGGCGGTGGTCTCTCGTACACTCACACGGGAATGTACGGGATGTTCGCCATCCAGGAATCCGTCGCGCAGCTGCGAGGCGAGAGTGGCGACCGCCAGGTCGACGGCGTCGAGACCAGCATCGTGCACGCCCCCGGTGGCATGTTCTCGTTGGCATCGACCCTGATCCTCGGCAACCAGTAGCCCACAGCCGCGCCCCGCGAGGGGAGGGCGGCCAGCCCGCGCGACCGTGCATGTTGGAGGGGACCCCATGCCAGAACGCGAACAGCTCGACGTACTCGAGGCGATCCATTCGACGCCCGCACGGCGCTATCTGAAGCCGGATCCGATCCCGGACGATGTGCTCTGGGAACTGCTGGACGCCGCGATCCGCGGCCCCTCAGGCGGCAACCAGCAGGGCTGGGGTTGGATCGTCGTCCGTGATGCCGAGACGAAGCGACAGATCGCGGAGTGGTACCTCGAAGGCTGGACCCGCGTTTACGGCGAACAGCGTAAGGACGCCCTCAGCGGCAACTCGCCGCTCGGCCGCGCGAACTACCTCTCCGCCGACCACCTGGCGAACAATCTCGAGGAAGCGCCGGTGTGGGTGATGCCCGTGATGCGGGGGGCGGGGGGCGGCAGCGGACGAGGCGACGGTTCCATTTACGGTGCAGTGCAGAATCTGATGCTCGCAGCGAGCGCCCACGGCATCGGCGCGACCCTCACCACGCTCTACGGCGCTCACGAGGACGATGTACGGAAGCTACTCGGCCTGCCGGACGACGCCGCGACGATGGGCCTGATTCCCCTCGGCTACCCTGCGCGGGGCAGATGGGCGCAGCCAAAGCGCCTCCCCGTCGATGAGGTCACACACTGGGAGCAGTGGGGCGAGCAGCGGGCGCGTTAGCCCTGGAACACTTCCTCGCGGTGGTACGCGAGCAGTTCTGGATCGGGCGTGAACCCGTCGACAAGGCGGATCGGCTCACCGTCATAGCTCTGGAACAATTGCGCGCCGGCAGGCGACGCTTCCGCAAATACTCTCGCTGAGACACGCACTCTGAGCTCCCCGGTCACCGTTATCAGCCCACGGTTGAACGCTTGGTCGTGGAGCGCATTCAAACACAGCCCGTTCCGGGCGTTCATTCGATGCTCTGCCGACTTCGCCCATGGCACGATATGGCTGGCGACCAGCAGATCTTCAATACCAAGAACCGTGATGCAGCACTCTGAGTTGTACTTGGCGAGCACCATTCGGCGGAAATAACTCTGGTTCACGCGCGTCCGAACGAGGGTTTCGCGTTCGCGCCCCTCGATCGCTGTGATGTCTGACACCTCGATAGTTGTCTCGATGTCGCGGTCGCTTCGGTCTGCCAGCAGTCGCTCGCTCTTGAACGCAAGTGCTTCACCGTTGGCTGCGAATTCCTCCCAAATATCGACATCCGCGCGAGACCCGTGGGTCGCGCCGCTGATCCCGCGAGCTTGCAACGCCGGGTCGAGGCGCGAGAGGTTCGCGAGTTTGTATGAGACGGCTCCCGGCGTCCGCCAGAACAAGTCGGCGAGCTCGATGACCTTAGGATTCCGCTGGTGGATCTACCCGAATTGGATGCGGGAGTAGAGGTTGAACGCGAGGATCAGATCGTCACGGGACCAGCGGCTACCAAAGTTGTCGGGCATTGCTGCGCTCCTGGCAGAGTCTTACTCCGTCAGAAGGCTAGCTCAATCGCGTGTATTCGTGCGTCGAGCGCTACGCCTGAGCGGGCGCGAGGCAGGTGCGGTGGCCGCAGCTACAGGAGCTGGCGCCGTTGCTGCATTCGCAGGCGGGGCCGCATTCGCCGCCGCCGCGCAGGCGGCGCATCACTGCGGTGATTGCGCCCACGATCAGGGCCAGGAACATCAGCCGGCGGATGAAGCGCATCGTCGTGATCCTCTCGCCGTGGTTGGCGTCACAGCCCAGAATAGCCGGGAACCCAATATGCCAGTCAGCGCGTGACTTTGCCACATCCGCAGTGACCAACATCACGCGCGTTTATGAGCCGGCGACGTCGCTCGTCACTTCCGAAGCCCCTCGGTCCGCAAATTGTTCGCGGTAGAGCGAGGCGTAGAGACCGTCGAGCGCCAGCAGCTCCTCGTGGCGCCCACGCTCGACGATGCGGCCCTCGTCGAGCGCGAAAATCACGTCCGCCTTCACCACCGTCGAGAGGCGGTGGGCGATCACCACGGTCGTGCGGCCGTGGGCGAGCTGCTCTGTCGCCTCGCGGATCTCCCGCTCGCGCCGGGAATCCAACGAGGAGGTCGCCTCGTCGAGGATCAGCACGGGCGGGTCCTTGAGGGTCGCGCGGGCCAGCGCGACGCGTTGCTTCTCGCCGCCCGAGAGCCGGTACCCACGTTCGCCGACCACTGTGTCGAGGCCGTCCGCCATGCGCTCGATCATGTCGTCGAGGCCGGCGGTGCTGGCGGCCGTGCGTACCTCATCGCCGGTGGCGTCGAGCCGCCCGTAGCGGATGTTGTCGCCCAGCGTGGTGTGGAAGAGGTAGGTGTCCTGCATCACCACGCCGACGGCGCGCGAGACGGAGTTCAGCGTGAGTTCGCGCAGGTCGTGGCCGTCCAGCAGCACGGCACCCTGCTGGGGGTCGTAGAACCGCTGGAGCAGGTAGGTCACGGTCGTCTTCCCGGCCCCCGATGGGCCGACCAGCGCGGCCATCTGCCCGGGTTCGATCTCGAAACTCATCTCGTCGATCGCGGGTGGGGAGGAGGCGACGTAAGTGAACGTCGCATCGGCGAAGGTGAGGCGGCCGGCAGGCCGTTGCAGCTCGACCGCGCTCGGTCGTTCGTCCACCTCCACCGGCAGGTCGAGGTACTCGAAGATGCGCTCGAAGAGGGCCAACGAGGAGAGCATCGTCGTGTTGATGCGCGCGATGCCCTGGAACGGCTGGAAGACCCGCTGTGCGAGCACGGCGAAGGCGACGACCGCCCCGATTTCGACATCGCCTCCGACGATCGAGAGGCCGCCGAACCAGTAGACCGCTGCGACGGAGAGCGAGCCGAAGAGCCCCGTCGCCATGTTGAACCAGCGCCCGGCCATCATCCGGCGGATCGCCAGACTGCGAAGGGTCTCGTTGGACTGCGAGAAGCGCCCGGACTCGTAGTCCTGGCGACCAAAGGTCTTGACCAACATCGCCCCGGAAACGGAGAGCGTCTCCTCCAGCTGGGCGGTCATCTCCGCGGACTCTTCCTGGTACTCGCGCTGCAGCTTTCGCATCGTCAGCCCGACACGCATCGTCGGGAACACCCACAGCGGCAGCACGATCAGCAGGATCAGCGCGAGCCGCCATTCGAGCGCGAACATCAGCGCGACGGCGATGCCAAGCGTGAGCAGGTTGGTGAGGAAATCGGTGAACGTGCCGGTCACCGACTGCTGGACGGCGTTCACGTCGGTTGAGATACGGGAGAGGATCTCGCCGGTGCGCGTGGAGGTGTAGAAGCGGACGGAGAGTCGCTGCAGGTGATCGTGCAGGCTGCTTCGCAGGTCGACCATGATGCCCTGGCCGATCGTCTGGTTGATGTACGCCTGCAGCACGCCGAGCAGCGCGGCGGCGACGAGCATTGCGATGCTGACGACGGAAAGCATCGTGATGCGTCCACCGTCGCCGCCGTTCACCGCCTCGTTCACGATCTGCGCGATCAGCAGCGCCGGCAGCAGGTTGAGCAGCGAGGTGGCGGCGATCAGCACCACCAGCCCGACGAAGTACATGCGGTACGGGCGGAAGAGCCCGACGGCGCGGCGGAAGATCTCGAACTTCGAGCCGGCTGGCTTCGCCGATGGGAGGTGACGCATCCTTATTCGTCACCCTTGTCTGTCGCTGTGCCGTCGGCACCGGTCTCGCGTGGGGCGAACTCGACGCGCAGGTTGCACTCAAGCGCGCGGGCGGCGTCGGCGAGGGTCTGGAGGCGGGGGCTGCGTCGGCCGGACTCGATCGCGCTGATCAGGCTCTGACGCCGGCCCATGCGTTCCGCGAGCTGCGCCTGCGTCAGTCCGGCCTCGCGACGGGCGCGGATTAGCGCGGAAGCGGCCTCGAAGCGCGGTCGCATCCGCTCGTACTGCTCGCGCACCTCCGGATGTTCGGTAAGCAGCAGCGCGCGCGCACGTTCTTCAGCGTCATGCTCATCAGTCGGTCGGTTGTCGTTAGGAGAGGCCACAGGTTTGATTCCTAGCTTAAATATCCTTTTAAGGGGATATGCGCATAGTGATCCTAGAGGATCACCGGCGGAGCCTCAAGTTGAGCGACCGGCGGTCAGGCAGCCCAGTCTGAGTGGGGGGAGACCGACTGGTGCTCCTGCGTCGAAGCGATCATCTCGACGAAGGAGCGTAGGAAAGTGGAGTCGAGCCCACCGCTGCCGGTATCCGACATCTCGGTGAGTGCGGCGAGCGGATCGACACGGGCCTGGAAGGTGCGATCGACGGGCATCGCGCTGTAGACGTCTGCGATCGCGGTCCAGCGTGCCTCAACGGGGATGTCGTTGCCGCGCAGCATGTCGGGGTAACCATCGCCACCGGAGCGTTCGTGGTGGGAGATCGCTCCGCTGAGCGCGGCACGGTTCACGATCCCGGCACGATGCATGACCTCCGCCGACCGCAGGGGATGCTGGCGCATGCGCCGCCACTCCTCATCGCTCAGCGGTCCCGCGCGCGTCAGCATCTCGGAGGGCAGCGTGAGCTTGGCGCTGTCGGCGAAGAGCCCGCCGACGGCGACCGGGAGCAGTGACTCTGTCTCAAGCTCGGCCCTGGCAGAGGCCAGAGCAGCGACCGTGAGCGCGGTCTCCACCGCGTGCGACGCGGCGGAGTACGGCGAGCTGTAGAGGATCGTGAGGAACGGGAACTGCCCGGCGTGTTCGACCTGGAAATCCAGCGCGTCCCGGATCACGTCGACGGGGACGGGGACGGGGACGCGAGTACTCACGTGCTGGAAGGCGAGCGAGGTCTCGTAGAGCAGTGCGCGGTGAACCGCCCACGCCTTGTCGTGGATCGAAATCTGTTTTGCGTGGACGATCACCGTCAGGTTGCGGCGCAGGAGCGTTCGGAGCTCGTCGAGATCCTTCGGTGAGACGTAGGCCGTGGGATCTTCGTGATTGGCGGTGGCAAAGTCGATTAGAGCCCGCCCCCCACTGTCGAAGACGATGAAGGGCAGCGGGTTCGCGAATTGGAGGATCGAGGCGGTGACTGCTACGCGTGTCTGCGCCAGCGCCGGTCCGTCTGCCGGGACGGCCATGCGAGTCTCTCCTCCGGCGCCGTCTCCGACGGGTTCACGTAATCATCGGCAGCTAGGGCGAATCCCGTAGCTTTGCGCCAGATTTGCCCTCCGAGCGTGGACTGCGCGCTACACTGACGCCACGCAGCCGCCCGACTGAATTGGCGCTGCGAAGCAAGGGGGATCCATGCGTGCCGCCGTCCTGAACGAAGCGCGAACGCCACTGACGATCGACGAACTGACGATTGACGACCCGGGACCGGGCGAGGCGATCGTCCGCGTCGTCGCCACCGGCGTCTGCCACTCTGACCTGCACTTCATCGAAGGCACCTACCCGGCGCGCATGCCGACCGTGCTCGGGCATGAGGTCGCGGGCGTCGTCGAGGCGGTCGGCCCCGGCGTCTCGAACGTGGTCGCCGGCGACCGCGTGATCGTCGGCTTCGTGCAGCCTTGCGGGCACTGTGAGTTCTGCGACGGCGGGCGCCCGAACCTCTGCGAGATTGGCAGTGGCACTCGCGACAACCGCACCAACCCCGCGCTCAAGCGGGGCGACGACCCGGTAACGGCGATGACGAACGTCGGTGGATTTGCCGAGATGGTGCTGACGCCGGCTTCCGGCTTCGTGAAGATTCCTGACGACGTTGGCCTCGATGTCGCGGCGCTCACCGGATGCTCCGTGATGACGGGCTACGGCGCGGTGGTCAACACCGCGCAGGTGGAGCCGGGATCGACGGTCGCCGTGATCGGTACCGGCGGGGTCGGCCTGAATATCATTCAGGCAGCGCGGCTGGCCGGTGCGCGTCAGATCATCGCCGTCGACATTGCGGAGCATAAGCTGCAGTTCGCCCGTGACTTTGGCGCGACGGATGGCGTCGATGCGACCGCTGGCGACCCCGTGCAGCAGGTGAAGGAACTGACCGGCGGCGGCGTCGACTACGCCTTCGAGGCGATCGGCCTCAAGGAGACCTCTGAGCAGTCCTACAACATGGCGCGACGCGGCGGCACCGCCGTGATCGTCGGCATGGTGCCGCCCGCCGATCAGATCGCCGTATCCGGCATGATCTGGCTGGAAGAGAAGACGCTGAAGGGCAGCTTCTACGGCTCCGGCCGCTTCCACGTCGACATGCCGCGCATCCTGGAGCTGTATCGCGCCGGCAAGCTCGACATCGAGGGCCTGGTGACGAAGCGCTACCTGTTGGACGGGATCAACGACGCCTTCGATGCGCTGCGCAGCAACGAGGTCGCCCGCTCAGTGCTAGAGATCGGCTCGGAGTAGCGCTCGCGGGGACGGAGCCGCCATGCCGCGTGTACTGCTGCTGATTCCCAGCGCGACGTACCGCGCGCCCGATTTCGTTGAGGCCGCACAGCGGCTCGAGATCGAGGTGGTGGTCGGCTCCGAGCGCGGCTCGCCGCTGGAGGGCGTCGCCGAAGGTCGCACGTTGACCGTCGACCTCGACGATCCGGAGACCGGCGCGCGACAGATCGAGGCGTTCGCGTTGCAGCATCCGGTCGACACCGTGGTCGCGGTGGACGACGCGGGCGCGCTGGTGGCTGCGGCCGCCTCCGAGTTGCTGGGCTTGTCGCACAACCCCTTCGACGCTGTCGCAGCGACGCGCAACAAGTACCTGCTGCGCCAGCGGCTGGCCCGAGGAGAGCTGCTGACGCCGCCGTTCCAGGTGTTCAAGCTGGACGACGACCCGGCCGCGATCGCGGAAGAGCTGGCGGCACACGGGGGGTTCCCCTGCGTCGTCAAACCGCTTGCCCTGGCAGGCAGCCGAGGCGTGATCCGAGCTGACGATGAGGAGACGTTCATCGCCGCCTTTGAGCGGCTGAGTGAGCTGCTGACCGACCCGGAGGTGGCAGCGGACTGCGGCGATATCGCGGACCAGGTGCTCGTCGAGGACTACATCCCGGGTGTGGAGGTCTCGCTCGAGGGGCTGCTGGTCGATGGTGAGCTGCACACGCTAGCGCTCTTCGACAAGCCGGACCCGTTGGAGGGGCCGTTCTTCGAGGAGACGATCTACGTCACGCCCTCGCGGCTGTCCCCGGAGGTGCAGGACGACATCTTCGAGAGCGTGCAGCGAGCCGCCGGTGCGCTGGGGCTGCACGATGGTCCGATTCACGCGGAGCTGCGGGTCAACGAGAATGGCATCTGGCCGATCGACATCGCGGCTCGTTCGATCGGCGGACTCTGCTCGCGCACGCTCAGCTTCCTCGGCGGATCGCTCGAAGAAGTGATTCTGCGGCACGCGATCGGTGCCGAGGCGCCATCGTACGAGCGCACCGGCGCGGCCTCCGGCGTGATCATGATCCCGATCCCTTCAGGCGGCACGCTGGAGGCGGTGCGCGGCGTTCAGGACGCGGAGGCGGTCGCCGGCGTCTCGGAAGTGACGATCACGATCCGCCCCGGGCAGCGCGTCGTGCCGTTGCCGGAGGGGAGCGAATACCTCGGCTTCATCTTCGCGCAGGGCGCGTTTCCGGAGGCCGTCGAGACGGCGCTGCGCGAGGCGCACGCGGCGCTGGAGTTCGATATTAGCGCCTAGCCGTCAGGCGGCACCCGGCTCCGCCTCGGCAATACCGAGCAACTTGTCGACCGTCTCGAGTAGGCGCTCTCGACTGTACGGCTTGCCCACATAGTCGCTGGCGCCGGCGGTCATCACCTTGAGCACATCGGTCTCGCTGCGTTCGGACGTGACCATCGTGATCTTCGCCGCGGGGTCGGTCAGCATGATCTTCGTGACCGCCTCGATGCCCGTCATGATCGGCATCTCGATATCCAGCAGCGCGCAGTCGGGGCCGTGTTCGCGGTAGAGCTTGGCTGCATTGAGGCCGTCTTCGCCGACGATCGCCTCATGCCCACCGCTCTCCAGGATCTCGAGCATCGTCTTACGCATCGAAATCGAGTCGTCGCAGATCAGGATCTTGGCCATCGGTCGCCGTTCTCGTGCCAGCGGTGGGTACCCCATCAGCGGTTCGTTCGCGCACCCCCGACAGGACCCGTAAGAGAGCGTCAGATCTCGCCGAGGTACTGTCGCCAGCCGACCTTCCACTCGTCCTCGATGCGGTGCAGGCCCCACAGGCCCTGCACGAGCAGCGATGGTTCGTCCTTGCCGTCATAGCGCTGGAATGTGAGCGAGAAGAGGATGAAGTCACCGGAGGTCGCCACCATCTCCAACGACTGAATCTCCGTGCGACTGAAGGGCGCCCTGCTCGCGTCGGGCAGGTCCGAGGCGGTCTCGAACCATCCCTTGGCTCCGTCGGGCTGCATGTGCAGGAACGGGAACCAGACACTCTCCGCCAGTTGATCGCGACTCTTCGAGTTGATTGCCTCCGTGTGTGCGTTCACGGCCGCCATCGGTGTCGTTGCCATCGTTCCACCCCTGCGCTCGGTCGGGACAGTCTCGCACGATGGCGGCCGGGGCACGGCGAGGGGAGGGGGAGGTGGCAGCCGTCGGCGAAACCGGAGTGGGAGGTGGGGAAGGGCTCCGGTGACTGCCACCCGATGACCTGCAGGATATCCGTGTTGTAATCGTGCGGCATGGGAGAAAACCCTTACGATCGGCGGCGAAACCTGCCACGTCCCTGACTTCGACAGTTGCGTGCCCGCCGCGAACTACTGAAGGTGGGGCCGACGCTGCCAGCGTGGTGGCGTCACTCCGGGGAATGAGGATCCGCTGATGGATCGACACATCGAGTTCGAGGCCACGTTCAACTTCCGCGACATCGGCGGCTACGAGACGGCCGGCGGCGGAACCGTCCGCTGGCGTCGCGTCTTCCGGTCGGGCGCGCTCGATCTGCTGACGGAGGCAGACCAGCTCCGCTTTCGGGACGAATTCGGCATCGCCACGGTCGTCGACCTCAGACACCCCGATGAGACGGAGATGTATGGCCCACCGCGGACGCAGCTTGCTGGCACCGCGGTCACCCTCTGCGACGCCTCGCTCATGCAGAAGGACGAGACGTACGCCCAGCA
>DASCRM010000099.1:0-10760 GCA_034406555.1 Dehalococcoidia bacterium | reverse complement strand
CTCGGAAATCGACGCGTTCGTCCCGGACGACCGCCCGTTCGCTCCTCCGGTGACGCCGGAGCACGACGCGACCGACGAAGCGTCGGCCGGTTACGTGAACGAACTGATCAGCGACGGCGACACCATCCAGATCGGCGTTGGGTCGCACACCGCCGGTCTCGTCCACTTCGGCCTGCTCGAGGGGAAACAGGAGCTCTCGTACTTCGGCGAGCTAACGGTCAAGGGCCTGGTGCCGCTGGTCGAGCAGGGCGTCTTTACGGGCAGGACAAATCAGCTGCACCCCGGCAAGTTTGTGGCCACCGTCATCGGGAACACGCCGGACGAACGCGAGGTGGTCTACGGGAACCGCGCGTTCGAGCTCTACGGGACCGAGTACGTCGCCGACCCACGGAACATCGGCCGCAATGACGGCATCATCGCGATCAACGGCGCGCTCACGATCGACCTCACGGGGCAGGTCGGCGCGTACACGATCGGGCCGCGCGTCTATGCCGGCATGGGCGGGCACCTCGCGTTCGCGCTCGGCGCCTTCTTCGCCCCGCGTGGGCGCTACGTCAGCGTGCTCCCGTCCACCGCGATCGGTGGAACCGTCTCTACGATCGTCCCCCAGTTCGAGCCCGGGCAGGTTGTCTCCGTGCCTCGCGAAATCGCCGACACGGTGGTGACCGAGTACGGGGTCGCGCGGCTCCTCGGTAAGAGCGTTCGTCAGCGGGCGGACGAGCTGATTAGCGTCGCTCACCCGGACTTCCGAGGAGAACTGAGGAAGGCCGCGAACCAGCTCTTCCACCCTTAGAATCCGCGAGCCACGATCCTGGCGGCGCACGATGTCATTCGGCGCCTCCGCACCGCCGAGGGCATTCCCTCACTGCTCGACGAGTTGCCCGCTGTAGAATCGAGTCATGCGTCAAAGCAGCGCATGAGGGGGTCGACGTGAGCTCTCGGATCGACATCGGTCTACTGCGCACCCGGGTGCCGTTTCTCGCGTTGCTGGTCGTGGTTGCCTCCGTCCTCGTCCACTGCTCCGGCGGCGGAAGCGATGAGTCGAGCGCGGACGTCACTCTGGTGATCGTGAACAGCGAGCGGTTGGAGCCCCCGTTCACGGTGACCGTGGACGGAACGACGTTGATCGTGAACGGGCTCGCTGGACCGTCGCTGATGCCTGCTCCCGCTCAGCAGGAGCAGTACGGCCTTCCGCACCCCGTGAGCCAGTTCGACTAGACACACCGGGTCGGCCACCAGCGCCGCAGCCGATCGGCAAGCACGAGGAGCTTTCCAATGCCACTGACGCTCGATCGGGTCGAGGTGTTCGACGTGGCGATGCCGCTGGCGGGCAGCTTTACGAGCGCCGGTGTCGCTAAGAGCGTGACGAAGTGCGTCGTCGTGCGCTTGCACGCCTCGGACGGCGCGACCGGCATCAGCAGCATCGACCCGCTGGGTGGCTCGCCGAATACCGGCCCGGAGGTCGCGGCGGCGATCCGCGAACGTGTCGCGCCGGCGCTGATCGGAGAGGACCCGACCAACGTCCACCGCATCCTCGAGATCGCGCGAGGACTCGCCCCGGCACAGCCCGGCGCCGTCGCCGCCGTCGAGGTGGCCTGCATCGAGCTCGTGTGTCGGCGGCAGGGCATCGCCCTGTACGACTATCTGGGCGGCACCGTGGATGACCGGCCGCTGTTCAACGGCTGGATCGGGGAGCTGCCCCCGGACGAGGCGGCAGCCGAGGCCCGTCGGTGGCTCGAGGCCGGATTCCTATCGACGAAGATCAAGGTCGGCAGCGGCGTCGAGCAGGACCGAGCCCGCGTCGAAGCGGTGCGCGACGTGGTCGGCGACGTGATGAAGCTGCGCATGGACGCCAACCAGCGATACGACGCCGACACCTCGCTTGAGCTCTGCAAAGTGGTGAAGGAGTTCGACATGCAACTCTTCGAGCAGCCCACGCCGAAGGACGATCTGGAAGGCATGGCGCGGGTGCGAAGCGAGGGCGGCATCCCGGTGATGGCAGACGAGTCAATCAGCGATCACGAGAGCCTGCTGCGGGTGATCAAGGCCGACTGCGCGGACTTCGTGAAGTTCGGCGTCACGCAGGCCGGCGGTCTGCTGCCTGCCGCTCACATGCTGGCGACGGCCGAAGCGGCGGGCCTCCCGGTCGTGCTGGGGCACGGCTTCGGGCTCGATCCGAGCACGATGGCAGAGATCATGCTGGCGTCGACATCGCGAAACGTCGTGCCGGGTCTCGAATGCGTCGGTCCGCTGAAGGTGGTCGACGCGGTGACGACGACGCGCCTCGACATCGGCGCCGGCAGCATCACGCTGCCCTCAGGCCCCGGGCTCGGCGTCGAGCTCGACGACGCGAAGCTCCTTCAGTACCGCCTCGACAACGCCGCCTGAATGGCGGATGACTTCACGCTCGACGACGCCCGCTCTGCTCTTGCCACTCTGCGATCTGTGGCACCCGATGACCTGGAGCTACCGCTCAGTCAGGCGAATTCGCTTCCATCCTCGCTGGCGGCATCGAGGTGAAGAGCCTGCAGGACGGCCTGCTCGACTTCCCCACGCACGTCGGTGAGACGCCGGCCTACTGGTGCTGGCGCGTCGGAGAAGGCGAGATCGAGTGGTGGCACACTCGCGATGCTGGGTTCGCCGGGCGTCGGCGCATCGACGCTGTGCCGCCATCCGCGTGATCGCGCCCGATCCCAGCCGCCGCTACGGATAGATGATGAACTCCAGCAGGTTGCCGTCCGGGTCCCGCGTGTAGGTGCTGGTGCCGATCGTTCGGCCGCCCCCGCGGCCCCCCTCACGCTCGACGGGGCCGGCTTCGATTGGCGCGTCGGCGGTAACAAGCATCCGCGCCAGCGCCTCCGATCCGCCCTCCCAGACGAAGCAGAAGTCGCCACACCCGGGCATCGCGGTGGGGCCACGCAGCGTGAACGAGTCGCGCTGCCACAGCTCCGGGCCGTGGCAGTTGATCTTTGACTGACCGAAGGTGAACGCGAAGATCGGCGACTCGCCGTCGCGCCACTGCTGTTCTCCCACGATCCCAAACCCGAGTCGCCTGTAGAAGTCGATCATGCGGTCAGGATCACCGATCGGAATCGAGGCGTGGTCGAAACTCATCACGGGCATCGTTCTCTCCTTCGCATGGCGGCGATCAGCCTCGTTGCGCGTCGCTATGTCACCGAACCTGACGCGCCAACGCCCGAGAGTCAGTTGGTCGGGACGCTGCTGCCCATCAGCGCGATCAGCCGGGTCGCGTCTGGCTCCGTCTCCAGCTCAGCACAGACCTCGATCAGTTCGTCCCGCGCCTGATCGCTGAGCGCACCCGTCACCATCTTGCGGAACTTGGCGAACACCTCATCACGGGTCACCGGGTTTTCGCTGCCGCCAGCGTAGGAGCCGCCGCGCACGTGTCCCCATTGCTCGACCACGGTGCCGTCGCGTAGCCGCACTTCGACCGAATTCCCCTGCACATCCCGACCGAGCGAAGTGTCGTGGACGATGTTGATCTTGGAAATCATCTCCAGGACCTGCGGTGCCGCGATCTTGTCCTCCGTGAACTGATCGACGAAGACATCGTTCTCCAGCAGCATGATTGCGGTCACGTACTGCAGGTTGAGCTGCGCGGAGGTGATCGTCGTCGGGACGTAGGGCCAGCCGACGTTCTTGAACGGCGCCTCCGCCAGCGGGATCGTGACCTGCTCGATCTCCTCCGGCGGCAGGGGGTGCTCGCCTCGCAGCATCTTGATCGCCTCAAGCGTCGGGTGATTCGGGACGCGGCAGGCCCACATCTTGATATTCACCCCACGGGAGTGGAAATCGCTTCCCAGCCCCGCGGTGAGCTGATCGAGGTCGTAAGCATCCGTGCCGCGGTTGCCGGTGTGGGCCGCGGGGAAGCCGCCGAATTCAGCTTCGAAGACGTTCGGCGCGTTGGTGAATCCGCTGGCGGCGAGCAGCGCGCCGAAGGTGCCGGCCCTCGCTGCCTGTCCGGCGAGCAGACGTTTCCCCATCCCGCCGTGGTGCGTGAACATCAGGCTCGCAGCCTGTTGACCGGCGTGGCCCAGAAGGTCAACGGCCTGGTCCGCGTTCAGCCCCAGCGCCTGCCCAGCAGCCCCAGCCGAGGCGAATGTGCCCGTGAGCCCCGGCCCGTGGAACCCGATCTCCGTGTGCGGAATGCGACCGACGCAGCGCCCGACCCTCGATGCCACCTCGATGCCGGTCGTCACCGCAGAGATCAGCTCGCTGCCGGACATCGAACCAGTGTGCTCTGCCAGGGCCAGCGCGGAGGTCAGGGTCACCGATCCGTTGTGTCCGCCAGCACCGATGTCGTCGATCTCGAAGGCGTGGACCGCCGCTCCGTTCAACATCGCCGCGCTCGGAGGCGAGAACCGCAGGTCGGTGGCCCAGACCCTCGACTCGCCGGCCGCTTCCGACGCGACGAGCGTGCGCCGCAACGCCTCCGACCATGGCAGCGGGGCACCGAGCACCGCGGCACCGACTGTGTCGAGGATCATCAGCTTGATGTGGTCGACGATCTCGTCCGGGATGTCGTCGAATCGTGCGCTGGCGATGTACTCGGCGACGCCGCGGGTGTGGTGGTGACTCATCGTTCGCTCCTCTGTGCTCGTCCGACTGTGCCGTAGCTACTGGGCCGCGAGCAGACCGGCGAGCACCGCGACGTCCGCGGCATCCTCAAGCGAGCCTACCGCCTCGATGATTGCCACCCTGCCCTGCTCGCCCACCGAGCCCGCCGCGTAACGGTCGAACTTCTCGCAGACGTCATCCCAGCGCATCGGGTTCTGTGGCGAGCCCTTGAACGGCTGCGCAAGCAGGACGTGCTGCTCGCCGCCAAGTTCGAGGGTGACCGTCACCTCGCCGTCGGCGGGCAACAGCGTGACCTCTGCGGCAATTCGACGCACGGCCGGGTCCGCGACGGTCTCGTCCGTCAGCGCGAGCGGGTCCGAGGCGTCGCGAGCCAGCGCGACGGCGATCGCGAACGGCAGGCTGTATTGCGCTCCCATCACGTTTCCCGGGTCGCGGATCTGGTGGCGGGCCTCCAACATGCGCCCGCTGCCGTGCACGGTGACGGCGGTGAGGGCGGCCAGCTCGAACGGCTGCTCGGCCTTGAAGTCCCCGATCGCCTGCACGACCGACTGGTGACTGGCATGCGTCGGGAACGACTTGTGGAACGGCGGTTGCACGGCCCAGTCCTTGCCGAGGCCTTCGACGAGCTGATCGAGGTCGGCGCCCGGCAGCGAGAACGCGTTGAAGTATCCGAAGCGCCCTTCAATCACCATCGACGGGCCGGTCAGTCCGCCCTCGCTCAGCAACGCGCTCTCCAGCCCCAGCTGGCTCGCGCGACCGAGGTGCATCCGCTTCGTGTCCGCGCCCTCCCAGGCAAACTCGCCGAGACCGCCGGCGGCAGACCCCGCGAGACCGAGAGCGTGCACGAATCGGCGCTCGTCGAACGCCAGCAGTTTGCCAACCGCCATGGCGGCCCCAAACGGCCCCTGCGCACTGGGATTGTGAAACCCTCGCTCGCTCTCCAGCCCGACCGAGCTGCGCATCAGCCGTGCCGCAACCTCGGCACCAACGACGAGCGCGACCAGCAGCTCTCGGCCCGCGAGATGGTGATGCTCCGCCACGGCGAGAGCCGCCGGGAACACCGTTCCGGCCGCGTGCGAACCGGTAAGCGGTTCGCACTCGAACGCGCCGATCATCGAGCCGTTCGCGAAGGCCGCGCGGGCGATATCTGCCCGCCACGACTGCCCGATCACGGTCGCCTGCGGCGAGCCGCCGAGTTCGCCGACCAGCTCGTTGACGGTCTGTGACCACGGCTGGTGTGAACCGACGAACCCGGCCGCGAGCGCGTCCAGCACGAGGATCTTGAACTCGTCCACCAACTCCCGCGGCAAGTCCTCGTACCGCGTCGCGGCGACAAAGGCGGCGATCTGCTGGGTCTCGCTCATCGCTCACTCCATGGCAGACGCGTCCGCGGCCCCGGAATCCCCGTCACCGTACACGGCCACGCAACAGCATTATCATGCCGTGGCTCGGCCGAACATGACGCCGACGGCAGCGAGCGTGGGCAGCTGATGCCAGACGAGATCTCCGCAATAGATACGTACGAACGAAAGCGCGTCGCAGTCGAGGGCACGGAGCTTGCCTACGTCGATACCGGCGAAGGCGACCCGTTCGTGTTCCTGCACGGCAACCCGACATCGTCCTACCTCTGGCGCAACGTCATTCCCCACGTCGAACCGCACGGTCGCTGCCTCGCTCCCGACCTCGTGGGGATGGGCGACTCCGGGCCGGCACCGGACGGCGGTTACCGCTTCGTCGACCACGCGAAGTACCTCGACGCGTGGTCCGAGGCCGTGCTCCTGGGCGACCGCATCACGCTGGTGATCCACGACTGGGGCTCCGCGCTCGGCTTCGACTGGGCGCGCCGCCACGAGGAGCGGGTGCGGGCGATCGTCTTTATGGAGTCGATCATCGCGCCCTTCCCCGGCATGCCACCCGAGGGCACGATGTTCAATCTGCTGCGCGGTGAGCAGGACGAACAGCTGGTCCTCGAAGAGAACTATTTCATCGAGCAGGTGCTCGGGCCCCGCGTGACGCCCGAAGCGCTTGAGCGCTACCGGCTGCCGTACCTCGATCCGGGTCAGTCTCGAATGCCAACCCTCATCTGGCCTCGCGAAGTGCCATTCAAGGACGGTCCCGAAGACAACGCTGAGGTCGTGCGCACCTATGCGAAGTGGCTGCAACAGACGCAGCTGCCGAAGCTGTTCATTCGTGCCGAGCCGGGTGCGATCCTGCGCGGTCCGGCGCTGGATCTCGCACGTTCACTCCCGAACGTGACTGAGGCGACTGTCGAGGGCACTCACTTCGTCCAGGAGCAGTCGCCAGATGCCATCGGCGAGGCGATCGCCGCATGGCTGCAGGGCGTCCTCTGAGCTGTCCGGTCGGAGGCGCTGGCGACGCAGGCCTAGACGACGCCCTGCGTCGCCAGCGCCTCGATCTCTGATGTACTGAGCCCCAGCTCCTCGCCCAGCACCTCTGCGGTGTGTTCGCCGAGGCGCGGCGGGGACGTGATCGTGACCGGCGAGGCTTCCAACTGGATCGGACAGCCGAAGAGCGTCATCGGCCCCCGATCCGGGTGATCGATTTCGACCAACATGCCGCGCGCTTTCAGTTGCTCGCTCTCGAAGAGGTCCCCGCTGTCCATCACCGGACCGGCGGGCACGCCGGCGGCACCGAGTATCTCCGCAGCCTCGAACTTCGAGCGTTGGACCGTCCACGCTTCGATCGCCTCGCGCACATCGTCTCGCCGCTCACCGCGTGCGGTGGCGAGGTCGGACGGCAGGGAGTCTTCGCAGTCGATCGCTCGGGCGAGCGCCTGCCACATGCGCTCGCTATTGGCGACGACGAAAACGTGGTCGTTGGGCCCGCCCGGCGTGCAGGGGAACAGGCCGGTGGGAGCGCCCGAGGCGTCGCCGTACGGAGGCACCGGGTCGCCGCTCACCTCGCGTCGGGTCAGCGGGACGCGCGCGAAGTTTGTGACGGCGTCCTGCATCGCGACGTCCACCTGCTGCCCAAGACCCGTGCGCTGCCGCTGCCAGAGCGCGGCCATGATCCCCAGTGCGGCATGGATGCCGGTGCCGGTGTCGCCAATCGTGGGACCGGGCTTCAGCGGCTTGGTGTCGGCCGTGCCGGTCAGCGCCATCGCGCCGCCGGTCGCCTGTGCCACGAAATCGAAGCTCTTGCGTTCTGCCCACGGCCCGCTCGTGCCGAAGCCTTTGACCGTGCAGTAGACGAGGCCCGGGTGTAGCTCTCGCAGCACCTCGTAGCCGAGGCCGAGGCGCTCCATCGTGCCCAGGCTGAAGTTCTCCGCCACGACGTCGAAGCGGGGCACCAGCCGCAGGAAGATCTCACGCCCTTGCTCGCTCTTGAGATCTAGCCGCAGCGAGCGCTTGTTGTTGTTGAGGGTGATGAAGTACGTCGAGTCCGGCCCCGGGCCGCGCCTCCCTGGATCTCCAGCCGGCGACTCCACCTTCACGACATCCGCGCCCAGCCAGCCGAGCGCCTGCGTTGCGCTCGGTCCGGCTTCGTACTGAGTGAGGTCGATGATCCTGACATCCGCGAGCGCTGA
The DNA here is from genome assembly GCA_034406555.1 of Dehalococcoidia bacterium. Classification (GTDB taxonomy): domain Bacteria; phylum Chloroflexota; class Dehalococcoidia; order UBA2979; family UBA2979; genus SHYR01. The sequence goes on along the minus strand of DASCRM010000099.1, from coordinate 2,614 downwards.
TTCCATCGATGCGCCTCCGATCGGTGTACGGGCGACGCGATCGCCGCCCCGCCCGCGTTCCGGGCGGTGTGCTGAGGGCGAGAGGATACGCGCCCTTCAGGCCGTCGTGTTGTCATGACTGATCTTCGTGTCGATAACTGGCTCGCATGTATGCTCGCGTCGGAATCCGAAACGCACCTTGAGGCGGACAGATGAAAGCGGCATACATCGAAGGGCACGGCGGCCCTGAAGCGCTCAAGTACGGCGATCGTCCGGACCCGGTGGCTGGTGCGGATGAGGTCGTGGTCGACATCCATGCCGCCAGCATCAACGGCGCAGACTGGAAGGTCCGTGCCGGGGGATCGATCCCCCAATCCGCTTTCCCGTACATCCTCGGGCGCGACTTCTCCGGGGTCGTCAGTGCCGTGGGCGAGGACGTGGACGACCTGCAGATCGGCGACCACGTCTTCGCGGTGTGCGATGCCGGTCAGGAGGGCGCCTACGCGGAGCAAATCGCGATCAAAGCGTCGATCGTGGCGCACAAGCCGGAGGACGTCTCGCACGTGGACGCCTGCGCGCTGGCGCTCACCGGACTGACCGCGTTGATCGCAGTCGAAGACACGCTGCACCTCGAATCAGGCGAGACGATCCTGATCCAGGGCGGCGCGGGAGGCGTCGCCGGGTTCGCGATCGAGCTGGCGAAGCACCTCGGAGCACGGGTGATCACGACGGCGAGCGCGACAAACCACGAATACCTCCGCGAGCTCGGGGCCGACGAGATCATCGACTATCAGAAAGAGGACTTCACCGAGCTCGTCTCTGACTGCGATGCGGTGTTCGAGACCGTCGGCGGTGACGTGGCCGAGCGCTCGTTCGAGGTGATCAGGCCAGGCGGGCGAATCGCGTTCATTGCCTCGGGGGTGGGGCTAGAATCACCGCGCGCCGACGTCACCTCGCTCCGTCCGAGGGTCGATCGTGACCGCCCCCACCTCGATCGCATCGTCGAGTTGCTGCGGCTAGGCGCGATCCACGCCCCGGAGATCACCCGGTACTCGTTGGCGGACGCTGAAGCAGCCCACCGGGTGAGCGAAGATCGCCATCTGCGCGGCAAACTGGTGTTCGAGATTCGATAAGACTCGAGACCAGAGTTGGGCGACGGTTCGAGGCTATCTGGCGATGTAGCCGCCATCGATGACGAGCTCAGTCCCGGTCACGAACGAGGCCTCGTCGGACGCGAGGAACAGCACCCCGTTGGCCACCTCGATCGGTTCGCCCGTCCGGCGCAGCGGCGTGACCTCTGCGGCCCGTGTACGCGCCTCGTCGGATCCCGGCGCGCCCGACCGCATGGACGGCATGAAGCCGGGGTGCACCGAGTTGGCGCGGATGCCCTCGGGGCCGTAACGCACCGCGGTGGCCTTCGTGAAGATGCGCACCGCGCCCTTCGAGGCGTGATAGGCCGGATGCCCGCCGTCCGAACCGACGAATCCCATGATTGATGAGATGTTCACGATCGAGCCGCCCCCGGCGCGCCGCATCGATGGCACGGCGTGCTTCGTTCCGAGGAACACCCCGGTTGCGTTCACGCTCATGATCGCGTCCCACCCCTCGGTGCTCATCGGGTCCTCGAACGAGCTGCTGCTCAACCCCGCGTTGTTTACGAGGATGTCGAGCGGACCGAACTGCTCCTCTGTGAACTGCAACAGCCGTTCCCAGTCACCCTCGTCGGAGACGTTGGTGGGCAGGAACTGCGCCCGACCGCCGGCCTCACTCACCTCCGATTCCACCTGCTGCCCGCCGTCTTCCCAGACATCGGCGATCACGACAGCAGCGCCCTCGCGAGCAAGCAACTTGACCTCGGCGGCACCCATCCCGCCGCCGCCGCCAGTGACGATCGCGACCTTGCCTTCGAGACGCATAAGTTCCTCCTCGGGCAGCCCGCCGGGGGCCGCAAGCTCGCCGTGTTGGGGCGGATGCTAGCCGTCGGGGGCCGGTTCTGTCTGGTCTCAGACCGCCGAGCGACGGCGAGCGACGCGAGTTCGTCGCTCGCCGTCGTATCGCCCGTGCTCGGATCAGCCCGTCGACGCTGCGGCTAGAAGCCACCAGCCTGAGCGATCAGGCGCGCGGTGCCTGCGCCCTGGTCCCAGCCATGAGCCTTGATCAGAGCCCACGCGGCGAAGCGTCGCGAGCACGAGCCTCGCTGCCCGATCGCCTCGCCAGGCTCAAGTCACGGAGACCCGGATTGTGCAATAGTCGCTTTGGTCAGGCAGGAGCTGCTCATGATTACGGGAATGCCTCGCATCGCAATCGCGGTGCGCGACATGGACGCGGCGATCGCTACGTTTCGCGATGGCTTCGCCATGCCGGTGAACGAGGTTGCGGGAGCAGTGGAGAGCCTCGGAGTGCGCATCGCGATGTGCGCTCCGGGCGGCGGCAGCAACGTCGAACTGATGTCACCCGCCGATCCCGACGCACCGCTAAACGCCAGCCTCCAGCGGTTCATCGACGGCCGAGGAGAAGGACTCTTCGCCCTCATGCTCGAAGCCCCCGATCCCGACGCTGAGGCGGACGAATTGCTCGCTCGCGGCCTCGGCGTGCTCCCGCTGATGCCGGGCGCAGGCGGACGCGACGTGCACCC
>DASCRM010000098.1:0-4569 GCA_034406555.1 Dehalococcoidia bacterium | reverse complement strand
ATCGGTCACGGCCCTGGCGGTGACCATGTTCTTCGAGCGGATCATGCGGGGTTCAGGTCGGGTCGGGGCCGCCATAACCCGCTAGCCAAACTCGATCCTCAGCGGGTTTGGCCGCGTTCGAATTTCAGCTGTTGCTGCGCCATCGATGTGGATGTCGATTGTTTTGCTGTGGCGTCTCCCCCTCGCGGCTCGAACACAGCAACGTGGGCTCAGACGACGACGCGGTCGCGCAGGAGGTTACGTGCGATCACCCATCGATGGACCTCATTCGGACCATCGACGATGCGATCGACGCGGGCGTTGCGGTAGATGCGCTCCAGCGGCAGGTCCTCGGTGACGCCGATTCCGCCGTGGATCTGAATCGCGCGGTCGACCACCTTGCCCAGCATCTCGGTCGCCATGATCTTCACCACGGAGATCTCCTGCCGGGCATCCATCCCGCTGTCGAGCTTCCATGCGCCTTGCAACGTGAGCAGACGCGTTGCCTGAATCTCGATGTAGGAATCAGCCATCATGAACTGCAACCCCTGCCGTTCCGAGAGCGTCTCTCCGAACGTGACGCGTTGCTTTGAGTAGTCGACGGCCATCTCCAGGCTGCGCTTCGCCAGCGCGACGGAACGAGCGCCCATGCGAAAGCGCACGCCACCGACCGTGCCCTGCGCCATCCCCCAGCCTCCGCCGTCCTCCGAAAGCCGGGCGTAGGCCGGGACCACCATCTCGTCGAAGACGATCTCGGCCGCGCCGGTCGCGACGCTGTTCGGGTGCCCCATCGTCGGGATCACCCGCAGAACGTCGAATCCCGGGTTCGACGTCTCGACCAGGAAGGCGTTGACGCCGTCGCGCCCGGTCGTGCCCTTCTCGCGAGCGTAGACGGTGGCGTAGTCGGCGTTGTGGCCACCGGTGATGAACATCTTGTGTCCGTTGATCACGTAGTTGTCGCCATCGCGCGTGAAGTAAGTCTGCATCGACGCCGGATCACTGCCGCTGCTCGCCTCCGTCAGGCAGAGACAGCTGCTCAACTCGTCCCGCTCGTGCAGATCGAAGTAGTGTTTCCTCGACTGCTCCGGCAGCCGGTCGAGGACGGCGGGGAACCGCCACGCCCCCCACAAGTCAGCTCCGATCACGGCGCGGCCCTGCGCCTCCGCCACGGCGACCATGTCGCGCTGCCCGAAGCCTCCGCCGCCGTCCGCTTCGGGGGCCTGCAGGTCGAGCAGTCCGAGGTCCTGCAGTTCGACCCGCAGTTCGCGTCGGCGGTCGCGCGGAATCCGCTCGTCGTCAAAGCAGACCTCCTGCTCAAGCGGCAGCAGCCGCTCATCGACGAAGCGGTCGATGGTGCCGCACACGAGCCCAACTGCCTCTGGCGTCTCGAAGTCGATCATCTGCAGCCCCTCTCAGTCGATGTTGCTGTGCAGCGGCACGCCCTGCTTCGTCAGCTCCCCTTGGAGCGCGCTGATATCCACGTCGCGCACTCGCACCCCCTCGTTGATCGAGAGGGCGGCGGCGACGCCAGCGGCCTGGCCCATTGCCCAGCAGTTCGGCACTTCGCGCATGAAGGTGTGGGTAAGTGCGTCGGATGAGAGCAGTCGCCCGGCCGCGAGCAGGTTCTCGACATCCGTCGGCACAAGCGACCCGAAGGGGATTGAGACGTTCGGATGACGAGGGGTAGGCGGCGGCGAGATGCCGATCTCGTCGTCGTGAACCTCGCCGGCCTCCCACTGCTCGCGGGTCATCGTCGCCGTACCGATCAGGCGGCGGCTGTGCCGCGTGCCCATCTGCGGCGCGGTGGCGCTCACATACGCGTCCTCGAATCCGGGCACGTTCTCCCGGTAGAACTCGATCATCTCCATCATCCGCCGGCGCGACTCGACCTCGACCGTCGTCAGGTCTTCGACGTTCAGCGAGCTATAGCCGGAGAGCCGCGGGCCCATGAACAGCGCATTGTCGTTCCTCGGCATCGCGTGCGGACGATCGACGACGTTCTCGCGACGCCCTCGCTCCATGATCGCCTGGTACTCCTCCAGGTGTTCCTCTCGGAACTTGCGGTAGCCGTCCATGTCGACTCCGCTCCAGAGGAACGCGACGTTCATCTGGTGGTGGATATCATCCTCGATCACATCGGAGTTCCACTCCGCGCCGGCCATCGCGAAGATGTCGCCGTCCCCGGTCGTGTCGATCACTACGTCGGCGAGCAGCGCCTGCCGCCCCGACTTGCTCTCGAAAACGATGCCCTTCACCTCGTTACCTTCTTGCACGGTGGCGACGGCCCACGAGTGCAACAGCAGGCTGGAACCGCGGTTCAGCACCTCGTCCTGGTGAGCGATCTTGAGCATCTCCGAGTCGATCGTCGGGGACCACGTCACGACGCCGTGGAAGCCGGCCGCGCGCTGCCGCCAGTAATCGACCAGCTCCAGGTCGTCGGACCCCCACTGCTCACTCGACGGGCCGAGGAGCGCGTCCTTCGGCATGCGGTCGAGCACATCGCTCGCGAAGCCACTGATTACCTGCTGGCCCGTCCAATCGGACATGCGATCGATCCAGAGGCAGAAACCGCCCGTCGACATGCCGCCGAGGTGGCCGTAGCGCTCCACCAGCACGGTGTCGGCGCCCATCCGCGCCGCCGATGCCGCAGCAGCTGAGCCCGCCGGGCCGCCCCCCACCACGAGCACGTCACACTTGCGGAAGACTGGAATCTCTCGCGAAGGCTCAAGCACCGTGTTTCCTGTCGCAGTTGCCTGGTCCACCATCCTCAATCTCCCTTAGACGGTGGGCCGGCTCGTCAGAGCCGAGCGAACCGCTCGCAATCGATCGATCGCCGCCGCTAGGCGATCACCTGTTCCTGTCGCAGCCGCGCAATCTCTGCGGCATCCAGTCCAAGGCGGGCGGACAACACCTCTGCAGTGTGCTCGCCGAGGTCCGGCGGGTACCGATAGCCGGTGGCTGGTGTGCGCGAGAGCTGCATCGGCGCAGCGAGGGTCCGCAGTGAACCGCCGTCGGGAACGTCGATCGCGGCGACCATCTCGTTCTCGGCGAGCTGCGGATGGTCCGTGATCTCCTCGAAGTCCATCACCGGCATGCACCAAACGCCACCGGCGTCCAGGCGGTCGAGCGCCTCGTCCGTCGTCATCTGGCTCAGCACCGATTGCAGTCCAGCACGGACCTCCTCGCGGAGCGGCTCAAGCTCAGCGCGGGTCGCTCCTTGAGGGGCGACGAACCGTTCGTCGCGAGCCATCTCGTCGTTGCCCAGCACCTCGGCGACACGCGCCGGCGCGCCCTGCATCACGATCTCGCCGTCCTTCGTGCGGTATCCGCCGTAGACCATGCCGTTGAGGTAGTGCCCGCTGCCAACGCGCCGACCGGACTCGCCGTTCGCGAAGAACTCGCTCAGCTCGTACGGCATCGTTGCGAGGAGGCTCATCAGCAGCGAGGTCTTCACCTCCTGCCCCAGCCCTGACCGCTCCCGCTCGTAGAGCGCGAGCATGATGCCCAAAGCGCTCAGCATGCCCGCCGCCGCGTCCGCCGGAGCTGTCCCAGCAGGCACGGACAGTCGGTCGTCGTAGCCGACGATTCTCATCAGGCCACTGACGGCCTGGATCGATAGATCCTGCCCCGCCTTCTCACGCCACGGGCCACGGTCGCCGTAGCCGGAGAGTGAACAATAGACAATGCGAGGATTGAAGCTGCTGACATTCGCGTAGCTGAAGCCCAGTCGGTCCATCGCGCCTGGCCGGAAGTTCTGGATCAACACGTCGGCCTGCTCAAGCAACGAACACATGATCTCGTGGCCTCGTTCGGTCCGCAGGTCCACGGCGATGCTCTGCTTGTTGCGGTCAGTGGCGTAGCGCCAGCCGCCCTGCCGCCCGAGCGACCCGGTCAGCGGCTCCACACGAATCACCTGCGCGCCCTGGTCGGCGAGGAATCCTCCACAGTACGGCCCGCCAAGGATGGCGCTGAACTCCAGCACCAACAGGCCGTCCAGCGCACGGCTCATCGCTACTCCCAATCTGATCCCGTCTCGGTGCGAGCGTGACCGAATTTCGTACGCGATGTGCGGACGAACGTCCGGCTCCCTCTGCCCGAACGTCCCGACTCGTGGTCGGCGGTAAGCGAACGCGGGACGGAGCGGTGTATCGTGCGCCCGTCCCCGCCTGATCGCCCCAGCAGTCAGCCTTGCAACTGCGCTACGTGAAGACGCTCGAGGAGACGGTGGAGCTTCAGCAGCTCTACGCGCAGCCGGCTTTCGAGCGCAGCCGCGGAATCTCGGCAGTCTACCGGACCGATCCCGAGATCATTGCGAAGGTGCTGCCGCCGCCACTGCAACCGACCGACGAACCACTGGTGACCGTCAGCGTCTCGCACATCGGTGCCAGCAACACGCTTCAGCCGTTCGGGGCCGCCGGGCTGGTGGTGGCCGCGCAGTACGAGGGCATCGCCGGCAGCTACCCACTTACGATGCCGATGTCCACCGACAGCACCGTGATCTTCGGCCGAGAGCTCTACGGCGAACCGAAGAAGCTGGCCGAGACCGTCGTGCAACGAGACGGTGACACCATCGTCGGCACCGTGCAGCGG
>DASCRM010000097.1:0-32460 GCA_034406555.1 Dehalococcoidia bacterium | reverse complement strand
CCCTCCGGTTCCCATTTCTGCATCACGGCGTCTTTGCCATAGACGCGGAAGAAGAACTGGTACTCGTCCTCGCTGATCCCCTGTGCAGAAGCCATCTGCACCACGCGCTCCGTGCATGAGGCGAGGAACGAATAGACCTGCGTGATCAGCTCCGGGTCGCGGATGCCGCCGATCGTGATCGTCCGATAGCCGACGCGCTCCGCACCCTCGAGCTTGATCGTGTAGGGCTTTGAGACGAACTCGCTGCCGGTGACCGTGACCGTACGCGGATCGTCCTGCTCGAAGTTGCAGGACGAGATGTCGAGCACTCCCGGCGGTTCGAGCAGGTGGAACGGGCTGTTGTTCTCGTAGACGGTGGCGTGTGCGACGCGCATCGCGTTGACCTGCCCCCTCGGATCCGTCGCTTCGACTCGGAAGTAGTCGTCGCCGACGATGCCGAAGACGCTGGTCCGCACCCCTTCGACCGGCTCAACGTTCGTGAAGCCGTGGTCGATCACCTTCGCCATGTGCCAGGCCTGCGCCAGCGGGATGCCGCGCATGATCGGCACGGCGGCGAACATCGCGGAGTCGCTGATGCGGCCGGCCAGCACGACATCGGCGCCGCGGTTGAGCGCGTTGATCACCGGCTCTGTGCCCTGCATCCCGACGATGTGTGTGGCACGGTCGATGTCGTCTTCCGTCAGCTCCGGTACCGGCCCCAACGGGCTGATGCGCCCCGCTCGCAGGCTCGCCTTGAGGGCGGACTTGTCCTGTTCCGAGTCGATCAAGCCGAGGTTGAAGTGCAGCCCCTGCTCGCGCGCGACCTCCTCGACGATGTCCCGAAACTCATCGAGGTGTTCGCGAGTCCCGGCCATGCCGCACGACCCGACGATCAGAGGGATCTTCCGGCTGACGACGATCGGCAGGATCGTCTCGAAGGCCTTCTTGAGGCCCGACCGATGGGTCATCCCCTTGCCGGAGCCGAGGAACGCCGGGCCAGCGTCCGTGCTGCCCGCGTCGCCCGCGATGAAGTCGGGTGTCCGCTCCTCGAGGGCTGCGAGCAGCACCTCGTCGTTGCCTCCTCCGGCGTGCATGAAGCTCACGCCGACCGCGGGCATCCCGATCACCTCTGTCACGAGAACCTCCAGTGTTGGTGCGCAGTTGACGGCGCGACGCGCGTGATTGCGTCGGAATGATACCCGTCGCGTGTGGATCGGCTCGATTGCGCTTCGTTCGGAGCGGCGCGCGCGGTGTTGGTGGGTCGTACTGCGGGCGCAAGCGTCGCGAGGGAGAGTATCCTCTCGGCTCGACACAGCATGTTGAGCGACGGTGATCGATTTTGGGGAACCATGAACTACGAAGGCATGATCGCGGAGACCGTGAACATCTCCGGGCACGACGGGGATGAAGTACGCGCCTACGCGGCGCGACCGCTGGGCACCGGGCCGTACCCGGGCATCGTGGTGCCGCACCACATGCCCGGCTGGGACGACTGGTCGAAGGAAGTCGTCCGCAAGCTCGCCTTCGCCGGGTACGCGACGATCAGCCCGCACCTCTTCCACCGCGAGGCGCCGGATGCGGCGCCGGACGACGCGGCGGCCACCGCGCGCTCGCAGGGCGGCGCGCCCGATGACCGCGTGGTCGGAGACGCTGAGGGGGCAGCGGCGTACCTGCGCTCGCTGCCACTCGCCAACGGTAACGTGGGCCTGATCGGGTTCTGCTCGGGCGGGCGTCAGTCGTACCTGATCGCCTGCCGTTCGACCGCCTTCGACGCGGTCGTGGACTGCTGGGGCGGGCGCGTGATCGCAGACGCGGATCAACTGACGGAGCGCCAGCCGGTCGCGCCGTTCGACCTGAGCTCGGAGATGGACACCCCGCTGCTCGGCATCTTCGGCAACGATGACCGCGGTCCAACCCCTGAGAACGTCGATAAGACCGAGGAGGAGCTGAAGCGCCTCGGCAAGACCTACGAGTTCCACCGCTACGATGACTCCGGTCACGGCTTCTTCGCCGTCGAGCGCCCCGGCTACCGCCCGGAGCAGGCCTCCGACGCGTGGGGCAAGGTCTTCGACTGTTACGAACGCTACCTGATGCAGCCGAGCGGCTGATCGACACGACGGCGGAAGACGAGAGGACCCACGATGTGCAACTGGATCATTGAGAAGGCCGAGATCGCCGGGAGCGGCAAGGGGCCGGAGGGCTGGTTCAGTCTCAGCCGGGCGAATGTCTACTACGACCACCCGTTTCACGCCCCGCTGGACCACGCGCTGACGATCGACTTCCTCCGCGACCCCGATCAGCCGGGCGGGCGCGTGGCCGTGGAGCTCGACGTTGGCTCCGCACGCCGCCTCGTAGCCGCCATCGAGGCGGCGCTTGAGACCGGCTACGCGACGCATGTGCTCAGCGAGGAAGTAGCGGGCTAGCCGCTGACGCAGGGCCCGGGGAGGGTGCGATGTTCCGTTCGATCGAGGCGTATCTGAACTACTTCGACGCGGTCCACCGTAGGGCGATGCGTGATGTCGGCTCGCTACCGGCGGGGGCGGACGGGTGGCGGCCGGCCACCGGCGAGGGCGAGAACGCCTGGCCGATCAACCAGATCGTCGGCCACATGGCGGGCTCGCGGCTCTACTTCGCGTCCGCGTACCGCGGTGAAGGGTGGGTCAACGAACCTGCGCCCGACGTGAGCACGCGTGACAAGTGGCTTCCGGCGCTCGACGAGAGCGCACGCGCGTTCCGCAGCCGACTGGAGGCCACGCCCGTCGAGTGGCTCGACCGCAAGATCGCGATGATCGACACGGACGCTCAGCTCTCGGGATGGCGCGTTCTGGCGATGATGCTGGAGCACGACATCCACCACCGCAGCCAGCTGGACACGTACGCCGGGCTGAACGGGTGGCCGGTGCCGGATATCTTCGCGCGCAGCGCCGAGGCAATCGGCGAGCTCCAGGAGGAGCAGCGAGCGAAGCACTCCCGCTAGCGGGAGGACCCGAAGTTGCCTACGCGGTGCTGAGGACGAAGCCCTCGTAGCCGGCGGCAGCCACCTCATCGCACTTCGTGCGGTAGGTGCCGACGCCGCCCGGGTAGGGCATGAACACACGCGGCTTCCCGGGGATGTTCGCTCCTAGGTACCACGAGTCGGCGAGGGGGAAGAGCGTCATGTCGGCGATCTCGTTGACGTGTGCCACCCACGCTTCCTCGGCGTCGGCTTCCGCCTCCGCGACATCGAGTCCGCGCTCACGCATGTGTTCGATCAGGTCGGAAATCCACTCGACGTGTTGCTCGATCGAAACGGGCATGTTGCTGAGCACGGAGGGACTGCCCGGGCCCGTGATCATGAACATGTTCGGGAAACCCTCGCTGGAGAGACCAAGGTAGGTCTTCGGGCCCTCTTCCCACTTCTCCGTGAGCAGCTGGTCGTCCCTGCCGCGGATGTCCATCTTGAAGAAGGTGCCCGTTATCGCGTCGAAGCCGGTCGCGAAGACGATGATGTCGAGCTCGTACTCACCGTCCTCCGTGCGGATGCTCTTCGGCGTGATCTCCTCGATCGGCGCGTGCCGGATGTCGACCAGCGTCACGTTGTCGCGGTTGTAGGTCTCGTAGTAGTTCGTGTCGATCAGGGTCCGCTTCGAGGTGAACGGGTGATCCGTCGGCGCCAGCATCTCGGCGGTGTCGGGGTCATCGACGGTCTCGCGGATCTTCGATCGGATGAACTCGGCGGCGGTGTCGTTTGCCCGTCGGTCGGTCACGATGTCGCTGAACGAGCTGCCGAGGAAGTTGAAACCGCCCTGAGCCCGGGAGGCCTCGTATACAGCTTTCCGCTCCTCCGAGGTGGCCTCCAGTGCGGAGCGCTGGACCGAATCGAAGGAGAAGCCGGCGGGGGAGGTGCGCGCCTTCTCCCAGACCTCGTCGTAGTTCGCCTTCACGTCGTTGAGGTACTCGGCGTCCACGGTATGGTGTCGCGCGGGGATCATGAACTGCGGCGTGCGCTGGAACACGGTGAGCTCCGCGGCCTGCTCCGCGATCACCGGGATCGACCGCACGCCGCTGGAGCCGGTGCCGATCACACCGACCCGCTTGCCGGTCAGGTCGACGCCGTCATGCGGCCAGGCGCCGGTGTGGTACCAGTCACCCTCGAAGCTGTCGAGCCCTGCGATGTCCGGCACCTGCCCGGCGGAGAGGCAGCCGATGCCGGTGATCAGGTACTGCGCGGTGAGCTTGTCGCCCTGGTCAGTCTGAACCTCCCAGCGGTTGTCAGCCTCGTTGAAGTGGGCGGCGGTTACCCGGGTGTTGAACTCGATGTCGCGACGCAGGTCGAAGCGGTCGGCGACGTGCTGCAGGTAGCGGAGGATCTCCGGCTGTTCCGGGTACTTGCCGCTCCACTGCCACTCCTGCAGCAGCTCCTTGTCGAAGGAGAAGCTGTAGATGTAGGACTCAGAGTCGCAGCGCGCGCCGGGGTAGCGGTTCCAGTACCAGGTCCCGCCAACGTCGTCGCCCGCCTCGAAGACGCGGGCCGAGACACCGAGCTCGTCGCGCAGGCGCTCGAGCATGTAGAGGCCCGAGAACCCCGCACCAATCACGATTGCGTCGAGGTCGGTCGTTCCGGTTGCGTCAGCCATTGTTGCTCCAGTGAATCTCTGTCTTGCTCGGCTCAGTCTCACTTGTGTCGTGAAGTTGTTAGGTCTTCGCTTCCCGCATGATGCAGGCGCGGACGGCCTTCACCACCTGCTGGAAGCCACGTTCGCCGCCCGGCAGCATCAGCAGCGAGAAGAATGCGTGCATCTGCCCGAGGTGCCGCTTGAAGTTCACCTCGACCCCCGCCTCGGAGAGCCGTTCGGCATAGGCCTCGCCCTCGTCTCGCAGCGGGTCGTGCTCCGCCGTCAGCACGACTGCTGGGGGCAGACCAGCGAGGTCCGGCGCGTGGAGCGGCGAGGCGTCCGGCTCGGAGCGGCGAGACACGTCCGGCAGGTAGTGATCCCAGAACCAGATCACCCCGTCGCGGGTGAGCAATAGCTGGTTCTCGGGATCCATGTAGGAAGGTCGATCGAAGTTCGTATCGGTGGCGGGGTAGATCAGCACCTGCAGCGCCATGCGAGGTCCGCCTCGATCACGCGCTCGCAGAGCCATCACCGCGGCCAGGTTCCCGCCCGCGCTGTCGCCCGCGATGATTAGCGGCACCTCGCTGCCCGCGATCTCCTGCACGTGCTCGCCCGCCCACTCGAGGGCCGCGTACGAGTCGTCGACGGCGGTCGGGTAACGGTGCTCCGGGGCGAGGCGGTATTCGACGAGCACGATGGCGCACGAGGTGCGTTCCGCCAGCTTGCGAGCCATCGTGTCGTACTCATCGATCGAGCCGATCACCCACCCGCCGCCGTGGTAGTACACGAGGACGCCGCGCGGTGGCTCGATTGGCACGAGCACTCGCAGCGTGATCTCACCGTCCGAGACCGGTATGGAGTGCTCCTCGACGCGCGCCATCTCCGGCGCCGGCCCATAAGTGGCGGCCATGGCCGGACCGAGTGCGCGTGCCTCCTCGGGCGTGCTCTCGTGCAGAGGTTTCCCCCTGGCTTCGGCCATTTGCTTCACGAACGCCGCCGTCGCGACATCAACCGCCATTGAACCCCCTGGATTGGGCACCGCAGCACGTTTGCGCTGGCCGAACAGTACGCGGCCCTGTTCGAATCCGCCACCCGTTCGACGCTCGCGCGAACGCATGTTCACCGTTCGGGATCGCAGATGACGGTACGCGCATCCAGTGCGGCCAGATTTCCGTATTCCGCGTCAGGTGCTGCGACTCCTTTAGCAATCTAACAATGCTTTATCTCTAGCCTGAGCAGTACAGCGATCCAAGCGAGAGAGCTTGCCGATGCCCCCGCGCCCACCTCTGGAATAGCCTTGCCGGGCTGCTCGCTGCCCCGCTGGCGCTCGCCGTCGCAGAACTGCTCGCCGGTCTACTGGGGACGACCTCCCTGGTCGCAGTCGCGGCCGCCGTCGCGGGCGTGTTCGCGCTGCGGCGGCTACTTGCCGTCGCACCGCCAGCGAGCGACGAGCACGCCAGCGAGGTCGTGCAACCGAACGTGGGGTCCGAGGGCAGCCGCCGCGAGTTCTTCCGCCTCGCCGGTGCAATCGGCGGAGCGGCTGCGGTCTCGGCGGCCGTCGGACGCCAGATCATCGGCCCGCGAGTGGACGTCGAAGCGGCGCGGCGCCGTCGTGCTGCCGGCGCCGGGAGTCTCGAATGCGTCGGCGGCTGCATCGCAGCCCGTGGCCGCCTCAGACGCGACGTTCGAGGTCGATGGGCTCGCGACGCTGATCACGCCGAACGATGACTTCTACCGCATCGACACGGTGCTGGTCGTGCCTCGGGTTGATGTCGAAAGCTGGCGACTGCGTGTGACCGGGATGGTTGAGCAGCCGATTGAGCTGAGCTTCGAGGACCTGCTGGCGATGTCGGCCCGCGAGGAGACCATGAGGCTGGCCTGCGTCTCGAACGAGGTTGGCGGCGACCTGGTGGGCAATGCGGTCTGGCTGGGCATCCCGCTTGCTCATGTGCGGGCGCGAGCAGGCGTGCTCCCGGAGGCCACTCAGATCATCGCGCGTTCCGTCGATGGCTCCACGGTCGGGTTCCCGACGGAGGTGGCGCTTGATGGCCGGCCCTCGATGGTCGCGGTTGGAATGAACGGTGAGCCGTTGCCTGCCGACCCCGGATTCCCGGCGCGGATGATCATTCCGGGGCTCTACGGCTACGTCTCGGCGACGAAGTGGCTCGGCGAGATCGAGCTGACGACGCTGGAGGACTTCGACGCGTGCTGGATTCGTCGCGGCTGGGCGAAGCGCGCGCCGATCAAGACACAGTCGCGCATCGATGTGCCGAGGGTAGGCAGAACGATCGACCCGGGCAGGGCGGCGGTCGCCGGCGTCGCGTAGGGCGGCCTGCGTAGCGTCAGTGCCGTGGAGGTGCGCGTGACTCGGTCGGGCGAGCCCACCGGCGAATGGCGCGCAGCGAGCCTCAGCGAAGCGCTCTCGCAGAGTAGCTGGCGCCAGTGGTTCGGCGAGTGGGACGCGACCCCCGGCGAGTGCCGCATCGAGGTGTGTGCGACCGATGGCAGTGGCGAGACGCAGACAGCGGATCGCGCCCGGCCCGCCCCCGATGGCGCGACCGGCTACCAGGACATCAGGGTGCGCGTCCGCGACGCGTAGACCCCGGCGCGTGCCTCGCCGGTCGACCCAGACCGTTGAGAGGTACTGCCAGAACATCGAGACGGCGGTGTTGCCATCATCGGTGGCCGAAGCGACACCGTGCTTCGTGCCGTTGCGCACGTCCCCGGCAGCGAAGATGCCGGGCAGGCTCGTCTCCAGCAGCAGGTCGCGATCCAGCGGCCAGCCTTGCGGGCGCCGCGGCTGCGTACGAGCTCTATCGAGACGATGTGCATCCCGATGACTCGGCATCGACGCAGTTCAGTGCGGACTATTCTCGCGAGGCGAAGATAAAGTGCGTCGGCGTGTGGGACACAGTCGGTGCGCTGGGTGTCCCGATGACGAGTCCGTGGGCGCTGATCCACTACCTGAGGGCTCCGCGCTTCCACGACATGGAACTGACCGGAATCGCTGAGAACGCGTTCCACGCGCTGGCGATCGACGAGCGTCGGACCGCGTTCGAGCCGACGCTCTGGACCGACACGGCGAAGCCGGGTCAGCGGGTGATGCAGGTGTGGTTTCCCGGCGTCCACACGAATGTCGGAGGTGGCTACCCGGACAGCTCCCTCTCGGACGTCACGCTGCGCTGGATGGCGGAACGGGCGAGCGAGTGCGGCCTGGAGCTGAACGCTGGGTTCCTGGCAGAGACGCTGCGACCGGATCCAACCGGATGGATCGGCAACTCGATGAACTCGCTCTCGCGCCTGTCGGGCTCCTACCTGCGACCGATCGGCGCGCCGTCGACTGAGTCCGAGGCGGTCAGCGACTCCGCGAGGGAACGGCTGGCCGACACCGAGGTGGAGTATCGTCCTCAGAACCTGCTCGACTACCTTGCGAGTTATGGTCGCGGCGGCTAGTCGCGCGGGGCGGGGCGAGCGCGGAGGAGGACGCTATGCGGGAACTGGAAAACGAGGCCGAGATCGTGATCATCGGCGGCGGCATCGTGGGGTGCGCGGCCGCGTACTATCTCGCGAAACGCGGCGCGCAGGTGACGCTGATCGAGAAGGGCGACATCGGTGCCGAGCAGTCGACGCGAAACTGGGGCTGGGTGCACCAGCAGGTTCGCTACCCGCAGTTGATTCCGCTCGCAGTGCTGTCGACGGAGCTCTGGGCGGGGCTTGAGCAGGAGCTTGAGGCGGACCTCGAGTGGGAGCAGGGCGGCAACCTCAGCCTCGGCTTCGACGACGAGGACATGGCCGACTTCGAGACATGGCGCGAACCGGCGCGCCAGCGAGGTCTCGAGACCGCGATTCTGACGCGCGAGCAGGTCGCGGAGATGGCGCCCGCGATGGGCGGCCCGTGGGTCGGCGCGATCCACGTCCCCTCGGACGGGCAGGCCAGTCCGCAGAAGACGACCGCAGCGTTCGCCGCTGCCGCGGAGCGGCACGGTGCCCGCATCCACACGCGCTGCGCGGTGGAGCGCATCGAGGTGTCGGACGGGGCGGTCGAGGCCGTGGTCACCGAGCAAGGGCGTATTCGCACATCGACCGTTGTCTGTGCTGCGGGCGCGTGGTCGGCGCGGGTCGCGAGGCCGCTCGGACTGCGGCTCCCCCAGCAGTCGGTGCGCTCCACGGTGGTGCGCACCGCGCCGACGGCGGCGATGACGACGCTCACCGGGTGGGGCGATGGCGTGACGTTCCGGCAGGATCGGGAGGGCCGCTTCATCGTCGCGGGCGGCGGCGACGCGGTCTTCGACCTCAACCTCGACATGCTGCGCAACCTCCGGCAGTTCCTTCCGACGGCGTGGCGCAACCGTCGCTGGTTGAGCATTCGCGCCGGGGCGCCGCTGCTGCGTGACCTGCACACGCTCGTCCCCGGTTCCAACGCCAGACGGCATTCGTGGGCGCACCTCCGCGATATCGACCCGCCACCGCACCGCAAGGGGGCGCGGCGAGCGATCGAGGGCTTCCGGGAGCTCTTCCCCTCGCTGGCCGAGTTGCCGGTGGAGCATGTCTGGGCCGGCAACATCGACTCGACGCCCGACCAGGCGCCGGCGCTGGGCTGGGTGGAGGACGTCGCGGGCTTCATGTTCGCGACTGGCTTCAGCGGGCACGGCTTCGCGATGGGGCCGGGCGGGGGGAAGGTCGTGAGCGAGTTGATTCTGGACGAGGCCCCTTCGATCGATCTGCACGAGTACCGATTCGCACGCTTCGCCGAGAACGATCTTGCACCGATGCCGGCTCGCCGCCGCTAGTCGGCAGGGCACGGATAGGCCAGGGAAAGGGAACACGATGACGCTGGAGACAAGAACCCACCGCCCGCCGATAAGGGGGGTCACGCACATGATCTCTGCGGGGCACAGTCTCGCCGCCGCCGCGGGCTATCGCATCCTCGAGGACGGTGGCAACGCGATCGACGCCGGGGTCGCCTCAGGCATCGTGATCAACACCGTGCTGCCCGAGAACACAAGCTTCGGAGGTGTCGCGCCGATCATGATCTACGACGCCGCCTCGGGCGAGGTGGTGACGATCAGCGGGCTCGGCCGCTGGCCGCGCAAGGCGTCGGCAGAGTTCTTCATCGAGCAGGCCGGAGGCGAGATCCCCGTCGGCATTCTGCGCAGCATCGTACCGGCCGCACCCGATGCGTGGCTGACCGCGCTCGAGCGGTACGGGACGATGAGCTTCGAGCAGGTGGTGACGCCGACGCTGGAGCTCGCCGAGGAGGGCATCCCGTTCCCGGCGACTGTGCACCGGGCGCTACAGAGGGATCTCGACTCGGACGACAGCGTCGTCCGACGCTGGCCGTCCACTAGCGCGGTCTTCCTGCCCGAAGGGAGACTGCCCGAGGTCGGCGAGCGCTTCCGTCAGCCGGACCTCGGGCGCACCTTCAGTCGCATGGTCGAGGCTGAGCGGTCGGCGAGCGCCGGCGGGCGCGAGGCGGCTGTGCGTGCCGCCCGCGACCTCTTCTATCGCGGCGAGATCGCGGAGGAGATGGCCGCCTTCAGCGAGCAAGAGGGCGGGCTGATCACGTTCGAGGACCTGGCCGAGTTCTCCGTGAAGATCGAGCCTCCGGTCTCCGCGCGCTTCAAGGACTACGAGATCGTCACCTGCGACGCCTGGTGCCAGGGCCCGGTCGTCGCGCAGGTGCTGCAGATGCTGGAGCACGACGATCTGCCGTCGCTCGGGCACAACTCCGCCGACTACATCCACCTGCTCTCGCAGTCGCTCAACCTCGCGTTCGCCGACCGGCACGAGTTCTACGGCGACCCGGACGTGATCGACGTGCCGATCGCGGAGCTGCTCTCGCCGCAGTACACGCGAGCGCGACGTGACGCTGTCGACATGCTGAAGGCCTTCACCGAGATGCCACCGGCGGGCGACCCGTCGAACAGCCTCGCTGCCGTCGAGGGCTCGTCGAGGGTCGTGCCCGCCGGGACCACCGAGGAGTTCGACACCAGCTACACGTGTGTCATCGACCGCTGGGGCAACGGCTTCTCGGCGACGCCCAGCGACGCGTTGTTCCACTCGCCGATCGTGCCCGGTCTCGGCCTGATCATGTCCGGGCGCGGATCGCAGAGCTGGCTGGAAGCCGGTCAGCCGTCGCGCGTCGAGCCGTGGAAGCGGCCGCGGCTGACGCCGAACCCCTCGATGGCGTTCCGGGACGGCAAGCTCTTTATGCCGTTCGGGTGTCCCGGGGGCGACGCACAGCCGCAGGCGATGGTGCAGCTGTTCCTGAACATCGCGGAGTTTGGGATGAACGTTCAGCAGGCGATCGAGGCACCGCGCTTCACGTCGTCGAACTTCCCGAACTCGTTCTGGCCCCACACTTACCTCCCCGGCCGCCTGAACCTGGAGGGCCGCATCGACGCCGAGGTTGGTCGCGACCTCGCGGGCCGCGGGCACGATATCGTCGGCCGCAGCGACTGGGAGGGGATGAGTGTCGGGGCGCTCTCCGCGATCGTCGTGGACGCCGAGAGTGGCGTGCTCACGGCCGGGGCCGACCCTCGCCGCGACGCGTACGCGATCGGGAGGTGACCGCGTAGCACGGTGCCGCGGCGAACGGTCGCTGCGGGGCTCGGGTACGATGGCGCTCGGTGACCGGCAACCGCGCCGCTGACCGCGAGGGAAAGACACCCCATGGAGTACGAACAATTCGTCGTCGAGACCGACTGGGTGGCCGACCATCTCGATGATCCGCTGGTGCGCGTCTTCGACTGCACGGTGATGCTCGCTGCCCCGCGACCGGGGAAGGCGCAGGCACCGCTGACCGGCGCCGAGCGCTACTGGGCCGGGCACATCCCCGGCGCGGCCTTCATCGACGTCGCCGCCACGCTCTCGACGCCGTCCGAGCTGCGTTTCACCTTCCCCTCCGCCGAGATCGTCGAGGAGACGATGTCCAAGCTCGGCGTCGATAACGAGACGCAGGTGGTGTTGTACGACTCGCAAGGGACGATGTGGGCGACGCGGGTGTGGTGGATTCTGCGCGCCTACGGCTTCGACCGGGCGGCGATCCTGAATGGCGGCTCCGGGAAGTGGCGCGCCGAGGGGCGGACGGTGACCTCCGCGCCTGCCGAGCTACGTGAGGCGACGTTCACCGCACGTCCTCGCGACGGCCTGCTGGCGACGCGCGCCGAGGTCGAGGCGGCGGTCGAGAGCGGCGGCACCTGCATCATCGATGCGCTGCCGAAAGAGCAATACGAGGGCGAGGTCAACGGCTACGGCCGCCCCGGGCACATCCCGAGCGCCACCAACATCCCCTTCGGTGCGACTCGCGACCGCGAGACCGGTGCCTTCCTGCCCGATGCGGAACTGCGCGCGATGTTTGAGCAGGTCGGTGCTCTGAGCGGTGGGCGCGTAATCACGTATTGCGGCGGCGGCATCGCTGCGACGCTCGACGCCTTCCTGCTGACGCGAATGGGCGTGGAGGACGTCGCGGTCTACGACGGCTCGCTCAGCGAGTGGACGGGCGACCCCTCGCTGCCGCTGGTCACGGGCGCGGCAGCGGGAGGCTAGCGCAGGTCGCTATCCGACAGGCGGGAGGCCTTCGCCCCGTCGCACCTCGTTGATCGTCTCCAGCACACGCTGGGCGAACGGGGCGTACTGGATCTCGAACTCTTCGACCAGCCGAGAGTTGTCCATCAGGAAAAGACCCGACTCGTCGCGCCCGCCCTCGTCCGCATCGAAGCTGATCTCCGCATCGGGCAGGAACTGCTGAACGATCTCGCCGAGCTGGCCGATGCTGAGCGACTCTCCGCCCGAGTTGTAGATCGGGTAGCGCGTCTCCGCTGCCATCGTCACGCGCTCGAAGACCTCGGCGATGTCATCGACGTGCAGTGGCAGCGTCATCGTGTCGCGGTAGGGGAAGCTGACCGGCTCGTCGTGCGCCGGCAGCACCTGGCAGAGCACGTGGTTCATGGAGCCGCGCACCTTGTCCGGGCCGGTGATATTCGCGGGCCGGATGCCGGTGATTGCCATGTCGTAGGCGCGGTTGTACCAGTCTGCCTGGTGCTCGTTGTAGATCTTCGATGCCCCGTAGAGCCGGGTGCTCAGCCGCGCATCGTCCTCGGTTACGGCGCGTTCGCCAAAGAGCCGCTGCTGCCCGTAGACGGCGAGCGAGCTCGCGTACGTGACGCGGCTGACGCCGAAGATGCGCGCGGCCTCGAAGCAGTTGTCCATGCCCATGATGTTCAGCCGCACCTGAGGGTGCGGGTCGGCCTCGCTGGCACCCAGTGCGTAGGCGAGGTTGAGGACGCGGTCGGGCTCGCTGTTCGCCATCGCCTCCATCACGTCGTCCATCAACGTGATGTCGCCGTGGCTGATTGAGATGCGGTCGAGAATCCCCTCCAGCGAGGGGGAGTCCGGCGCGATGTCCATGCAGTGGACCTCATGCCCGTGTTCCAGCAGCCGTCGCATCACGCGCGGCCCGATAAAGCCGCTCCCACCAAGCACCAGTACACGCATCTCGCTCCACACCTTTCCCGCTTGCTCCGTCGGGGCGAAGGCGATCGCCACCGCTCAGGAGGGCGTCGATAGTACATTGGCCGTGCAGTCGCCCGTGACAGGAGCAGCCAATGACCTACGAGACGATCATGCTGAACAAGCACAACCACGTGATGACGGTGACCCTCAACCGTCCAAAGAGGCTGAACGCTCTCAACATGCAGATGGTGGCCGAGCTGCACGACGCGCTAGCCACGGAAGACCAGGACGACGACACGCGAGTGATCGTCATTACCGGTGAGGGCCGCGGGTTCTGCTCAGGCGCAGACCTGGCGCCCGACGACGCACCGGCGGAGCCGCGGGCGTCGAACGCGCCGGGTCTCGCGGAGGCGTCGTTCGCGGCGATGCAGATCGAGAAGCCGCTGATCGCCGCGATCAATGGAGTCGCCGTAGGCGGCGGCCTCACGATGACTCTGTCCTGCGACATCCGTATCGCGTCGGAGGACGCGCGATTCCAGTTGCCATTCACGAAGCTGAGCATCTCCGCGGAGCTGGCATCGACCTTCCTGCTGCCTCGGCTGATCGGCATGGGCAAGGCCCAGGAGCTGATTCTGACCTCGCGCATGATTGACGCCCGCGAGGCCGGCGAGATCCGGCTGGTGAACTACGTCGTCCCGGCCGACCAGCTGATCGAGAAGGCCAACGAGATTGCCGACAGCATTGCGGTGTTGCCGCCGAAGGCGGTGCGCCTGAACAAGCAGGCCCTGCGACTGGGCATGACGTCTGATATCCCGAGCCAGCTTGCGTACGAGCAGTTGGCCAGCGTCGCCCTGCGCCAGACGGCCGACTCCGGCGAAGCCATCGCCGCGTTCCGCGAGAAGCGAGACCCGGTCTTCACCGGCCGCTAGCCGCCAACCGTTCCGGAGTCAGACGCCGGCCGAGGGCGCCTGCGGCACCGTCAGCAGGACGCCGTCTGCCTCCAACTCCGCGGCCTCGCTCGCGGAGCGGTCGAGCCACGAGGTTATGACCTCCCGGTTGTGTTCGCCCAGCGAAGGGAATCGGGTCGCGACGGAGCGGCCGTCGGTGGTGAGGATCGGGTTGCCGTCGTAGGGCAGGTTGCCGACGTCAGGGTGGTCGAAGTCGATCCAGAGATCCCGCAACTGCTCGCTCTTCAGCACCTCGCTCGGTGAATTGTCCCACGCCGCTGCCACTCCTACCGTGCGCAGCTCACGAGGGTCGAGCGTGCCATCCAGCTGGTCGGGGGCATCGGCTGAGGCCTCCGACGCGGTAGTGACGAGGTAGCGGCCCTCGGGTGCTGCGACGGCGTGGTTTGCGGGGTCGCCCGCGATCTCCCAGCCGCGATCGTCCTCGCCGGTCTGCTGCCACTCGGCAAAGACATCGCCGAGGAAGGTGACCACGCACTCGATCTGGCTGAGATCGATGAACTCGCCTCGGCCGGTCGCGTGCCGCCGGTTGAGGCCCGCCGCCACCCTCGCCGCCGCGAATGCCGCGATGATCGGGTCGGGCAGCCCCATGCCGCTCTGCAGCGGGACGTCCGGCGCTCGGGGGTCGCGGATCAGCCAGTCGATGCCGGCCATCGCCTCGGTGACGGGCCCGTACGCCGGGTAGTCACGGTAGGCGGAGTCCGCCCCGTAGCCGCTGATCTCGACGAACACCACACCGGGGTTACCAGCCGAGACCGCCTCGTAGCCGAGCCCGGAGCGATCGAGCGCCCCCGGCCGGTTGTTGTCGACGATCACATCGGACTGCTGACAGAGCTGCTGCGCGATCTCGCGTCCGCGCGCGTCCTTGATGTCCAGGCAGACGCTCTTGCGGGAGCGACTGACGATGTTGACCATGCCCAGGCGGTTCCATGGGCGCTCGCCCGGGTCGTCGTTCGGGAAGGCGATCGCTCCCACGGCCGTCCCGGGAGGTATGACGGCCGGGCCGCGCGACCAGGGCGATTCGATGCGCACCACCTCGGCGCCCAGGTCGGCCAGCGCTCGTCCGGCCAGCGGACCGGCCCACACCTTGGAGAACTCGACGACGCGCAGTCCCTCCAGCGGGAGCCGCTTCGGGCCCGGCGTGGCCGCCTGCACCGAGCCCGACGGCAGCGCGGTCAGTCCGAGGTCGGGCACGCGGATGCCGCCGCTAGCCCGCCAGAAGCCGCGTGCCTCCAGGTTCGGGTCGGCCAGCACCTCCTCCGGGTCCATCAGCGGCGCGAGCGGCACGCCCAGCTCGTTCGCCGTAGCGAAGAGCTCCTCGCGCGTCCGAGTAGCGAAGAACTGCTCCATCCGCGCATCGATGTCGTCCGCGTGCTCCAGCCGACCTGCAGGGGTCTGGAAGCGCGGGTCTTCCGAGAGCCCGGGCTCTCCGAGCATCACGCCGAAGCGGAAGAACTGGTCGGGGGTCGTCGGACAGACCGCGACGTAGCCATCGAGGCAGGCGGTGGGGCAGCCGATCGGGTGGGAGTTGCTCCAGCGACGGCCGTTGCGCCGTCGCTCCCGGCCGTTGCACAGGTAGTCGATCAGCCCGAACTGGTGGAAGCCGGCGAGCAGCTCCACGGCCGCGATGCGTTGATGGGCGGCGGGCCCGGGCGCGGCGGCGTTGGCGACCGCCGAGGCGAGTGCGGCGAAGCCGTGCGCGCCCATGAACATCGCGACCGGGTGACCCGGCAGCGGGATCGGTGGCCCGTCGCGGTGGCCGGTGAGATGGGCGAGGCCCGACTCGGCGAGCAGCGTCGCCTCACTCCACGGGCCGCGAGTGTGGTGCGAGCCGGCCAGTTCCACGCTGTACGAGACCTGATCGCGAATCTCCGGCGGCATCGCACCCAGGTGCCCGTAGGTGTCGTCCCAGATCACCGCATCGTGCCCCGGCGCGGCTTCGATCGCGGCGGCGCGCAGTTGTTCGCTGCCTGCGACCGTGACGGCCTTGCCGTCGTCCAGCCACGCTTCGCGGGGTCGCGTCGCCTCGGCCCTCAGTGCGCGAACCGTCGCACCGAGGCCCGTGGCGAACTGCCCTGCGAATGCCCCCGCGAGGCTGGTGCTGACTTCGAGGATGCGAGCGTCGCCGATGTGGCCGTCGTGGTTCGCCACAGCAACTCCGATCGCTCTGCCTCAGTCTCGCGACATCAGCGTCGACGTACCGCCGAATGGGACGGTAGTGGCGCGGGCGTGCTCTTCGACGTGGATGTTCACGCAGGAAGGCAACCCGCTCTCGAACGCGCGCTCGATGGCAGGACGGATCTCGTTCGGGTCTGTCACCAGCTCACCGTGACCGCCCAGCGCCTCCACCACATCGTGGTAGCGCTGGCCGTGGCCCAGTGTCCGGCCCGGCGTGTCGTTGGAACCGCCCGTCCAGCCGCCGTTGTTGCTGATCACCGCCACCACGGGCAGGTCGTGTCGAACCATCGTGTCGAATTCCTGCACGTTCATCAGGAACGAGCCGTCGCCGACGAATGCGACCACCTGTCGCGCGGCCGCGGCCGCCTTCGCGCCGAGCGCGAACGGGATGCCCGTGCCGATGCAGCCGTTGGGGCCGGAGTTCAGGCGCGCGCCCTCGACGTACGAGGGGATCCACTGCCGCCCGTAGTTCAGCGTTTCCATGCCGTCCACGCAGAAGATCGCATCCCGGTCGACGTAGTTCACCAGCTCATTGGCGATGCGCAGCGGGTGAATTGGCGTGACGTCCGACTCCGCCTGTTGGAGCGTCTGCTGGCGCTTGCTCGCATCGGACTCGCTGAGCTGCGCGATCCAGCTATCTGAGGTGCCCAGACCGGCGGCCGTGGCCGCCTCCGTGAAGGCGGCAAGCGCTACCTTCGCGTCCGCGACGATGCCGACGTCGACGGGCCGGTTGTGGCCGATCTCCGCCGGGTCGATGTCGATCTGGATCACCTTCAGGTCGTCTGCAAAACGCGGTGGCGCCATGAACGAGATGATGAAGTTCATGCGCGTACCCACGACCACCGCGACATCAGCCTCGCGGAAGGCCTGTCCGCGGGCGGCGGTGAAGGAAAGCTCGTGGTCCTCCGGGATCACGCCTCGGCCCTGTGGTGTCGTAAAAAAGGGGATGCGAGCGGCCTCGACGAACTCGCGCAGCTCGCGACCGGCGTCGGACCAGAAGATGCCACTGCCGCTGATCACGACCGGGCGCTCGGCAGCCTTCAGCAACTTGATCGCGTCCGCGACGGCCGACGGGTCGGGCGCGGGGCGCGAGGGGCGCTGACCGCCCTTCGGGAACCATGCGTCTGCGTCGTCGATGCGGTAGTTGAGTGCGTCGCCGGGCAGGTCGAGGTAGGTCGGACCGGGCTTCGGCCCCAGTGCGTGGCGGTACGCCATGTTGAAGTACTCCGCCATGCGATCGCCGTGGTTCACTCTCGCGGCCCAGCGAGTGACGGGCTCCGCCATCGAGAGCTGGTCGTACTGCTGGAACGCGTCGGTGTCGTTGGAACGCAGTGCCGCCGCACCACCCAGCGCGACCATCGGCACGCCGTCGAGGAAGGCGTTCGCGATGCCGGTCAGCAGGTTGGTGGTCGCCGGGCCGGACGCAGCCAGGCAGACGCCGGGCGTCCGCTTCACGCGCGCGTAGCCGTGGGCAGCCATCGCCGCACCCTGTTCGTGGCGGCAGTCGATGGTGCGAATGCCGAGGTCGCCGGCCGCGCCTGCGACGCCGACGATCGGCCCGCCCATGATGTAGAAGAGGTCTTCGACACCCTCCTCGCGCATCTGTCGGACGAGCACTTCGTATCCGGGTGTTTCGGCCATCTTCTCTGTCCTCTCGCGCATCGGTGTCATTGGGTTGAGCGATGAAGCTCACTCAGATTCAAACACAGTGGATCAAGTCCCGGTCGTTATGGAGGTCTCTCAGCAACGCTCGATGGTGGTCACTCGCCCCAGAGATCGGCGGGCGGAGGTGACTGGTAGACGACCTCGTCGCCGATCTCTTCGCCCTCTTCGAAGCGGGAGATGCGGAAGGGCGTGATGTCGACGGTCGAGGCGCTGCCATCGAGGATCAACTCCGCCATGCAGATGCCCACGGCGGGCCCGGTCTTGAACCCGCTGCCGCCCATTCCAGCGGCGACGTAGAGCCCCTGCACCTCGGCGGTCTCGCCCAGCACCATGTGGCCGTCCGCCGTCAGCCCATCGACCTCCGTCCACGTCCGCCGCCACCCTGCGTCGGCCATCGCCGGGATGCGGCGCACCATGCGCGCGGCGCCGGCGACGAGCCACTCCTCGGGGATCGCGGGGTCGTCGTGGTCGAGCTCGATCGACGGCCGACGCTGACGCGAATCGGCCGGGCTCAGGCCCATCATCGTGGTCGAGCCCGTGTCCGGGTGGAAGTAGGTGCCGGTCGAGCGGTCGATCACCGTCATGTGCCCGTCCGAGAGCACGGCCGGGCGTTCGAGGGCTCCGGCGAAGAGCCGAGTCGCGCCGACCGGCAGGTCGACGCCGGCCGTCTCAGCGAGCTTCGCCGACCACGCTCCGCTGGCGATGCAGATGATCGGGGACTCGATGCGCTCTTCCGCCGTCTGCACCGCGACGACGCGGTCGCCAGCCACCTCGATCGCCGTCGCCTCCACATCCTGCCGCACGGTCACGCCGAGCTCGCGTGCGCGCCGCGACATGCTCGTCGCGGCGAGGTAGCCGTCGGCGTAGCCGCCCTCGGCCTCGTATGCGGCGCCGCCGATGTCATCGACGCGGAAGAAGGGCTGCATCTGGAGCACGTCCTCCGGGCCGATCACGGAGGTATCGACGCCCACGCTCTGCAACATGCGTACGTTCTGCTCCAGCCGCGCGCGGTCATCGTGGCCGACGATGAAGAGGAAGCCGGTGTTGTGGAAACCGGCGTCGCCGCCGATCTCGTCTTCCCAGCCCGTGTAGACCTCGCGGCTGCGCAGTGCGAGCGCGGTGTCGTGCGGGTTGGTGTAGTGCATGCGGATCAGGCCGCCGGTCTTGCCGGTCGCGTGCTCCGCGATCGTGTCGCGCTCCAGCAGCAGCACGTCGCTCAGCCCTTTCGCGGCGAGGTAGTGCGCGATGCTGGCGCCAACGATGCCACCACCAATCACTACGGCAGATGCGGTCATCATGGGCCCCTCCGACTTGGCGTGCCGAGGTTAGAGTAGCGCCTGCGTGCGCGATGGTGAGCACGCGAGGAGAAGTGAGTCACGGAGCACGGCGGCCAGCGGCCGTGGTGGGGCAGGGGGCGGTGATGGAGATCGAAGGCAAAGTCGCGCTGGTCACCGGTGCGGTATCAGGCATCGGGCGGGCGACTGCGGTCGCGCTGGCATCGGCTGGGGCGAAGTTCGCGGTCGTCGATGTCGACGCGGACGGTGGCGGCGAGACGGTGCGGCAGGTCGAGCAGGCGGGCAGCGAGGCGACGTTCCTCGCTGTGGGCCTCACGGACGCGGCGCAGGTGCAGTCGATGGTCGCTGAGACGGAGGCGCGCTTCGGTGGTCTGGACATCGTGCACAACAACGCCGGCATCCTCACCGCGACGCGCGACCTGGCGCAGGCCGACCTCGATCGCTGGCTGGCGATGGTGCAGATCAACTCTACGGCGGTACTATTGGGGACGCGGGCCGCGATCCCGGCGCTGCAGCGACGTGGTGGCGGGGTGATCGTGCAGACCGCCTCCGGCGCGGGTCTCATGCCGTATCCCAGCAGTCCCGTCTACGCGGCGACGAAGTCTGGCGTGGTCGGTTTCACACGGTCGCTCGTGCACCTCAAGGAGGAGCTGAACATCCGCGTCAGCTGCGTCTGCCCGGACGGGTGGATACGCCGCTGGTCGCGTCTGCGTCGCACCTGCGGCCGCCCCCGCCGGGGGCACCGCGCCTGATTACTGCCGAGGAGGCGGCGGAGGGTGTCATACAACTCGTGCGTGACGACGACCTCGCGGGGACGGTGATGCGGATCGCTTCCGGGGAGCCGCCGGAGATCGTCGACACGTTCCTCGGGTAGCAGGTCGCCGATCAGCCCACTGGAACGGCGATCTCGCAGGGTGAGGAGCCGGGGCGCTAGTATTGCCAGACTCCGACGCGCACGGAAGGGGCCCCCAATGACGCAGACCGCAGCCGAACCGATCCACTTCGGCTGGTTCATCCCCACCGCCGGCGATGGCCGTGGGTTCGGGGATCTCGAGGGCCGAATCCCGGCCGGCATGGATCTCTTCATGGACGTGGCGCTTGCGGCAGAAGACGCGGGCTTCGAGTTCGTGCTCGTGCCGGTGGAAGTGGGTTGCTGGGAGGCGTGGATCGTCTGCTCGATGATCGCCGCGCGCACTACGAAGCTCACACCGTTACTGGCGGCGCGCCCCGGGTACGTCGTGCCGACGATGATGGCGAAGATGATCACGACCTTCGATCAGCTCTCGGGCGGGCGCGTCTCGATCAACCTGATCGCCGGACCCGGTGGGGCGAGGCAGGCGATGGACGGCATCACCTATGGTCACGATGAGCGCTATGAGGTGATGGAAGAGTCGGTCGAGATCATGAAGCGGACCTGGACCGAGACTGAGCCCGTCACCCACCACGGCACGCACTTCGACATCGAAGGTGCGGTCGTGCTGCCGCGTCCTTACCAGCAGCCGCATCCGCCGTTCTACATCGGCGGTGAGTCCGAGTCCGCCCGCGATGTCGGCGCGAAGCACGCCGATGTCTACCTCTTCTGGGGCGACACGATCGAGAAGACCTCCGAGAAGATCGAGGAGATTCGCGCGCGTGCGGCCGCTTACGGGCGTGCGGACAAGCTGCGTTTCGGGATGCGACTACAGGTGGTTGTGCGGGAGCACGAGGACGATGCGTGGGAGGCAGCCGACGCGTTGATTGCCAAGGCAACGGACGAGGCGCGAAGCAACCGCGAGCACATATGGGAGCAGTCGGAAGGCAACGACCGCATGTGGGAACTCGGCAAGGTCGAGGACTTCATGATCGCCCCTCACCTCTGGAGCGGGCTGACCACGGTGCGGACGGGGGCCGGGGTCGCGGTCGTCGGGAACCCTCAGCAGGTCGCGGAGACGCTCGAGCAGTTCATCGAGATCGGCTGCACCGAGTTCTGCCTCTCAGGCAACCCCCACGCTGAGGAAGCGACACGCTTCGGCGAGCTCGTGATGCCGTACTTCGCATCGCGGCGCCCCCCGGTGCTGACCTCGACCTAACGCCCGTCGAGGGCAACGCGGCCGCGAGCGTTGGGCGTGCCTAGGTGGCGGCGAGTTGCGGCTTGGCGGTCAGGCGCAGCGAGCTGTTGATCTCCACACTTCCCAGCGTGTTGCAGATCGGGCAACTACAGCTGATCGCCTGCAGCTCGCTCTCCAGCGAGAGCAGCGAGGGTTCGGCGATCACGAGGTCGATCGCGACATCGATCTTCGCGACGCGAACGGGATTGCGAGCCATCTCCGCATCGAGCGTCGCCTCTGCCGTCACCACCTCGACGTCGCGCAGCAGTTCGTCGGCCAGCAGATGGCCGAGGGTGCAGTTGCCGAGCGCGACGAGTAGCAGTTCGGTCGAGCTGTAGCCGATCGGCCCGTCGTCGAGTTTCTCGCGCACGTTGACGTGCTCGCGGCCGCGCGCCGTGAAGACGATGCGTGTCCGATCCTGATAGTCGGCATGAACGGTCGCCATCGTGTCCTCCGTCGATCCACAGCGAGTGCGCCCTCGCACATCGCGTCCATCAAGCGCCGCGCGACCCGACGGTCCGCGGGTAGCTGCTACTCTGCCACCCGAGCGAGGGTGGCTGCCTTCGAGTCTGAGGGCCGCTGACAGATAGGAATTACCAATGACCGACGCCGATTCAACCGGGGACGCCGCCGCCCCCTCTTCGATCATCACGCCCGGCCACGTGAAGGTGACGCTCGACCAGGTGCACTCCGGGCGGGTGATCGACCTCAGCGTCTCGATGGCGATGGGGACGCCGCGCCTGCCCGGGCAGTCGCCATTCTTCATGACGCTCTACCGAACGCCGCAGGAGCAGCAGCGTCAGATGGCGGAGGCTGGCGTCGACAACAACGCGGGCTTCGCGCTGGAGCGCGTGGAGCTGGACCTGCACACGGGCACCCATGTCGGTGCGCTGGGCCACGTCGCAATGGGCGACGCGATGTAGGGAGGTCGAGCCACAGTCGACGTGGTGCGGGTGAGCGGGCTGAGCGAGCTAGGCGCGGAGCACATCCCCTCGTTCATCAGCCGTGGCATCGTGCTCGACATCGCGGCCGTCGCGGACGTCGAAGCGCTCCCGTTCGGGCACACCGTCTCGGCGGACGAGGTGCGAGCGGCGCTGAGCGCGGCGGATCTCACGGTGCAGCGCGGTGACGCGGTGCTGGTGAACACGGGCTGGCTCGCGACGCAGTTCGATGACGCTGCGGCGTACGTGCAGCCCCGCTACCCGGGAATCGGGCTGGAGGCCGCCGAGGTGCTGATCGAGGGCGGCGCGCTGGCGATCGGCGTCGACAACATCTCGATCGAGCCGATGAGCATGCAGGCACCACCGGAGATCGCGAGCGTCCACAAGCGTTGCTTGGCCGATGCCGGGGTGTTCCTGATCGAGAATGTCGTCACGGCGGGCCTCATCGAGGCGCAGATCAGCGAGTTTGCCTTCGTCTGCGCCCCGGTGAAGTTCACCGGCGGGACGGGCCGGCTGGCGAGGCCGCTGGCGATCGTCTAGCGAGACTTCCACTCGGGATCGCGTCGCTCCGCGAACGCGCGAGCGCCTTCGACAGCGTCCTCCGACCCCCACACCGACTGCACGAGCGTGGAGCCCATCTTGCGCGCGTAGTCGAGCGGCATCTCGATGCCGAGCGTGGCCATCTTGCGCGTCGCGCGGACGGCGAGCGGGGCGTTGCCGGCAATCGTCGCAGCCATCGCAGTCGCCGTCGGCAGCAGCTCTTCCTGCGAGACGACCCGGCTCACGAGGCCCATGCGCAGCGCCTCGGGCGCATCGACGGGTTCGCCGCTGAGCAGCAGCCACATCGCGTTCGACAGGCCGACGAGGCGGGGCAGAGAGAACGAACCGTTCGGCGGGCAGAGCCCGACCTTCACCTCCGCGAGCGCCATACTCGCGTTCTCCGAGCAGATGCGGATGTCGCAGGTGAGCGCCATCTCCAGCCCGCCACCGTAGGCAGCACCGTTGATCGCAGCGATCATGGGCTTGCCGAGGTCCGCAGGGCCCTGCTCGAAGGCGTTCCTTCCGCGCGGGGCGCTCGACGCGCCAGCCTCGGCGACCTCCTTGAGGTCGCGCCCAGCGCAGAAGGCGCGGTCGCCGGCGCCGGTGTAGATGCCAATCCATGCATCGTCGTCGGCAGCGAAGGTCGCTTCCGCCTCGCGCAGCTCCGCGCCCAGCTCACGGCCGAGTGCGTTCATGCGGTCGGGACGGTTCAGCGTGATCGTCGCGATGTGGTCTTTCACCTCGTAGAACACGTATGCCATTGTGGTTCTCTCCGAACGCTGCTGAGGCGCGAATGGTCGCTATGTGTCCGCCTCAGCGCGCACGATACGCCGCGAGGCACGGGTCAGGCGACCGTTACATCGACGGGGATGATGCCGTCGTGGTTCTTTCGCAGGTAGTTCCACGGTGTCTGCGGCTGCACGCGGCCCTGCTCGTCGGTTGCCCGCGCCATCAGCGTGTGCGTGCCGGCAGCGGGTTCCCAGCGGTGCGACCAGCGCGTCCAGAGCCAGCGCTCGCGTGGCTCTTCGAGGTGCGCATCGGACCAGCTCGCGCCGCCATCGACGCTCACCTCGACGCGTTCGATGCGGCCGCCGCCGCTCCACGCGAGGCCTCGCATCGCCCGTAGGCCGGCGGAGAATGAGTCGTCGTGGCGGGGGTCGAGGATCACGCAGCGCACGCCCATCGTCGTGATCATCTCGCGCTCGTTGTTGTCGTCGCCCTCGTCGCCGTAGACGAAGTATTCGGTCTGATAGTAGAGCGGCGGCGAGTCGTTGCGCACCTCCAGCTGCTCCAGCCACTTCACGGACCAGTTGCCGGACCAGCCGGGTGTCACCAGCCGCAGCGGTGCGCCGTGAACGTGTCGCAGGTACTCGCCGTTGAGCGCCCACGCGAGGATCGTGTCGGGATCGAGCGCCTTCTCCAGCGGGAGCGCCTTCTCGAAGTGGATGTCTTCCGGCACATAGCGCGCCGTGCCCGTCGCAAACTCGGCCGGCGTACCGTGGTCGAAGCCGCGGCCCTGCACGGTGACCGCGCCCGGCTTCAGCCCGGCGAGGCCGAGCACCGTCGCCAGCGGCACTCCGGTGAACTCGCCGGAGCTCGTTTGCCCGGTATGCGGCTGGGTCAGGTCGAATTGCGAGGGCCGTTCGCCGCCATCTCTCAGGTAGTCGAAGAAGTCTGCGTCCGTGCCGGAACACTCATGCACGACACGTACGGTGCGACCGGGTAGCCGCCGCAGGTCATCGAGGTTCAGGCGGAGCGCTCGTTCGACCGCGCCGTCGACGGTCAGTGCCCAGTCGTCGGGATGCAGCGGCTCGGGTATCTCGAGTTGCGCGACGACATAGCGCAGGTCGGTGGGCGTGATCAGTCCCTGAAGCTCCGCCCACGGGCTGCGTTGGTAGCTCACGCGACCGTCTGTGTCTTTGCGTTGCAGTGGCTGAGGGCGGCGTCGATCGGGCCAGCCCATCAACCATTCGCCCTCGATCTCGCGCTCGGTCATGTGTCGGGCCGTCCGTGGCTCAGTCGAACCAGGCCCAGGATATCTGGCCGCAGGCGCGGCAGCTGAGGATGCAGCGTGCCTTCACGTCCGGGTCGAAGAACTTGCCGTCCTCCAGCTCTTCGAGCTCCTCCAGCGCCATCGGGATGTCGCAATGTACCTCGTCGCGATCGACGGGGCCGTGGGCCATCCGCAGCAGCGAGACGAATCGCGGCAGCGCGTCGTTAACCTCCCCTGGTTGGGTCATCGGCTATCCCCTCGGCAGTCCCAGGCCACGCGTGGCGATGATGTTGCGCTGCACCTCGTTCGTGCCGCCACGGATGCCAGCGGCCGCGCCCCAGATGTAGGCGTCTTCCAGCCGTCCGTCGAGCGGCGCATGAGGCGAGCTCGGGGCGAGCTGACCGTAGAGCCCTGCCATGCGCACGCCCTGGTTGGCGATCTCCGTGCTCAGCGTCGAACCGAAGAGCTTTGACATCGATGACTCGTAGTTGGGCACGCGTCCGTGGCTCTGCAGCCAGACGACGCGATAGGAGATCCAGCGTCCGGCGGTGGCGGCGATCATCAGGTCGGCGAGACCGCTGCGGCGCTGATCGTCGCCCCCTCGCTCCCCTCCCGGCCGCTCCTCGACGAAGTAGCGGCGAGTGCGGTCGAGACTCTGCTGTACGGCGACGAAGGTGGCGGCACCGGAACGCTCGAAGTCGAGCGTCGTCGTCATGTAGTACCAGCCGCGATTCTCGTCGCCAACGCGGTTCTCGGCCGGGATGCGCACCTCTCCGAGGAAGAACTCGTTGAAGTGATGGTGGTCGCCCATGCTCAATAACGGCTGAACGTCGATACCCGGACTCTGCATGTCGAGGATGAAGGTCGAGATGCCGCGGTGCTTCGGCGCCTCCGGGTCGGTGCGGGTGCCGATCCAGCAGAAGTCGGCGCGGTGCGCGTCGGAGGTCCAGATCTTCTGGCCGGTGACGACGTACTCGTCACCTTCGCGCTCGGCGCGGAGCTGCAATCCGGCCAGATCGGAGCCGGCGCCCGGCTCGCTGAAGCCCTGGCAGAAGCAGATCTCACCGGCGGCGATCTTCGGCAGGTAGTGGGCCTTCTGCTGCTCGTTGCCGTGCATCATGATCGAGGGCCCGACGAGCCCGACCGCCATCATGTGCGCGCGGCCCGGCGCGGAAGAGCGCGCCATCTCCTCGTTGTAGACTAGCTGCTCGAAGTGCGACCGTTGCTGCCCGCCGTACTCCTCCGGCCAGGCCAGCGTCAGCCACCCGCGCTCGCCGAGGCGGCGCGTGAACTCACGCGAGAATCCGCCCTCTTGTACCAGCTCGGGGTCGGCACGGAACTCCGCCGTCAGCGTCTCGTCGAGGAACTCACGAACCTCCGTGCGGAACTCCTCGATGGCCGGCAGGAAGCGAAAGTCCATCGGCTAGACCTCCATCGGCTAGGAGACAGCGGCCACCGCGCCGACGAGGTGTTCGTCGAGGTTGAGGTCGTACCCCTCGCGCAACGCCTGCGTGTTGATCGTTCCGCTGTCGCCCGGGGAGCGCTTGAGCACCGCGCTCTCGAGATCCTCGTAGGAGATCAGGCCAGAGGCCTTTGCGAAGGTCGCCAGCGCCACCATGTTCGCGACGCGGCGGATGCCGACGCCATCGGCGATCTCCGTCAGCGGCACGTGGTAGACGGTGGCCGTCGTCTCCGGGATCTCGCGCACGTAGACGGTGTCGGCGATCACCACTGCGTCCGGCTTCACTGAGTCGAGGTGAGCGCGGATCGCGCCTTGGTGCTGCGCAATCAAGTAGTCCGGCGCGAGCACCCACGGGAAGGTGATCGGCTCATCGCCGATCACGATGTCGCCGGCCGCCGCGCCATCGCGGATCGCGGCCTCGTAGAACTGCGTCTGCACGGCCTCGAACCCGGCTGCCACGCCGGCAGCCTCTGCGAGGATCGTGCTCGCGAGGACTGAACCCTGGCCGCCGATACCGGCGAAACGAATCTCTGTACGCATCGCGATTCTCCCTATGCCCCGGGCGGCTTGCCGCCGCCGGCCTTTTGCGCTTCCACCTCGCCCGCCTGCACGCGATCGACGAGCTTCTGCCACTCCTCGGTCAGCTCGGGCCGGTCGGGACCGGTCCAGGTGCCGATGATGAACTTGCCGAGGATGTCC
This sequence comes from Dehalococcoidia bacterium, assembly GCA_034406555.1. GTDB lineage: Bacteria > Chloroflexota > Dehalococcoidia > UBA2979 > UBA2979 > SHYR01. The sequence goes on along the minus strand of DASCRM010000097.1, from coordinate 5,607 downwards.
TCCGGCTCTAGCTTCGCGGCCTGCGCGGAAGTGACGGAGTTGTCGCGGTACCAAGCCAGCATGTCCGTCGCCTTCGGCATGCCGTTGCGCTTGCCCCAGAGCTCGTGGCAGTTCTGCAGGATCTCGACGACCGAGAAGCCCTTGTGTCGGATCGCGCCCTCGATCGCTCGCACCATGTGCTGCGCGTGGAAGACGGTGGTGCGTGCTGCGTAGCCCGCTCCGGCGCCGAGCGCGACCTTGATGATGTCGAATTCGTTCTCGACCATGCCGTAGGGCGATGTCTGCGTGATCGTGTCGCGGGGGGTGGTCGGGCCGTGCTGCCCACCGGTCTCGCCGTAAACGAAGTTGTTGAAGACGATCACCGTGATATCGACGTTGCGGCGAGCGGCGTGGACGAAGTGCTGCGCACCAATCGCCATCGCGTCGCCATCGCCCTGCAGCGTGACCACGGTGAGCGACGGGTCGCTCATCTTGATCGCCGTCGCCATCGCGGCTGCGCGCCCGTGGCCCATGTGCGCCTGACTGGCCGAGTAGTACGAGCCCATCACCGCGTAGCAGCCGCTGCCACCGACGGTGACAAGCTTCTCCGGGTCGATGCTGATGCGGTCCCACGCGCGCATGATCGCGCTCTGAGCGATGCCCAGTCCGCAGCCCGGGCAGTAGCGGAAGTGCTGGCCTGACTCCTCGTCCGGGACGTTACCGAAGACCTCGATGTACTCCTCCATCGGCTTCGGCTTCACCGGCTGCCGTGCGGAGGTTGTGGGCTTTGTCTCGGTGGTCATGCTGTCACTCCCTCACGCTGATGCCGCGCTGCCGCGGGCACCATCGAGATGATTTCGTCCGGTTCGATGTACGTCGAGTCAACGTGGTTCACGCCAACGATTTCAGCCGGGTGCAGGCGCAATGCCCGCTCCACCTCGCCGCGGATCTGGCCGAGGTTCATCTCCGGCACGATGATCTGCTTCGCGTTGGCTGCGGCTGCCTGCAGCACCTCACCGGGGAACGGGAAGAGCGTGATCAGCCTCAGCAGCCCCGCCTTCACGCCCTGCCGTCGCAGCTCGTCCTTGGCGAACTGAGCGCTCCGCGCCTGCGTCCCGAAGGCGACGAGCAGCACCTCCGCGTCGTCGGTCTCCGACTCCTCGTAGAACGTGATCTCGTCACGGCGCGAAAGCAGCTTGTTGTGCAGCCGTCGGATGTTGTAGTCCTGCGCCTCCAGCCCGCGCAGTGGGGAGCCGGAGTAGTAACCGCCGGCCCCGCCGGCCTCCAGCCAGCGCCCGTTGATCGAGCGGTGCCCGGTGCCGAAAGAAGCGAAGGGCGAGATCTCGGTCATCGTGCCGTCGTACTTGCCGGCCTCCGGGTCGCTGTCCGGGGTGATGCGGTCCTCCGTCGGGACGGTGCTGTAGTCGGGCAGGTCGACGACCTCGCGCATCAGGCCGAGCAGGCCCTCTGGCAGCATGACCACGCCCATGCGCAGCCGCTCCGAGAGGTTGACCGCCTTCAGCGTCAGCCAGAACGCCTCCTCGACGGTCGAGGGAGCAAGTACCAGCGCCTCGCGGTCGCCGTTCGGGCCCCAGCGCGCCTGCATCACGTCCATCTGCCCGGAACGGGTGGCATTGCCCAGCCCGGGACCGGCGCGCTGCACGTTCACGATCAGTGCGGGGATCTCGTCGGTCTGGGTCCAGCCGATGCCATCCTGCATCAGCGAGATGCCCGGCCCGGCGGTCGCGGTCATCGACTTCCTGCCGGTGAGCGAGGCGCCCATCACGGCGTTGATCGAACCGACTTCATCCTCCATCTGCAGGTAGACGCCGCCGACCTGTGGCTGGCGGATCGACATCTGCTCCGCGATCTCAGTACACGGCGTAATCGGGTAGCCGGCGTAGAAGTGGATCCCGGCGGCGATTGCACCCTCGCAGATCGCCTCGTTGCCTTGGATCAGTCGCCGATCGGCGGTCTTGATCCCGTCCGGCGGGAGCTGCAAGCGTTCTAGTACTGCGTTGTCCATGCGAACCCCCTACGAACCTGCCGCGGCGGTTGCCAGCGGCGTTGCGACGACGTTGATCGCCCAGTCGGTGCAGAGCCACTCGCAGAGGCGACAGCCGGTACACGCATCAATGTTCTCGATGACCGCTTTGCGCAGCGGGGTACTGGCCCCGAGCACGTTCTCGGGGCAGATCTCGTAGCAGATGCCGCAGGAGCGGCAACGCTGCTCGTTGATTTCGACGGCGACGTCGAACCCCTTGAGTTTCCCGGCCATTCGGACCGCCCTCCGCGTTTCACTTGCAATGGCCGCCATAATAACCCCAGTTGAAGCCAAGCGTGCAGGAAGTCAGTTCGTATGCCGAAAGACGATCCGCTCAAGGCGGCCCTCGCTCGGCTGGTCTCAGAGGCTCAGGAGCCGTGGGGCCAGCTCCAGGGTGAGACACCGGAACTGCTCAATCACTACACGGATATCTCCGGGCTGATCGGCATCTGCTCCTCCCGATCGCTCTGGGGCACGCACCTGCAGTTCATGAACGACGCGTCCGAACTGGCTCACGCGTGGAAGCTCATGCTCAGCGTCCTCGCAGACACGCGAGCGCTGGCGCAGTCCCCGGCGCAGATCGAACTGATCGACGAGATCGGGCGCGCGATCTCATCGCAATGGGCCGTGTATCCCGACTTCTACTCAGTTTCATTCTGCGCGGACGGGGACCCGCTGGGCAGTGACGCGGTTACGGATCGATGGGCGGCGGGTACGCGACCGGGTTCGAGACGCGCGGCCTGGTCTGCCCACCGTCGGCGTTCCCGCAGCCACAGGGCTTCCTCAATCGTGTGATCTACGAGCCCGATACGCAGCTGGAGATGCTGCGCGGCATCGCAGACTCAATGCTCGCGCTGTTCGCCACGGTCGATCCTGCCGGAGAGGAGATGACCACGGCCCGAGCCCGCATCTTTGCGGCGCTCGGCGAGGTCGTCGGGTTCGCCTTCAATTTCAAGGATCCCGCCTGGGCGGAGGAGCAGGAGTGGCGTGGCGTCTACGTGCTCCCGTCCGGCGAGCTGGACGGCGTGCGATCCCGACCGGCTGGTGGCGTGGCCGTGCCATACGTGAACCTGGAGATGGGCACGGCCGACGAGGAGGCTCTCCCGATCCGGGAAGTGGTGCTCGGACCCTCGGTGGACGCTGAGACAGCCCGCAAGTCGTTGGAGATGTTGCCGGCCAGCAATGGCTACTCCGAGGTTGAGCTCCGAGTCTCATCGGTCCCGTTCCGCGCCTGATCTCGGACCTCTGACGCCGACAAACACCTTGCGCACTTTCAGAAAATAGCGTCTCGTGCACGCGAGGTCGGCATGACTGGATTCTTGGGGCACGTTCGCGCGCTGGACCTCTCACGAGGCGTCGCCGGGGCGTACTGCGCGAAGTTGCTTGCCGATGCGGGCGCGGAGGTGATCCGCGTGGAATCCGCCGCCGATCCCGATCCGCTACGACCGCCCTCCGCGAACGGCTCACTCGAGGGCATCAAGGCGGTCGAGTTCGCTGCGCAGTTCGCGCACCTCAACAGCTCGAAGCTGAGCGTCGACCTCGACGTCACGACCGCCGAGGGGCGTGAGCAGCTGCTGCGGCTCGCCACGACGGTCGACGCGGTGATCGAGGACCGGCCGCCGGGGGCGCTCGATACGCTCGGTGTCGGCCCGGCGACGCTTCGAGGCGCGAATCCCGCGCTGGTGGTCACGTCGATCACCCCGTTCGGGCAGGACGGGCCGTACCGCGACTACCGGGCGAACGAGCTACTGGTCTACGCGATGGGCGCGCGCATGTCCGGGACGGGCATCCAGCCACGTCCGCCGGTGCGGCTGGCCCCGGAGTCGAGCTCCTACTTCGCCGGCGCGGCGGCGGCGGGCGCGACGCTGACCGCGATCTGGGACGCCGCGACGACCGGCCTCGGCGATCAGCTGGACCTCTCGATGGTGGAGGCGCTGCTCGGTGCGCCCGACCGCATGATACTGATGTGGGAGTTCGCGAAGCGCGACGAGCAGCGAATCGTCGCTGCGCGCCCACTGCAGAATTTCCCGTGCAGCGACGGCTACTTCGCGCTCGGTCTCTCCCGTGGCATGGAACGCCCCGCGCTCGCGATCGGACTGACGGAGCTGGTCGAGGACCCGCGCTTTGGGGAACGGCCTCAGCCGCCGGAGGTGGCCGCCGAGGCTGAAGCGCTGATTACCGGCTGGATGGTGCAGCGGACGCGACGCGAGGCATTCGAGCACCTGCAGGCACATCGCGTGATCGGCGGGCCGATCAACGGCGTCGAGGATCTCTTCGATGATCCGCAGTTCAAGCATCGCGGAGCGTTCGTCGATGTCGAGGCGGACGAGCGGCGGTTCCGCCTGCCGGCCCCCGCCTTCCGCGAGCTGAGCGAGCCCGCCGCGGTGCTCGGCCCGGCGCCGGCGCTCGGCGCACACACTGGGCAGGTGCTCTCGGCCCTCGATACGCCGCGTACCCCGGGAGTTCCGGCGGGCGGCAGCGGCGGGGGTGGCGCCGACGCCGACCTGCCGCTCGCGGGCCTCCGCGTGATCGACTTCGGCGAGGCGTATGCGGGGCCATACTGCTGCACGCTGCTCGCCGACGCAGGCGCGGAGGTGATTCGCGTCGAAAACATCCATCGTCAGCCCGCAAACTTGCGCGGCCAGCCGGTGCCCGCACCGCCGTACCTCAGCTACAAGGATCGCGATCCGGGCGAACGCCCGTGGAACCGTTGCTTCATGCACAACGGCGTGGAACGCAACAAGCAGGGCATCACCCTGGACATCAGCCAGCCGCGCGGGCGTGAGTTGTTCCTGGAGCTGGTCGCGAAGAGCGATGTCGTGGTCTCGAACTTCGCGCTCGCGGCCGTCGAACGGCTCGGCATCACCTACGACGATCTCGTCGCGGTGAACCCGAAGCTGGTGATGGCCATGGTCTCCGGCTACGGCGCGGACGGCCCGTATCGCGACTACGCGGCGCTGGGCTCGACGATTGATGCGGTCGCGGCGCACCAGGCGCTGCGTGGCTACCCGGAGACCGCTCCGCTCGACAGCCAGCACACGTACTACTCCGACGCGATCACCGGTTACACGGCGTTTTTCGCGGTGATGGCGGCGCTGCACCGTCGACGCGAGAGCGGCGAGGGTGGCTGCATCGACATCGCCCTGACGGAGTCACTGTTCCCGGTGATCGCCTCGCAGATCGGGGCCTACTCGGTCGCTGGCGAGGTGCCGCCGGTGCTCAGTAATCGCGACCGCGTCGCTGCGCCGCAGGGCTGCTACCGCACGCGATCGCTGCCGGAGGCGCCGGAGAGCGATCGCCTGACGGACGATCGCTGGATCGCGATCAGTTGCCGCGATGAGGCCGAGTGGCAGGCACTGCTCGCCACGATCGACAGCGAGGAATTACGCGGCGATGCGCGCTTCGTCGACCTCGATGGCCGCCACGAGCACCACGATGAGCTCGACGCGCTACTCAACGAGTGGACGGCGCAGCACGACGCGAACGAGCTGATGCACCGGCTACAGGCTGCTGGTGTACCGGCCGTGGCGCTGATGCCCGACTCCGACGTGATGGATGACCCGCACCTCGTCGCGCGCGGGTAC
>DASCRM010000096.1:0-5434 GCA_034406555.1 Dehalococcoidia bacterium | reverse complement strand
GGTGAGCGCCAGCGAGGCGGCGGCCCCGGCTTCCGCGACGCTGTCGGGAATGTCCTTCGGGCCGCTCGCGCAGCCTGCGGCGTAGACGCCGACGTGGCTCGTCGCGATCAGGCCTGCCGCAGCCTCATCCGCCCGCAGGAAGCCGTCTGTGTCGACCTCGATGCCCAGCACGGGCGCAAGGCTGTCGAGACTCGGTGGGGGCGTGACGGCGGAGGCGAGCACGACCATGTCGACATCCTGCGTGATCACTTCGCTGATGGTCGTGTCCTCGTAGCGCACGCTCAGCCCACCGACATCGTTGCCGACGATCCGCGTCGGGCGTCCGCGCACGAAGCGCGCGCCCGCTTCGCGGGTGCGGTCGTAGAAGGAGTCGAAGCCTTTGCCGTACGCGCGCACGTCCATGTAGAGCGCCGTCACGTCGGAGATGCCGTGGTCGATCGCCTGGTAGGCGTGCTTCACCGAGTACATGCAGCAGAACCGTGAGCAGTAGCTGACATAGCGCTCGTCCCGCGACCCGACACAGAGCACGAAGAGCACGCTCTCGGCGTGCCCGCCGCCGGAGGGCCGCACGATCTCGCCGCCGGTCGGGCCGGCGGAGTTCAACAGCCGCTCGAACTCCAGCGAGGTGAGGATGTCCGGGTGCGTGCCGTAGCCGAACTCCGTGAGCGGCGTCGGGTCGAGCATCTCGAACCCTGTCGCGACGATAACGGAGGCGACCTCGCGCTCCAGCGTCTGCTCGCGCGGCTGTGTGAGGTCGATGCACGAAGGCGGGCAAGCCTCAACGCAACGCTGGCAGGTAAGCAAGTTCGGCGGGTCGTTGAGGCAGTTCTCGATGTCGATCACATACGGGCCGGGCACGGCTTGCTGGAACGGTGTGTAGATCGCTTTACGCGAACCCATGCCGGAGTCGAACTCGTTGCTCAACGGGACGGGGCAGACCGGCACGCACTCATCGCAGCGCGTGCACTCGTCCATCACATAGCCGGCGCTCTGGCTAATGTGGACGTTAAACGCTCCGGCATCGCCATCGAGGCCGACGACCTCGGCGTTCGTCAGCACCTCGATGTTCGCGTTGTCGTTGATCTCCGACATCATTGGAGCTTCGATGCAGATCGAGCAGTCGAGGGTCGGGAAGTTCTTGTCGAGCGCGGCCATCTTGCCGCCGAGCGAGGCGGAACGTTCGACGAGCACGACGCGCGCGCCTGCGGCCGCGAGATCCAGCGAGGCTTGGATGCCTGCGATCCCGCCGCCGATCACCAGCACACGATCGCTCATCCCACCGCCTCCGGCTGGCGTGCGCGTTCGTAGCCGCGCTCGAAGGCCCGCAGGTTGAGCTCGATAAAGCGTTCCTTTACCTCGGTGCGGATCCCTTCCTCCATCGCCTCACGATCGACGAAGCCGGTGATGCCGGTGAGATAGCCGAGCATCACGATGTTCGCGACGATGCGGTTGCCGAGCTCTTCCCCGATGTGAGTGAACGGCGCTCCGTGCAGCTCGATTCCCGGCAAGTCGATCTCGACGAGGCCGCCGTCGATTAGCACCGTCCCACCCGGCTTCGCCGTCGAGCCGTACTTCTCGGCCGCCGCCTGCGACATCAAGACCAGCGTGTCGGCCTGATCGAAGAGCGGGTAGTCGACCGGCTCGTCGCTCACGATCACCTGTGCCGCGCAGGCGCCGCCGCGCGCCTCCGGCCCGTACGACTGCGTGAGCACGGCCTCCTGCTCGCTGTAGAGTCCGGCCGCCTTGCCGAGGATGTAGCCGGCGAGGATGATCCCCTGCCCGCCGAAGCCGGCCAGCCGCACTTCGTGGCGCATCTAACCCTCCCCGGCGGCCACGCCAAAGGCGCGGCGCTCTGTGTCGACGAAGGTGCCGAGCACGATCGGCGCGTCCGCCGTGAGGTCGATCTGGAGGTCGTCGGGCGAGGCACCGTCCTCGATCACGCAGTGGTCGCGGTAGAGCCTCATTTCGTCGATGCCCTCGCCGATGTCGTTCGACTTGCCGTAGCCGACCGGGCACGGCGCGAGGATCTCCACGAAGGTGAACCCGCGCTTCTCCAGCGCACGGTCCATCGCTTGCTGCATCTGCCGGACGTGGAGCGAGGTCCAGCGCGCGACGTAGACGGCGCCAAGCGCGATCGCGAGCTTGGGCAAGTTGAACGGGTCGTCGAAGCTCCCCATCGGCGTGGTCGTGCTGAACGAGCCGCGAGGGGTGGTCGGCCCGCCCTGCCCGCCGGTCATACCGTAGTTGAAGTTGTTCACGCAGAAGACGTTGATGTCGATGTTCCGCCGCGCCGCGTGGATGAAGTGATTGCCCCCGATCGCGAAGAGGTCACCGTCCCCGCTCATCACCGACACTTCGAGCTCCGGACGCGCCACTTTCAGGCCCGTCGCGAACGGGATCGCGCGCCCGTGCGTGGTGTGGAAGGAGTCGATGTTGAGGTAGCCCGCGACGCGGCCGGTGCAGCCGATGCCCGAGACGCAGACATGCTGGTCGACCGGCAGCTCCGAAGCCTCGATCGCCTTCGCGTACGCCTCGGTCACGGCCCCCAGTCCGCAGCCGGGACACCAGATGTGCGGCAGCCGGTCGGCGCGCAGCATCACGTCGAGGGGGTGCGATTCGACGAAGAGTTCGGTCACGATGTTGCCTCCCCAATCCCCGCGAGGATGTCCTGCGGAGTGAGCAATCGCCCGCCCGCGTGGTCCACTCTCGTCACGGGCCGCGCGGTGTAGCGCTCTGTCTCGCCGGCGATCTGGCCGAGGTTCAATTCCGCGACGACGAAGCGGTCGACGTGCTCACTGAGCCGTTTGATCAGGTCGCCCGGGAAGGGCCAGATCGTGATCGGCCTGAGCAACCCGACGCGGAGCCCGCGAGCACGTGCTTCCTTCACGGCCTGGCGCGCGGAGCGGGTGACGCAGCCGTAGGCGATCACGACCACGGACGCGTCATCGAGCATCAGCCCCTCGCAGTCGATCAGGTCTTCCGCCTGGCGCGTCACCTTCTCGTTGAGGCGCCGCACCAGCCGCTCATGGCGCTCGGGCTCGTCGGTCGGGTATCCACGCTCGTCATGGGTGAGTCCGGTGACGTGCACGCGGTAGCCGGCGCCGATATCCGGCATCGGCGGTACGAGATCTTCGCCGGCGAGGTATGGCAGGAAGCCGTTGTCCGCAGCCGACCCCGGCTTACGCCGCGCGACCCGCTCGATCGCCTCGGCGTCCGGGATCGTGACACGCTCCGTCATGTGGCCGATCACCTCGTCGGCGAGGATCACGACGGGGATGCGAAGACGATCCGCCGTGTTGAAGGCGGTGACCGTGAGGTCGAACATCTCCTGTGGTGAGGCCGGGCTATAGGCGACGATCTGGTAGTCGCCGTGCGACCCCCATCGCGCCTGCATCACGTCGGACTGCCCGACGGCTGTTGGCAGCCCCGTCGACGGCGACCCGCGCTGCACGTCGACGATCACGCAGGGCGTCTCCGTCATCACCGCGAGGCCCAGGTTCTCCATCATCAGCGTGAAGCCCGGCCCGGAGGTGGCGGTCATCGCCCGCGCGCCGCCCCATGAAGCGCCGAGCACGGCGGCGATGCTGGCCAGTTCGTCCTCCATCTGGATGAACCGGCCGCCCACCTCTGGCAGCCGCTGCGAGAGCCGCTCAGCCACCTCTGTCGACGGCGTGATCGGGTATCCGGCGAAGAACATGCAGCCTGCGGCAACCGCCCCTTCAGCACTCGCGGTGTCGCCATTCATGAAGTGGGTGCCGGTCAGCACCTGCGGTCGCGCCTCGGTGGTCATCTGGCGGTCGCCGCCGGTTCGTCCGTGTAGATCGCGAACTCGGGACAGACGAGGGTGCAGAACTGGCAGTCCGCACATTCGTCGCCCTTGCCTTCGGCGACGACGGGGTAGTGGTAGCCGCGAGAGTTGATGCCTTCGGACTGCTCAAGCACGTCCCGCGGACAGAACTCGATGCAGAAATCGCAGCCCTTGCAACGTTCCACGATCACGTAGACCTGGCCACGGGGAACGGGGAACGCGGCCGCATTCAATGGCTGGCGCTCTGAGACCTTGCGCATTCGCGCCTGCGCCCTCCTGCCGCCGCCAGGACACCGGCGCGCCCTGAGACGGTGCCTCAAAATTGCCGCCATGAGGCCGCCAGACGTAGGGGCATACGTCCCCCGTTATTGTGACAAACGCCTGCGGGCTCCCATCGCCCGGCGCTGTTCGAACGGCTCGTGGCGGTGGTCGCTGACGCCTCGACAGGAAGTGGCCGGATCCGTGGATCTGCAATCCAAGGATCAAGATTGTCCGCAAGGTGGACTTCTTCCGCGCCGCACGCTGACTTGCTCCCCGCCGCAGTGTGAGTGAGTGATGCCCCAGACGGGAGGCATCACCATGCCAAGTGCAGCCACCGAACGGTTCGACACCTCATGAACGCGATCGAGGTCATCGTCGCTGGCGATGAGACGATCCGCGTCGAACCGAGCCCCCCGGCATCATGCTCACTCACGGCAGCAGCTCGCCGAAGCGATCGACGCCGTAGCCACGGAGTCGCCCGGCCCTGACTAGGACCCTTCCTCAGGCCGGCTCCTCGGTAACGAACAGGGCCGGCGAGACGCCGAGGGCCTCCGCAAGCGCGTGGATGTTGTCCAGCGAGATGTTGCGCTCGCCGCGGCCGACAGCGTCGACGGACGGTGACGAGAGGGTTGAGCGAAGGGCTTGGAAGTGCTCACAGAAGCCGGCCCCTGAGCTGCGTATTCCCTGCAGTTTCCCTGCAATTCCGAACCTGGCAGGTGATCCATTCTTTGGCCGCTCTGCTCGACCCGAAAGACGCCGTTTTCACTGCCATCTCCCTGCCACTCAACTGCCACTTTCGAATCTGGGACATCCTCAGAGCGATCCCAGACCATCTGATTCTTGATCCATCGGTCGGAGGTTCGATCCCTCTCGGGCCTACCAAGAATCCGAATACGATTCTTGGCGATACGCACAGCTTTATCGGCGCACCGAGCGATCAGATGGGGCCATGTTGGGGCAATCGCGCGAGGGATGATGCACGAAGAAGCGCCATATCCACCCGAACCGGGCTATCTGAGTCATGCGGCGCGAGCGCCAGAGAGCTACTCGCCTTCAACGGCCGATTCGAGCGAGTGGTTCCGCTTCTGGGCGTCTGACGTCAACGCCGACCACGAATTGGCCGGGGAGATGGTCCCGGGCCGAAGGGCGAGACGCCTAACAGCGGCCTCCGGGATCGATCGATGCAGGAACCGACCATGGAGTTGTGATCCAGGGCTATTGAGTTTCGGTCTCGCACTTTTTGAACGTGTCTGTCCCGGCACCTCCGGTGCAGGTGTCGGTGTTCTTGTCACCGTTGAGCGCGTCGTCGCCTTCGTCGCCAAACAGCGTGTCGTTGGCCCTGCCACCATTGAGGTCGCCGTCGCG
>DASCRM010000095.1:0-9266 GCA_034406555.1 Dehalococcoidia bacterium | reverse complement strand
CTGCTCGCGGGCCTCGGCTCGATCTTCTTCTGGCTCGCAACCCCACCACCACGCCCCCGCCGCCCCAACAGCGAGGGTGCTGCGACCACCGCACGAGGTGAGCCCGCACCGGCTCCCGCCTCCGGCGCCTCCGGCGGCTCCGGCTAGCGAGCGGCTTCCCTCCAGTTCCAATCCAATCGAGCAGAAGGGGGTGCAAGGGGCGAAGCCCCCGCCTCCATGGGCGGGTGGGTGAGCGTTCTTCACACTGTCCCGCCCTGCGCAGCTGCCCCGCCCTCGCCCTAGCGACCAGCGACCTACCGCGCGATGTCGCCGTACGCCCACACCCGACGCTCCCACAACTCCGTGGGCACTTCGTCCCAGCCATCCGGCAGCGTGGGGATGCCCCAATTCGGATCGGGCGTCCACTGCTCCCAGCCATCCGAGAACGGCGACCGGCGAGCTTCCAGCGCCTCGATCACCCGCTCGCCTTCGGCACGCACCGCGTCGGCGAACTCCGCGCCGTAGCCGCCGATACGCACCTGATTCTCCATCTGCTCGACATCTTTCCAGCGCCATTCGTGGTCGGGCGTGACGGCGACATCGAGCGTGTGGTCGTTCGTGTCGAACCCGATCGAGGTGCGGCGGAACGGCTCCTCCATGTTGATGTAGTAGGCGGAAAAGCCGCGTTCGTCGTCATCGCTCCAGAACAGCCAGATGGAGTGGTGCTCGTCCGGGAACATCAGCCGCAGCACATCGCGCCGCCAGCGGTCGTCGCCGAGCTGGCGCTTTGGGCGACCCTCGCCCTCCGCGGCCGGCGTGACCACCCAGTTCTTGTACGTCGACCCACGAGGGATGTAGAGTGCCAGCAGGTCGTCGCGATCCTCCACGACGTGGTACGGCCACGCCATACCCGGCTTGCCGTCGCGCGTGAGGTAGCGCAGCACGACCGTCTCGCCCGGCTCCCAGCGCTCTTCCGGCGAACGGCCCGCGTGCAACGGTTCCGCGCTCACCTCACGACCCCCGCCGCGCGCAACGAGGTGATCTCCGCCTCGTTCAGCCCCGCCTCGGCGAGCAGTGCATCGTTGTCGGTGCCTAGGTCCGGGGCCGGGCCGCTCACGGCCGTCGGTGTCTTCGACATCGTCAGCGCTGGGCCGACCACCTGCTGTGGGCCTGTGATCTCGTGGACGAGTTCCGTCATCATCCCGTCCGCCAGCACCTGCGGATCGTCGGCCATCTCCTCGGGCAGCTGCACGACCGTCGCCGGCACACCCGCGGCATCGAAATCCGCGACCCACTCCGCGGCCGTGCGCGTCAGCATCTGCTTGCGGATCACCGCCAGCCAGCGCTCGGCCTCCGCGAGGTTCTCCGGGTCGCGAGCGTCGTAGTCGGGCTCATCGCTGCGCTCGCCCTCGATGCCTAACACCGCGCGCATCCCATCGCGATTCGCCTTCGTAAGCGCACCCAGCACCACCGCGCCGTCCCTCGTACGGTAGCCGCCGTAGTAGAGCCGGAAGGCCGTGCGCAGCCGCCACAGCTGATTGCGCACGTCCAGCATCGCGTCGTACGAGCCACCGCTCGCCTGCACCTCCGCGATCTCCGCCAGCAGCGGCTCGCGCATCGCGGAGTCATGCACCGGCTCGCGCGTCACCGACATCGCCTGCAGAAAGAGCCCGGTGCGCAGCAACGAGGTGTCGAGCAACTGCCCCTCGCCGGTGCGTTCGCGGTGGAAGAGCGCCGCGCAGATGCCCATCGCCGCGACGACGCCCGTCGCCTGGTCGGCGATCGGCATCGACACCTGCACGGGCGCACCATCTTCGTCCGTCTTGCCGTCGGCGACGATCAGCCCGGAGTAGGCCTGCGCGACGATGTCCGAACCCGCCCGGTACGCCTCCGGCCCGTCTTTGCCGAAGCCCGTGTTCTGCCAGTAGATCAGGCCCGGCCGGATCGCAGAGAGCGTCTCGTAATCGATCCCCAGCCGCTCAGCGACGCCCAGCCGATAGTTGATCGTTACCACATCGATGCTCGGCATCAGCCGGTGGATCACATCGCGCCCACGGTCGTCGGCGAGGTCGAGACTGAGGCTGGACTTGCCCCGGTTAAGCGCCTGGAAGCCCTTACCGTTCAGCGGCACGATCGCGCCACTGCGTCGGGTCTGCTCACCAACCAGCGGCTCGACCTTGATCACCTCCGCGCCTAGGTCGGAGAGGTTGGTGCCACAGACCGGGCCGGCCACTATCTGCGAAAACTCCAGCACGCGAATGCCGTGCAGCGCCCCGTGAGCAGTCACCTCCGCCATCGCGCACCCCTCGCCGCCTCGCTACGCCGGGATACTACGGAGGGCGTGACCGCTTTGCCACTGCGAGCAGCGAGGGCAACGCCCAGCGTTCCAGCTCTAGAACGGGGGTGTGGGGGCAACGCCCCCACGAATCTAAGGGCGGGTGGGCGGGGTCCATCCAGAAGGGACAGGGCGGCGCAGCGGCGACCTATTCCTCCAGCAGCCCCCGCAGAACGAACGGCAAGATGCCGCCGTGCTGGTAGTACTCCACCTCGACCGGCGTATCGATGCGGCAACGCGCGGTGAACGAGGTCTCCGAACCATCCTCAGCGACCGCGCGCACTTCCATCTGCGCGCCCGGCTGCGCGTCTGCCGCGCCCGGGATGTAGAACTGCTCGCTGCCGGTGAGCCCAAGCGAGGCGGCGCTCTCGCCCTCCGCGAATACGAGCGGCAGGATGCCCATGCCGATCAGGTTGCTGCGATGGATGCGCTCGAAGCTCTCCGCGATCACCGCGCGGATGCCGAGCAGCGCCGGCCCCTTCGCCGCCCAGTCACGCGACGACCCCGTGCCGTACCCCTGCCCGGCGAGCACGATCAGCTGCACGCCCTCCTCGCGGTACCGTTCGGCCGCGTCGAAGACGAGCATCTCCTCGCCATCCGGCAGGTGCGCCGTCCATGAGCCCTCGCGCTCGACGAGGCCATTGTTCAGACGCACGTTGGCGAAGGTGCCTCGCATCATCACCTGGTGGTTGCCGCGGCGAGAGCCGTAGGTGTTGAAGCGTGTCGGCTGCACATCGTTCTCCAGCAGGTACTCCGCTGCCGCGCTGTCGTCGACGATGCCGCCGGCCGGCGAAACATGGTCCGTCGTCACCGAGTTGCCAAGCATCAGCAGGGCGCGCGCACCCTCGATCGCCTCTACCGGTGCGAGCTCGCGCGGGATGTCTTCGAGGAAACTCGGCCGCCGGATGTACAGCGAAGCGTCTCTCCACGCGAAGCGATCGCCCGAGGGCGCCTCCACCGCCTGCCAGCGCTCGTCGCCCGTGAAGGCGTTCGCGTACTCGGAGCGGAACATCTCCGACTGCACCGACGTGCGCACGGCCTCGCTCACCTCTTCCTGCGACGGCCAGATGTCGTGCAGATAGACGGGGCCATCGGTACCTTCGCCAATCGGCTCGTTCACCAGGTCGAGGTCGATGCGACCAGCGAGCGCGTAGGCCACCACCAGCGGCGGCGAGGCGAGATAGTTCGCCCGCACGGCGTTGTGCACCCGGGCCTCGAAGTTGCGGTTACCGGAGAGCACGGAGGCGACCGCCAGGTGGCCCTCGTCGATCGCCAACGCGACCGGCAGCGGCAGCGGGCCGGAGTTGCCGATACAGGTCGTGCAGCCGTAGCCGACGAGGTTGAAGCCGAGGTCATCGAGGTAGCGGCTCAGCCCCGCGTCGTTCAGGTAGTCGGTCACCACCTTGGAGCCCGGCGCGAGGCTGGACTTCACCCACGGCGGCTTCGTCAGCCCTCGCTCGACCGCCTTCTTCGCCAGCAGCCCTGCACCGATCATCAGCTCCGGGTTCGATGTGTTCGTGCAGGAGGTAATCGCGGCGATCACGATCGCCCCGTTCGCCAGTTCGTAGCTCGCATCGCCGTCGGTGACCGCGATCGAGTCTGCCGAGGCGGTCGCCGCCTGCTCCGTGCTGATCATCTCGATCGCAGCCTGTTTCGCATCGTCGAGCACGATGCGGTCCTGCGGACGCTTCGGTCCCGCGATCGAGGGCTCGATGCTGCCGAGGTCGAGCTCCACGATCTCGCTGAACTGCGGGTCCGGCGTCGCGCTGGTGCGGAAGAGGCCCTGCAGCTTGCAGTACTGCTCGACCAGCGCCACGTCGGCATCGTCACGCCCGCTGAAGCGCATGTAGTTGAGCGTCTCGTCATCGACCGGAAAGAAGCCGACCGTCGCGCCATACTCCGGGCACATGTTCGCGATCGTCGCGCGCGCCGCCAACGGCAGCTCCGCCAACCCCTCACCGAAGTACTCGACGAACTTGTCGACGGCGTTGTGGCCGCGCAGCAGCTCGGTGACACGTAACACCAGGTCCGTGGAGGTCGCGCCCTCCGGCAGGCTGCCGGTGAAGCGCACGCCGATCACCTGTGGCAGCAGCATCGAGTACGGCTGCCCGAGCATCGCCGCCTCCGCCTCGATCCCGCCGACGCCCCAGCCAACGACACCGAGGCCGTTGATCATCGTTGTGTGCGAGTCGGTACCGACCAGCGTGTCCGGGTACGCCGCGCCATCACGCGACATCACGACCGAAGCGAGGTATTCGAGGTTCACCTGATGCACGATCCCGACGCCGGGCGGCACCACGCGCAGCCCGTCGAAGGCGCCCTGGCTCCAGCGCAGCAGCTCGTAGCGCTCCACGTTGCGTTCGTATTCGCGCTCCACGTTGGTGAGGAGCGAGACGTTCGAGCCAAAGTCATCGACCTGCACGGAATGGTCGATCACCAGCTCCACCGGCTGCAGCGGATTGATCCGCCGAGGGTCGCCACCCAGCTCCGCCATCGCATCGCGCATCGCAGCGAGGTCGACGACCGCCGGCACGCCCGTGAGGTCCTGCAGCAGCACGCGCGCAGGCGTGAACGCCACCTCACGATCCGGCGTCTCGGCCGGGTCCCACGCGGCGACCGCCTCGATCTGATCGCGCGTGACCTTGTGGCCGTCCTCGTTGCGCAGCAGGTTCTCGAGCAGCACGCGAATCGTCAGCGGCAGCCGGTCGAGGTCGAGCCCCAGCGCCTCGGCTGCGGCTGCGAGGCGAAACACCTCGTGCTGCCCGCCCGCCAGCTCCACCGTCGCCCGCGCACCAAAACTGTCCAGTGATGTGACCATCGTCCCGCCTCCGTGCTGCGTCGAGCGCAACCTGCCGCGCAAGTTCAGCCTCATCCTATCGGAAGCAGCCACTGGAGAAAGGCACAGGCCGCGAAGCCTGTGCCCGTGGGAGTGAACCCGGGAGGGCAAGACTCTCTTCTATCGCCAGCTCCGAGCGAGGGCGAAGCCCTCACCCACGAGGCAATCGCACGAGGCCAGACTCTCTTCTACCGCTAATCCGGCAAGGGGGTACAGGGGGCGAAGCCCCCGCCTCAATGGGCGGGTGGGTGGGTGGGCATTATCCAAATGGTTCGATCAGCGGGGATGCCCGCGCCTGGCACCAACCGGTCCGACGAAGGCGAGGTCCGCTACACCTCGTCGTAGCGGAAGCAGCTCACGACGTGGTCGTTCACCATTCCCGTCGCCTGCATGTGCGCATAGCAAATCGTCGGCCCGACGAAGTTGAAGCCCAATCGCTTCAGCTCCTTGCTCATCGCCAGCGACTGCTCCGTCTCCGCCGGGATCTGATCCATCGACGTGAACCCGTTGCGTCGAGGCTCCCCATCGACGAACTGCCAGATGAACCTGTCGAACGAACCGTGCTCCTTGCGCACCTCGATGAACGCCAGCGCGTTGCGAATCGCCGACCGCACCTTCGAGCGGTTGCGGATGATCCCCGTGTCGGCGAGCAGCCGCTCCACCTCCGGCTCGCCGTAGCGCGCCACCTGCTCATAGTCGAAGCCGTCCAAGGCTGCGCGATAGCCCTCGCGCCGCCGCAGCACCGTCTGCCAGCTCAGTCCGGCCTGCGCACCTTCGAGGATCAGGAACTCGAAGAGCCTGCGCTCATCGTGCAGCGGGACACCCCACTCGTGATCGTGGTATTCGCGCATCAGCGCGTCGTCGCCTGGCCATGCGCAGCGGACGCGGTCATCGGGTGGTGGCCTCATCGTCGAACCTCGGCCGCGAGTATAGCCGGGCACGCGATGCGGGTGACCGGCCCCGGAAACGAGCCGACGCCGGGGATTGCCCGGCGTCGGTCAATCGCATGGGAACCGGCGCGAAGCCGGACTCATGCCAATCCAGGGAGGGGACCCTGTGTTTGAAGTGTAAGTTTCGCAGCCGACCGGCCCCTAGAGACGTCAGTCATGACTTCTCCGGGACGTTTGACCCGGGGCGTGCGCCAGCCCTACTCGTCGAGACTGAACGGCGGGTACTCGTCCGTCACCATCAGCAGCGCGTACGCGATCACGCGATTCCGCCAGCGCCCGACCCCGACCACGAAGTTGAAGAGGCTCCGGGGATAACGCCGGTGAACAGAATCGCAAACCATGCGACGATGACCGCGAGCACTTCCGCGATGCCGAGGAAGGCCAGCACGACCCAGTGCGGCAACGCCAGCAACCATTTCACCGGCGGCAACCAGCAATTGAGGTCCCGCTCAACGTCCGGGTAGTCGATGTCGACATGCACCGCCTGCTGCTCGTCGGTCGACGGGTAGTCGTCCGTCAGCAGCGCAAACGACGCGCCGATCCGGGCCGTGAAGCGCGTCATCTCGACATTCCAGTCGAACCACCAACGCGGGTACTTCTGTCGGAAGAGAATCATTAGCAGCGGCCCGCCGACCACGATCCCGCCACCATCAGCGAACCCCGTCGCCAGATCCCCGGGGTCACTCCCCGGTGTCTCACTACCGAGCGCGCCGATCACGATCACGATCGGTATCAGCCAGATGATCCGAAACGCCGTGCGCTACCGATCGAGTTGCTCCGGATAGTCCACGTTCAGTCGCAGCGCACACGCCGCGCGTCCTGAGTCAGTTGCCATCGAGTGTCCTCCCTCGATTCATCGGCCTGTCGTGCTGGTCCACTCCACTCCCAGGGGGTGTGGGGCAAAGCCTCACGAAATCTAAGGGCGGGTGGGCGGCTCCACTCCAGAAAGCACAGACACGGCAGCACCGTGTCCGACCTCCTCTACTTCATCGCGGGCATCACCTCTTCGACGAACGCCTGCAGCGCGTCCCACTGCACCGGCGGGCGGATCGCGATGCTCACGCGGAGGGCACCAGCCTCCTCATACGTCTTCAGTGTCTCAATCGCCTGCGGTGGCGTACCGCGTAACGTGCCGGTCGCCGGCATGCGCCCGCCGGCCTCCAGCGCCGCGCCACGGTCGGCCGCGATGCGGTCGGCGTCGGCCTGGTTGGTCCCCATCTGCATGTGCAGGTTGACCGAACGCTCGATCGTGGCGGGATCACGACCCTCCACCTCACACCACTTGTCGAGCACGCCACCGAGCCGGTCGAACTCCTCCACGTTGATGTACGGCACGTTCCAACCGTCCGCGTGCCGAGCCGCGATGCGCAACGTCCGACGCTCGCCACGCCCGCCGACGACGATCGGCATCCGGGCCTGCACCGGCCGCGGGTAGAGCAGCGCGTCCTTCAACTGGTAATACTCGCCGTCGAAGTTGGAGCGCTCCTCGGTCGTCAGCAGGCGCAGCGCCTGCAGCCCCTCCTCCAACCGATCCATGCGCTCTTTCACGGGTGGGAAGCGAAAGCCGTACGCCTCGTGCTCGGCGACGTGCCAGCCAGCGCCGATGCCCGCCTCCACGCGGCCGTTGCTCAGGTGGTCGATCGTCATCAGCGAATTCGCCAGCAGCGCCGGGTTGCGATAGCCCATGCAGAAGACGTGACAGCCGATGCGCACGTGCTCCGTCTCCACGGCGATCGCGGCCATGCACGCGACCGCCTCGAACTCGGGCGACGTGCCGTCAATCGGCGGGGCCTCATAGAAGTGGTCCCAGATCGAGATGAAGTCGAAGCCGTTCGAGTCCACGAACCGCCAGAGCTTGCGCAGCTCATCCATCTCAATGTCCTGCTGCCCGGTGTGCACACCCAGTTGTAGCGCCATCTCGTCCTCCACTCGTCCGTCCGAAGCGTGCGCGAAATGATCCGCACCGCGCCGATGCTACCCCGAGCGCGCAGTTGCCGGGGAGTGTGGTGATCGCGACGCGCTGTTGAACCGCATCCGCCTCGGCGCTACGCTACCTGTCCGGATCGGCGTTGGGCGGTTAGCTCAGTTGGTACGAGCGCCCGCTTCACACGCGGGAGGTCACTGGTTCAAGTCCAGTACCGCCCACCAACCGTGGAGCCTGCTCCGAACGAGGGCCGAAGTGGCGGAATTGGCAGACGCGCTGCGTTCAGGGCGCAGTGGGGTTTATCCCCGTGGGAGTTCGAGTCTCCCCTTCGGCACCAACTCAACAGCGCCAACGGCGCTCAGCGGTTACGGTGTAGCCAGCGTGCGCTCGTAGCTCAGCGGATAGAGCGCTGCCCTGCGGAGGCAGAGGTCGTAGGTTCGATTCCTACCGGGCGCACCAGACTTTTCCATTCCGAGAGCGGCCCCGCCCGGCCGCTCTCGGAGATCTCGGTGATCTCGCCACCCGAAAAAGGGACGGAAAAGGGACAAGCGTCGGAATTTCGTTCCATCGGAACACACGGCGCTTCAATCGCGATCGAAGCGAGCTAGTCGCGGTTGAGCCAGATCCCGTCGGAAGCGCGGATCACGCCCTCGTTCAGGATGTTGGCGCGCACGCCGCCGCGATGCATCAGCGCCATGCGTATGCCCGGTCGCGATGTCAGTTTTTCGAGGTAGTTGCAGGGCTCGCTCAGCCGCGTGCCACGCATCAACACATCCCCCACCCAGAACTCGCGATCCAGCAGGTGATTGAGCGGCACGCCGGAGGTCACGATGTTGCGTCGCGTCTCGCCGCCCGCGAGCTTGATGTCGAGTTGTGTACCCCACGAGGTGATCACGCCACCATCCAAGTGCCGGATCGCTTCGATCTCGATCAGCGTAACTTCTCGCCCGCCGCCGCTCGGCTTGTCTGAGTAGTGCCCGGTACCACTGAGGTAACGGTCACCCTCCAGCCCCTGCCCGGGTATCGCACGCACCTCCGATAGCTCTTGCATCGGCGCACCGGCGCTTTCGGCGATGTAGATCGCCTCCACGTTGCCGCGCCACGTGTCGGGTCCCGCGATCGTGCGTTCGTCTTGCTCGGTCGTCATCGGCTGCTCCGCCTCTGCTATGTCCTCGCCAGTCTTACGGCGTGAGTCGGGGCGCCGTCAACGGCTGCTGGCCGCGATCGGGCTCCGCACATAAC
>DASCRM010000094.1:0-22194 GCA_034406555.1 Dehalococcoidia bacterium | reverse complement strand
CGCAACCACACGGCCACGCACCTGCTGCACGCCGCGCTGCGCTCGGTGCTCGGCTCGCACGTCCGGCAGGCGGGCTCGTACGTCGGCCCCGACCGCCTGCGTTTCGACTACACACACCCGGAGTCGCCCGGCGCGGAGGCACTGCGCGAGGTGCAGCGGCTCGTGAACGCACGCATCCGCGACGACATCAGCCAGCAGACCGAGGAGCTGCCGTACGAGGAGGCGATTGAGCGGGGCGCGATCGCGTTCTTCGAGGATCGCTACTCGACGAACGTGCGGGTCGTTGAGTACTGCGAGGCACGCGGCCACTCCCACGCGCCCGGCGAGTGCTTCAGCCGTGAGCTGTGCGGTGGCACGCACCTCCAGTCCACGGGCCAGGTCGGTAGCCTGCAACTCGTCGCCGACTCCAGCATCGGTGCCGGGCTGCGCCGTATCGAGGCCGTGACCGGGCCGGACGCCGAGGCGTACGTCGAGCAGCGACTCAATGCCCTCGATGCGCTCTCTCAGCGCTTCAAGGTGCCGGCGCTCGAAGTCTCGGCGCGTGTCGACGCGATGGAGGAGCAGCTCGCTGCCGAGCGCAAGCGCGCGGAGGGATTCGAGCGCAAGGCTTCCGCATCGGCCGCCGGAGACCTCACCTCCCAGGCGGACGAATTCGGTGGGGTTAACGTGCTCGTCGCGCGCGTCGATGCGTCGTCTGCCGACGGACTGCGTGCACTCGCGGATCAGCTTCGCGCCAGCCTCGGTACGGCGTTCATCGCGCTCGGCGCCGAGTCCGACGGCCGCCCGATGCTGCTGATCGCCGTCACTGACGACGTGGTCGAGCGCGGCCTACACGCCGACGAAATCATTCGCGAGGCCGCCGCGGTTGTCGGCGGGGGCGGGGGCGGTCGTCCGCAGCTCGCACAAGCGGGGGGCAAGGACGCCACGAAGATCGATGATGCGCTGGCAGTAGCGCTTGCGGCGGCGAAGGAGCGGCTGGGCTAACGCCCGGCACCATGGAGCAGCCGCCACAACGCGAGTCGGAATCGGTCCCGGAGATCATCGTTCGATGGTGGGCCGCGACGTTGGGTTGGCTCCGGCAGCTGTGGGCGACCACATCGCCTTGGCTGCGCAGTGCATCGGCAGCTCTTGGCCGGGCCGCGACCCGAACCGGGAGGCTGCTGGCGAGGTTCTTGCCTCGACCGAGCGCAGCGGCACCGCCTCAGGGCTCCGGCGTGATCACTGCAGAGCACGATGACGACGCCGCATCGATCATCGGGCGCATCGACACCGCCGAGGAGATCGACCTCGTGCTGATGGTGCCGCGTTCCGCTCGTGGCCTGCGAAACTCCGCTGTCTGGCCGCATATCGCCGCCCATGTACGCCGCAACGGCATCGCGCTCAGCGTCGTCGCTGCGCGTCGGTTGGTGCGCATGGCAGTGGCAGACAACGGGTTGCGCGTGGCGGGCTCGTTGAGGGCGCTGCGCCGGCAGCGGTCGCGGCGGCTACGTCTCGGCGCGCGCGAATTCGAACTCTCGGGCTTCCGCGTGCTGGGCCTCGTGAGTTGGCTCACGGTGCCGGTCGTCGTCGCCGCGGGCGTCGGCGCGGTCGGCTACTCCGTGCCAACGGCCGAGATCGTGATCGTGCCGCCCTCCGAGCCGTTCGAGCAGACGGCCTCGGCACGCGTCGATGCGGTAGCGGACGAAGCGGACCTCGATGCGGGCCTGCTGCCGGGTGTGACGGTGCGCCAGACGTTCAGCATGGTGCTGGTGACGGAGACAACCGGCAGCGTCGATGTGGGTGACGAGCATGCCGTGGTCGACCTGCGAGTCGACAACCAGGGTGAGACGCCGGTGCTGATCGCGGCTGAGACCTTCGTGACCACCGAGAACGGCGTCGGTTTCGTGGTGGACGGGGAGGCGGCGGTCGGTGCGGGCGAGGTCGTCACGATCACGGCGACTGCGCAGCGCGCCGGCGAGATCGGCAACGTCGAGGGTGGCGAGACGTGGACGCTCTCCGGGGCCTCCGACAGCGTGATCGTGACGAACCGTCGCGCCGCGACGGGCGGCACCGACCGCGCCGTGCAGGCCGTGGCGATCCAGGACGTCGAGCGGCTGCGCGCGCAGGCCTCGGGCGTGCTACTGCGCGTCGGTGCGCGGAAGCTCGAAGAGAGCGTCGAGGGCGCCAAGGTGCTGACCGAGACCGCGATCATTACGATTCTCGGCGAAGAGCCGTTCCAGAACCTCGGCGAGGCGGTCGACACCTTCCTGATGGAGTTCTCCGCCGTCGTCTCCGGGCTCACGATCCCGCGAGCCGACGCGGAGGCGTTCGGCGCGGCCCTGCTGCGCGAGGCGCTACCGGAGGGGCGCGCGCTGCTCCCCAGCACGACGACCGTGGAGTTCAGTGACGACCGAAGCTACGTGGCCGGCGAGGTCACGCTGACGTTGACGGCAACTGGGCTCGTCTTCGACCTCTTCGAGCCGTCGTTGATCCATGACGGGCTGACCGGGGCGCGCCCGGAGTCGGCCGCATCGGCGCTCCAGGAGCGACTCGGGCTCGAAGAGACGCCTCGCGTCACGCTGCTCCCGAACTGGCTGCCGTGGATCTGGCTACCACAGCGCGGTGGCCAGATCTCGATCACCTTTGAAGGGCCAGCCGTCGACGAAGACGAAGAGGCGGAGTGAGCGCGATGAGATGGCTGGGGATCGACCCCGGGTCGAAGCGCGTCGGCGTCGCGATCTGCGACCCGAATGAGCGCGTGGCCATGCCACTGGAGATCGTGGTGGCATCGGCTGCCTTCCCCGCGGTGCGCTCGATCGCGAAGCGTGAAGACGTCGGCGGGATCGTCGTCGGTCTGCCGCTGCTGATGGACGGCAGCGAGGGTTCGGCCGCCCGCCTCGCACGGCGCCTCGGCGACCGCATCCGGGATCGCCTCGGGCTGCCGGTAGAATACGAGGACGAGCGTCTGACGACGGTCGAGGCCGAACGCGAGGGGCACGGCGAGCCGCGCGATGACGTCGCCGCGGCGCTGATTCTCCAGCGATTCATCGACCGCCGAGGCGAGAGCGAGCCCGATGCGCAGCCGTGACCCGCTCACACTCGCCCTGGCACTCAGCGCGCTCTATGTGATCGGTGTACTGGTTTTCGTCGGTCTCGCGCTGGAGGACTCGCCGGAGACCATCGCCGGTGCGCTTGCCACCCCCTCGGAAGGGGTTGCGGTGCGCGTACAGGGCGCGCCGACCTGCTTCACCGTCGCCTCGGGCGATGGCGGCGATGCGATCGCGGGTCAGCTCGTCGTGCAGCAGATCGTTGCCAGCGAGCGGCAATTCACACTGCTGCTCGAGTACTCGGGCGGCGGCGCGGGTCTGCGGGCCGGGGTTTACCAGTTCCACCCCGGGATGGCCGCAGCTGAGGTGATTCGCAGGCTCCGCAAAGGTGATACCGACGACATTCAGCTGAGCATCCCCGAGGGGCTGCGGCTGGAAGAGCTGAGCGAATGGATGGAGACGAACGAAATCGTCACCGCGGCAGCGTGGGCGGCGGCGATCGAGGGGGCGCGTCCGGAGCCGATCGCGGCGGAACGGCCCGAGGGCGCCTCGCTGCTCGGCTACCTGCTACCGGCGACCTATCCGCTGGGCTGCGGTGAGCTGCCGAACGCCGAGTCGCTGGTCACCACCATGCTCGACACGCTCGACGAACAGTTCACACCGGAGTTGCGCGCCGAGGCCGAGTCCGCGGGGTGGAGCGTGCACGAGGTGCTGACGCTGGCCTCGATCGTCGAGAAGGAGGCGATCATGCCCGACGAGCAGCCGCTGATCGCCTCGGCGCTGCTCAATCGCCTCGCACTCGGGATCGCGCTTCAGACGGATCCGACGGTGCAGTTTTCGGTCGCGACCGCGAACGAGGGGGAACGAGGCTGGTGGCCTGAGATCTTCCTGGAAGATCTGCAGTACGACTCGCTCTACAACACCTACCAGTACCCGGGTCTCCCCCCCGGCCCGATCGCGAATCCCGGGATCGGGGCGATCACGGCGGTCGTGCGCCCGGCGACGACGGACTACTTCTATTTCGTCGCTCGTTGCGACGGCAGCAACCGCCATGAGTTCGCCGCGACGTTGGAGGAGCACAACATCAACGTCGCACGTTGCCACGGAGGGTAGCGACGTGACGGCCACGATCGCGCTGCTCGGCCACCCCGTCGCGCACTCGCTCTCGCCTCGCTTCCAGCAGGCGGCGCTCGACGCGCTGGGCATCGACGCGCGGTACGAGGCGTGGGACACGTCGGATGCCGACCTGCGGGTGGCGGTGGAGCGCCTGCGCTCTGGCGGCATGCTGGGCGCCAACGTCACGGTCCCGCACAAGGTAGCGGTGGCCGGACTCGTCGACCGTCCCGACCCGCTGGCCGAACTGGCCGGCGCCGTGAACACGATCGTCAGGCGCGACGGGCTGCTCTACGCGACGAACACGGACGTCGCCGGCGTGCTGCGAGCGATCGAGGAGGCCGGCATCACCGTCCGTGGCAGCAACGTGCTGCTGGTAGGCGCGGGCGGGGTGGCACGAGCGGTTGTCGTAGCGATGCAGCAGGGCGGGGCGGCGTCGCTCACGATCGCCAACCGCACGCTGGAGAAGGCACGGCAACTGGTCGCTGTCGCGGGTGCCGATCTGGCGGTGCAGGTCTGCCCACTCGATCCGACCTCGGATGCCGCTGCCGAGGCGCTGCGAGCCCCGATGTCGCGAGCGGAGCTGGTGATACACTCGACCTCGTTGGGGATGCGCCACGGTCCAGATGAGCAGGCCACGCCCGTTCCGCCCGAATTGTTTCGTGCTGAGCAGACGGCGTTCGACCTGGTCTACGCACCTGAGCGCACACCCTTCCTGAACGCGGCTGAACGCGCGGGAGCGCGCACCATCGGAGGGCTCTCGATGCTCATCCACCAGGGTGCTGAATCGTTCCGGCTCTGGACCGGCGAAGCGCCGCCGCTCGATGTGATGTTCGCAGCCGCCCGCTCCGCGGCCGCAGAGGGGTAGCCGGCGATGGGCTGGGGAATCCTCGCGATCGTGACCTTCGGGGTCCTGCTCGGCTTCATCGTGCTGCAGGCCACCATGGCGTCACGCCACTGGGATCAGGTGATCGAGGACGGCGACGAGGATGCGCTGCATGAAGCGCTTGATGAAGCCCTCGATCGTTGGCGCAGCGCTCGACCGCCGAAGGGGACGCCGCCCGCTGACACGCTCGCGGTGCAGTCTGTCACGCTGCTCGCAGCGGATCCCGACCGCTGTCGCGTCTCCGTGGTGGCTGGCACCGACGTGCGCGTCGTGAAAAACGAGCGGATCGACTTCGGCGATCCGCTCGATGTAGGTCGCCGCGCGGCGGTGGCGATGGCGGAGCGGCTGCTCTACGAGATTCCGCACGTCCGCTTCAACGCCGTGCAGGTCGACGTCTACACGGTCGCGACCGGCGAGGTCGACGCGACGCCGTGCCTGCTCACGACTCAGGTCGACCGTGAGACGGCCTACGCGAGTGAGTGGGACAACGCCGAACCGCCCGCGATTCTCGCTGAGTGGGAGACGCGCGAGGCGGGTGACGAGCGTCTGGATCCCGATGCAGATGCACTGATCGAGGTGCAGACGACCGACCTGAGTCTCGCGATTGGGGAACCGGTATGACGGCGTTCCGCTTTTTCACGGCGGGCGAATCGCACGGCCCTGCGCTAACGGCCGTGATCGAAGGTGTCCCTGCGGGCCTCGGTCTGACGGAGGAGAAGATCGTCGCTGATCTCGTGCGCCGACAGGGCGGATACGGTCGCGGCAGGCGGCAGCAGATCGAGACCGACCGCGCGCGCATCACCTCGGGCGTGCGGCATGCGAAGACGATCGGATCCCCGATCGCACTGTGGATCGAAAACGCCGACCACCAGAATGCCAACTGGCAGACCCGCATGGGAATCGCCTCAGTCGACGAGGAGGTCGAGGCCGTGACGCTGCTGCGCCCGGGCCACGCCGACCTCACCGGCACGCAGAAGTACGGCTTCGACGACGTGCGCCCGATCCTCGAACGCTCGAGCGCGCGAGAGACGGCCGCGAGGGTGGCGGTCGGTGCGATCGCGCGAGCGCTGCTCGCCGAGATCGGCATCGAGGTTCACTCACACACCGTCTCGATCGGCGAGGTGGTCGCGGACGTGCCGGAGCAGATCGACTGGGACGCCGTCGACGCCTCGCCGGTACGCATCGCGGACGCCGATGCCGAAGCGCGCATGGTCGCGGCGATCGACGCGACGAAGGAAGACCTCAACACCCTCGGCGGCATCTTCGAGGTGCGGGCGAGCGGTGTCCCGATCGGCCTCGGCACGCACGTCCATTGGGACCGGCGGCTCGATGGTCAGATCGCGCAGGCGTTCATGTCGATCAACGCAGTGAAGGGCGTCGAGATCGGCGATGGGTTCGCGAACGCAGCGCGCCCCGGCTCCGAGGTGCACGACGAGATCCTGCCGGCCGACCGCTGGCAACGTGGCCCGTGGGATCGCACGACGAATCGCGCCGGCGGGCTGGAGGGTGGCATGAGCAACGGTCAGGAGATCGTCGTCCGTGCCGCGCTGAAGCCGATCGCCACCGTTCCGCGGCGGATGCCCACCGCCGACCTGTGGACGGGCGAGTCGGCGACCTCCTTCTACGAACGTGCGGACGTCTGCGTGGTGCCCGCGGCTGGGGTGATCGGGGAGGCGATGCTGGCTATCGTGCTCGCGCGTACGGCGATGGAGAAGTTCGGCGGCGATCACATGGACGAGTTCCGTCGCAACTGCCAGGCCTTCGTCGAGACGGTCGGCCCGAGCGAGGCGCGAGAGTGAGCGCCGCCCAGCAGATTGTCCTGATCGGCCTTTCTGGCGTCGGCAAATCGACCGTCGGGCGACTGCTCGCCGACCGGCTGAGCTGGACGTTCATCGACACCGATGAGGTGATCGCGGAGAACAAGGGACAGACACCAGCCCAGTTGATCGTGGAGCGGGGCGAGGACGCGTTCCGTCAGATCGAGGCGGCGGTTGTAGCAGAGTCATCGAAGCGGGCGCCCGCCGTGATCGCGATCGGTGGCGGTGCCTTCATGAGCGATGCGAACCGCCGCGCGCTTGGTGAGCGAGGGCTGGTCTGCTACCTCGATGCCACGCCTCCGGAGATATCGCGTCGCATCCGCGAATCCGTCGGCAGCGTCGAACGGCCGCTGCTCGGCGAGGACCTTGAGGCGCGGCTCTACGAACTCGATCGCGAGCGCCGGCCCTTCTACAACCACGCCGACGTCTGGATCCCCGCGCAGGCGCCGGACGTGGAGGGCGCAGCTCCCGGCGATGGCGTCGCGACGCGCGTGTTGCGCGCCTGGGTCGCCGACAGCGCGGGCCAGCTGCAGCAGGAACGCCGGCTCGAACGGCTGGCGACCGATGCGCCCGCGATGGTGCCGGCCGCGGTTGTCGACACCGGCAACGACCGCACGCCGATCTGGATCGGTGCCGGCGAGATCGAACGGCTCCCGGAGCGTCTCGAACAGCTCGAGCTGCGGGGCAAGATCTTCCTGATCTCAGACAGCGATGTAATGGAGGCGCACGGCCAGCGTGTCGCCTCGGTGCTCGACCGTGGCGGGCTCGCGGGCGCCTCATACGTCGTCCCGACGGGCGAGGGTTCGAAGTCGCTGCGTGTGGCGGAAGAACTGTATCGCTGGCTCGCGGAACAGCGTGCGGAGCGCAACGACATCATCGTCGCGCTCGGTGGGGGAGTGGTCGGCGATCTCGCCGGGCACGTCGCGGCGACATACCTGAGGGGGATGCCGCTCGTGCAGCTCCCGACGTCCGTGCTGGCGATGAACGATGCCGCCGTCGGTGGCAAAGTCGCGGTCGATCTGCCGGCCGGGAAGAACCTGATTGGGGCGTTCCACCAGCCGAAGGCGGTGATCTCCGATGTCGAGACGCTGGGCACGCTGCCGCGTCGCGCGCTGATCGAGGGCTTCGCGGAGGTGATCAAGCACGCGCTGATCCTCGACCCGGAGCTGCTGAAGTTGCTCCAGAGCAGTGCGCGCACGCTGACGGGCAATTCCGCCGATTTCGACCTGCTGACGGAGGTGACGGCACGCTCCGTCAGCCTGAAGGCGTTGATCGTGTCGAGCGACCCGGAGGAGCGCGGGCTACGCGCGATCCTGAACTACGGCCACACGATCGGCCACGCGATCGAATCCGTCACAGGCTACTCGAAGTACCTCCACGGTGAGGCCGTCTCGATCGGGATGATGGGCGCAGCTCGCATCGCACAGCGCATGGGCTTGATCAGCGAAGAGTTCGTCGCCAGCCAGGCGGACGTGCTGCACTCCTACGGACTGCCGCTGCAGGCGCAGGGCCTCGCCTCGATGGCGATCCGCGATGCCACGCGCATGGACAAGAAGGTCCAGGGTGGCCGTTCACGCTTCGTGCTGCTGGAGGCCGTCGGCCGCGCCGTCGTGCGCGACGATGTGCCGGAGGAAATGGTCGAAGAGACCATCCGCAGTCTCGTCGCCTCGTGAAGCTGAGCCCGCGATGACGTCTGGATCACGCGGCGAGCCACGCCGCATCGTCGGCCGTGCCACCGGCCGTGTGCAGGGCGTCGGCTATCGCGCCTTTTGCGCGGACGCGGGGACGCGGTTGCACGTCGATGGTTACGCCCGCAATCTGGCCGACGGCGAGACCGTGGCCTTCGAGGCGGAATCCGACGAGCCGACGCTGCGCGCCTTCGTCGAGCGGCTACGCGACGGACCGCCGTTTTCCCGCGTCGACGACGTCGAATACCGCTGGGAAGAAGCGACCGGCGAGTTCAAGGGCTTTGAGACGGTGATTTGAGGGTAGACGCGCCCGCCGTGCTCTATTCGGAGTCACCGTCCACGCGTCGGCGGATCTTGAGCTGTACCGATCGGGGCACATCGACCCCCTTCAGCAGCTCCACCATCGCCAGCACCGAGCGCGCGATGATCTCCAGCGGGAATCCCCAGACATCGACGGTCTTGCCATCGACGGCGAGATCGACCGCGAGGTCGGCGCCTTCGCGGAACTCCGCGTCGCCGGCGATCGTCTCTGGAGGCGGGAGCGGCCCTTCGCGATCGACGAGGATCACGTCGCACTCTTCGCCGGGCTCGATCGCTTCCACGTCCTCCGGGCAGACCGCGTAGCCGCTCGCCAGCGCCATCGAGGTCAGCACACCCGACCCCTGCGGGCCCGTCAGCCGGGCGATGTAGCGGCCGTCCTCCAGTTCGACGAAGGCCCGAGCGTAGAAGCGTCGGCCGTCGCTGTTGCGGATGCGGTCGGCGGCGATTGCGCGCACGACCGGGCGCTCCCATGCGTCGCCCTTGCCGAGCATCATGAAAATCGCGGCGCGCCCGAAGAGCTCCATCGTCATCATCGCGGAGACCGGATTGCCGGGCAGGCCGAGGTGCGGGACGGCACCGCCCGCGGCGGGGAAGGTGCCGAAGGCCAACGGTTTGCCGGGCTTCATGCGCACGGTCCAGAAACCGATCTCACCCTCGCGTTGCAGCACGTCCTTCACCACGTCGAAGTCCCCGCGCGAGACACCAGCCGAGGTGACGACGAGATCCGCGCCCTCCAGCCCCTCGTGGATGCGCGCGGTCAGCGCCTCGACGGTGTCAGTCGCGATCTCGAGCACGCGGGCTACCGCGCCGTAGCTCTCAACCAGCGAGGCGAGGCTGAAGGTGTTGGAGTCGTAGATCTTGCCGGGTTCCAGCGCTTCGCCGGGGCGCAGCAGTTCATCACCGGTCGAGACGATCGTGACGCGCGGGCGGCGGATTGCCATCACTCCCGCGTGCCCCAGCGAGGCGAGTACGCCGATCTGTGCGGGGCCGAGCACGGTGCCCGCCCGGAGCACGAGGTCGCCCTCTCGGATGTCCTCGCCTACGCGGCGGATGTTCGCGCCCGGCCGCGCTTCCACGTCGATGCGCACGCTCTCGCGCGGCGCCTGCTCCCAGTGGGTGCCGGCGTTCGCCTCGTCCTGCTCGCCGGTCTCCTCGAAGGGCACGATCGAGTCGGCGCCATCCGGGATCGGCGCGCCGGTCATGATGCGTACGACCTCACCCGGCCCAACGGAGCCCTCGTAGACCGAACCGGCAGCGAGGTAGCCAGCGACCTTCAGCGTGACGGGCTTCTCGTAGGTCGCACCCGCCGTATCCTCGGCACGCACCGCGTAGCCGTCCATCGCCGTGTTGTCGAGCGGGGGGATGCTGAAGCCGCCGAACACATCCTCGGCCAGCACCTGGTCGCGCGCCTCCAGCAGCGGGACGGACGCCGCGTCGAGCGGTGTGAAGTGTTCGAGGATGCGTTCGCGCGCCTCCTCCACCGAGATCATGCCGGCGGGCAGGATGCTGCGCGTGTTCTGCGTGGTGGCGCTGTAGGTCAGTTCTTCAGTCACGCACCCAGTGTATCGAAGCCGCCGACTGAGGGCGCGACGAGGCTAGAGCGTCAGGCTGACCGCGAGACAGGTCGTCGTGCGTTGCACACCGTCGATGCCCTGGATGTCGCGGGTGATGCACTTGCCGAGCAGGTCCAGGTCGCCCGCCTCCAGCTGCACGATCACATCAAACGGCCCGGTCACGGTATCGACGGCGGCGACCGTCGCGAACCCGGAGGTGAGGTCGCGCATCGCGGCGCCAACCGCGTCGGTGCGACCGACTTCGGTCTCGACAAGGATGTAGCCGCGAATGCTCATCGGAGGTGCCTCTCAACACCGCTCCGCCGAGGTTGGGAGCGCGGAGGCGCATCGTCGCGGGGCCGGGCGCGGCTGTCAACGGCCATACGACCGAGCATGCAGCGAAGGTCGTTGCGACGGGGGATAGAAGAAGCGCCCGGCTATTGCCGGGCGCTTGCTGTCGTCTGAACCGCTGACGCTAGTAGATCTCCAGTATTCCGGCCTTGTCGCCGTCGAAGAAGTTTCGCTTTTTCGTCTCACCCTCGCTGGCCATCCGGAACAGTGTCTCTTCAGTGCAGGCGTCGCTCGGGTGCCCCATACCCGCAGCGTGCCCGACTTCGTGAACTGCGATGTTGTCGAAGTCCATCGCGCCAGAGACACCCCCTGCTTCAGCTGACCAATCGCACTCGAAATCGTCGTAGACCATGTCCCACTCCGTGAGCCCTCGGCCTGACGGCGGACCGCAGAATACCCCCCACATGATAGTGGCGGCGATGGTGCCAGTGCCCTCGATCTCCATGAACAGAACTTCGTTCTTGTCGTCGGCGCTGACACAGTCAGCCCCGACGACAACGCCTACGATCTGGTTGCCAAAGATCTCGGCGCCGGCTGCGGTCTCCCACTTGTGGAACGCGCCGGCGATCAGATTCGTGACGGTCCCAACGGTGAGCCCAGCGTCGTTTCCTGGGTCGATCATCCACGGCTCGGCGGTGTTCCATTCGGCACCGTTCGCGATGAATGCGAAGCAGGTCTCGCCACCGCCACGGCCACCCCCACCGCCGTCAGGCTTGCCGTGCTCCTTGCCCTTGTGCTCGGCAATCGCGTAGCCCTCGACGACCTGGCCATTGTGGATCGCAGTGCCAAGCGAGAAGACGCCCGGCGCGACCTGCACGGCTCGAGAGGGGAGGCTGAAGGCAGGTCGGCCCTGCGCCTCGGTGGGCTCGGTCTGCGAGAAGGCGAGCATGCCGCCGACTTCGATCGCGACGAGGAAGGCTCCCGCCATTACGTTGCGTCTCACGGGCGAAACTCCTCGGACTGTCCGGTTGGGCCGGATGGCTCATCTTGCGCCTGAGCTGATGTCTCTCACTATCGCCGGTTCGGAGATCCACGACATTGGCAGGTCACCCTATTCACACTCCCCCCTCGCGGCGACGCCCGCTACACTCGCCGCATGACTGCGACGGCTGATCGAGTCGAGGAGCTGGGGCGCGAGGCGCGAGACGCGCTTGCCGCCGCCAGCGACGAAGACGCGCTGGAGGCGTGGCGTACGGGCACGCTCGGCCGCTCCGGCACGCTGACGGGCATTCTGCGAGGGCTCGGCGACCTCGATCCTGACGAGCGGCGCGAGGTCGGTCGCGCGGCCAATGTGCTGAAGAACGAACTCGAGGCGGCGCTCGAAGCTCGCAGCGCGGAACTGCGCGGGGCGGCATTGGCGGCCTCGGTTGTCGAGGGCGCGGTCGATGTCACACTACCCGGCCGGCCGCGCCGTCGGGGCGGCCTGCACCCGATCACGCAGACGATGCGCGAGATCACGGAGGTCTTTGAGCGCATGGGGTTCGCCACCATCGAAGGCCCCGAGGTGGAGACCGACGACTACAACTTCCAGCGCCTGCGCATCCCGACCGACCACCCTGCGCGCGACATGCAGGACACCTTCTGGATCGAACTGGATCGCACGCTGCTGCGCACGCACACCTCGCCGATTCAGATTCGCTACATGGACAGCCACGAACCGCCGATTCGTATCTGCGTGCCCGGCCGCACCTACCGCTACGAGGCGACCGATGCGACCCACGAGTGGATGTTCCACCAGGTCGAGCTGCTGGCCGTGGATGAGGGCATCTCGCTCGCCGATCTCAAGGGCACGCTGCAGGAGTTTGCGCGGGCGCTCTTCGGCTCGGAACGCAAGGTGTTGATCCGCAACGGGTACTTCGCCTACGTGGAGCCCGGCGTCGAATTGGCCGTCGACTGCTTTGCCTGCCCCGGCGACGACCCGAAGTGCGCGGTCTGTCGAGGCGCGGGCTGGCTGGAGATCATGGGTGCCGGGATGGTACATCCGGAGCT
Source organism: Dehalococcoidia bacterium (assembly GCA_034406555.1). Taxonomy (GTDB): domain Bacteria; phylum Chloroflexota; class Dehalococcoidia; order UBA2979; family UBA2979; genus SHYR01. The sequence goes on along the minus strand of DASCRM010000094.1, from coordinate 9,450 downwards.
GCTGGAGGCCGCCGGCTACGACAGCTCACGCTACACCGGCTTCGCCGCCGGAATGGGGCCGGAGCGCATCGCGATGCTGAAGTACGGCATCACCGACATCCGAAACTTCTACGCCAACGACCTGCGCTTCCTGCGCCAGTTCTAAGGGGCGCCAGCGACCGCCAACGAGGATTAAGGACTCGACTCTTGCTCGTCTCACTGAAGTGGCTCTCTGAATACGTCGACCTGCCGTCCGACCTCGATGCGGACGACCTCGCCCACCGACTGACGATGGCGTCGGCGGAGGTCGAAGGCATCGTGCGTGTCGGTGCGCAGTGGGACCGCGAGCTTGTGACCGTGGGCAGCGTGGTCGCCGTCGGGCCACACCCGGACGCCGACCGGCTGCGGCTGGCGACGGTGGACTACGGCGGCAATGCACCACAGCAGGTCGTCTGCGGCGCTCCGAACGTCGCCGAGGGCCAGCGCATCGCCTTCGCGCGCGAGGGTGCAACGCTGGTCGACTCGCGCTCGGGCGAACCGTCCGTGCTGAAGGCCGCGACGATCCGCGGCGTGGAGTCGTCCGGCATGGTGCTGTCCGAGCGCGAGCTCGGCATCTCCGAGGAGCATGAAGGCATCTTCGTACTGCCCGCCGACGCGCCGATCGGGGAGCCGCTGCGCGACTACCTGGGCGACGTGATCCTTGATGTGCACATCTGGCCGAACCGCTCCGACATGATGAACATGGCCGGGATCGCCCGCGAGGTGGCGGCGATCATCGGCGGCGAGGTGCGACTGCCCGACGACAGCTACGCCGAGGCCGGTGGGCCGGTCGCGGACGCGGTTGCCGTGACGGTCGACGACCCCGCCCTCTGCGCGCGTTACGTCGCGACGGTGATCGAGGGTGTTGCGGTCGGGCCCTCGCCGCAGTGGATGCAGGACCGGCTACGCGCCGCCGGGCAGCGCCCGATCAACAACGTCGTCGACATCACGAACTATGTGATGTTCGAGCTGGGGCAGCCGCTCCACGCCTTCGACCTGGCAGCGGTGCAAGGGACCGTCGTCGTGCGCACGGCCCACGAGGGCGAAGAGCTGCGCACCCTGGACGGAGAAGAGCGCGTGCTTGCGACGAACACTTTGCTGATCACGGACGATAGTGGGCCGATCGCCCTCGCCGGCGTGATGGGCGGGGCGAGCACTGAGGTCGGCAGCGCGACGACATCGATCCTGCTGGAGGCAGCCACCTTCGACGGGCCGACTACGCGGCGCACCTCTATGCGCCTCAACCTGCGCTCGGAAGCCTCCTCTCGCTTCGAACGCGGTCTTTCCGCCGACCTGCCGATGCACGCAGCGAGGCGCGCGACGCAGCTCTTCGTCGAGCTGTGCGGCGGCACGGCGCGCGAGGGCGCGATCGATGTGTATCCGCGCCCGCACGAGTCGACGACGGTGCATGTGCCGCGCGAGCGGCTGGACACCGCGGTCGGCTTCTCCGTGCCCGATGACGAGGTGGAGCGCGGCCTGCGCGTGCTGGGCTTCGAGGTCGCGAACGCCGATGGCGGCTGGGATGTGACCGCGCCGTGGTGGCGCACCGACGTCTCGATCGCGGACGATATCGCGGAGGAGGTCGTGCGCATTGCCGGCTACGACCGACTACCAGCGACGACGCTCGGTGGACGCATCCCGGAGCAGGAGCCGCGCCCGCTCGCCTCGTTGCGGGAACTGCTACGCGACGCGCTCGCTGACGGCGGGCTGCACGAAGTGCTGACCTACTCGCTGACCTCGGACGAGGCGCTCAGGCGCGTCGTGCCGGCGGAGCGCCTCGATAGAGTGCCGCTGCTGCGCATCCACAACCCGATGTCGAGCGAGCGAGAGGTGCTGCGCCCCTCGCTGCGCCCCGGCGTGCTGGAGGTCGTCGACCGCAACATCCGGGCCGGCGCGGACGAGATCGCGATCTTCGAGATCGCCCACGTCTACGTGCCGGTCGAGGGTGACGAGTTGCCGGACGAGCGAGACCAACTCGTCGGTGTCGTGAGCGGCGTCGAGAGCGACCGATGGGGCCAGCGAGGCGACCGCCAGCTCGACTTCTTCGATGCGAAGGGCGTGCTCGTCGATGCGCTTACACAGGTGAGGGTCAACCTCGATTTCGTTGCAGGCGAGGAGTTCGGGATGCTGCCCGGTCGCGTCGCGACGCTGAACGCAGGCGGCGAACCGGTCGGCGTGCTCGGCGAGCTGCACCCCTCGACACTGGCGCAGTTCGGGATCGAGCAGCCGGTAGCGCTCTTCGAAATTGATCTGCCGGCGCTGCTGCCCCACGTCCCGGCGCGCCGCGAGGTGGCTGAGGTGCCTCGCTTCCCTGCCGTGGAGCAGGACCTCGCTCTGATCGTCGACGACGATGTCCCGGCCGCCGCGCTCCAGCAGATGATCGAGCAGTCGAGGCTTGTCGCAACGGCTCGCGTCTTCGATGTCTATCGCGGCGAGCAGCTACCCGAAGGCAAGAAGTCGGTCGCGTTCGCGATCCGCTATCAGGCCACCGACCGCACGCTCACCGGCGAGGACGCGAACAAGGAGCAGGCTCGCATCCTGAGGCGCCTGACGCGCGAGTTCGGCGCAGAGCAACGCGCCTGACCGCCGACGGCCCGGCCTCCGGCCTCCACCGCCTCGTCGCATGGAACATCCGCGCCGGCGGTGGGCGGCGTATCGAGGCGATCGCGGATCAGCTCGCGCGCTGGGCACCGGACGTCGTCGTGCTCTCGGAGGTTCGCGGTACGCCTCCCAGCCTCTGGCTTGCGGAGGAGTTGGCACGCCTCGGTCTGCCGCACCAGCGCAGCAGCGCCGACCCGGAGCAGCCTGCGGCGAACACGCTGCTCGTCGCCTCACGCTGGCCGGTGCGGCGACTAGGGGTACGGCGAGGGCCGGAGATGCCGCTGCGCTGGCTCCCGGTGCGGGTGCACGCGCCTCGGCCGTTCGCGCTCGGTGCGATGCACATCCCGAATCAGGTGACGGGGCTGAAGGGCGGCTTTCACGCTACGGTGACCGATCTGGCGCCGCACTGGCGCAGCGGGCCGGGGATGCTCGTCGGCGACACGAACACCGGTCGCACCGGCTTAGACGAGCAGTCACCGGTGTTCGGTCCGAACTCTGAGGCGTGGATGCTGGGCCTAGAGGCGGCGGGCTGGCACGACGCCTTTCGCCAGCTACACGGCGAGCGGCGTGAGTACACGTGGTACTCGCCGAACGCAGGCAACGGCTTCCGCCTCGATCAGGCATTCGTGCATCGCTCGTTGCTGCCGAGCGTGCGGGCGGTACGCCACGAGTGGGGTCGCGAGGCGGGCGCGAGTAGCGAGACGCGGCGGGACGCGCTCAGCGACCACGCCGCGCTGATCGTCGATTTCGAGGGGTAGAGCGGTCGCTCGTCAGGCGGGCAGGGCAGCCTGTGCCTGCGCGGCGACAGCGCCGAAGGCGTCCGGGCTGCGCACGGCGAGGTCGGCCAGGTTCTTGCGGTCGATCTCGATGCCGGCGAGCTTCAGGCCGTGGATCATCTTGCCGTAGGTGAGGCCGTGCAGCCGGGCGGCGGCGTTGATGCGCGTGATCCAGAGACGGCGGAAGTCACCCGGGCGCTTGCGACGATGCTCAAAGGAGTACCGCAGCGCGTGCATCATCGACTCATGCGCGACTTTGTAGTTGGTCCGGCGCTTTCCGCGATGGCCCTTGGTGCGCGCCAGCACCTTCTTGTGGCGGGCCCGGGTCGCGACGCGGTTACGTGCTCGGGGCATCGAGACCTCTGATGTTCTGTCTGGTTGGCCTCAGACGGCCGAGCGTCGGCTGGTCAGAAAAGAATAGTGCAGGGTGGCATTAGCCGCATAGCCCCGCAGCGCGCCCCGACGTCATGCGTACGGCAGCAGCTTCTTCAGGCGCTTCGTCTGCGTCTTGTCCAGTTCCTGCATCCGGCGCATCGAGTACTTCTTCTCGCTGCGTTTTTTCAGGCGGTTGTGACCGCGGTGGTGCGCGTTCATCAGCACCTTGCCGGTGCCCGTGATCTTCACGCGCTTCGAGGTGCCCTTATGGGTCTTCATCTTTGGCATCAGGAGCTTCCAGTCACAGGCTGTGTCTCGGGCGTCGTCCCGGCGTCCGCAGCAGCCCCGTCCGAGGAGTCTGCATCGTCCGGCTTCGGCTCGCCCTTGCGAGGTTCGAGCACGATCGACATCTGGCGGCCCTCCATCGCGGGCGGGCGGTCAATCGTCGCTACATCTTCCAGCATTCCGGTGAACCGGTCGAGCAGGTCGCGGCCGACCTCCGGGTGGGTGATCTCGCGGGCGCGGAAGCGGACGGAGACCTTCACCTTGTCACCAGCACCAAGCAGCTTGCGTGCGGTCTTCGCTTTGAAGTTGAGGTCGTGGCCATCGATCTTCACGCTGCCGAGTCGCAATTCGCGTAGTTCGACACTGCGAGATCCGCGTCGGGACTCGCGTTCGCGCTTGGCCTGTTCGTACTTGAATTTGCCGTAATCGAGGATGCGGCAGACGGGAGGGTCGGCGGTCGCGGCGACCTCAACGAGGTCGAGGCCAGCGTCGTCGGCGATGCGCTGCGCGTCTTCGGCCGACATGACGCCAAGCTGTTCACCATCGCGGATCAACCGTACCTGGGGGACACGGATATCGTCGTTAATCCGAAGTTCTTTGGCGATGAGCAGCTTCTCCCTACACGCACGCGCTCATTGCGCGCATCCTGTCGCATCTCCGATTCTAGCATTCGCAGCCGCAGTGCGGGCACGGCGCACCCCCGTACCGCCCGGCACCCGGTCGCTAGTCGTCGCCGACGTCGGGCTCGTCCGCGTCGTATTCGAGTAGCAGGTCGCCCTTGCTGTCGACGCGATCACCCACGTTGACGTGAAGCGTGGTCACGGTGCCGGGGTGCGGGGCCTGCACCTCGTTCTGCATCTTCATCGCTTCGATCACCATCAGTGGGTCGCCGGTCGCGATCGTGTCGCCGACCTTCACGTGCACCTCGAACACGACGCCACCGAGCGGTGCCGTCACCTTGCCGATCGGGTCCTCGAGGCTGCCGACGGGGCCGCGACGCCCTCGCCCCGCTGTCGCGGCTTCGACCTTGAAGCGGCGGCCGCCGGTCGTGACCTCAAACCCCGCGCCACGCCGCGAGACGAACGCCTGGCTGGGGTCGCCGTTGACGAGCAGCGAGAAGAGTCCGGGGAGCCCGGAGTTTGTGAAATCGACCTGCTGCGGGTCGTCGTCATCCACCGCCACCGAGAAGAGTCCGTCCGACTCCTCGACCGTGACGCTGTGCTCGGTGCCGTCGATCAGGAACCGGTGCCGCGATGCCATCCGCGTAGCCCTCCGTCCCGTGCCCGCAGGTGCACGGCCGAGGCGCGTGCCGCGCGCTGCCAGCCTCCGCCAGCTGCGGTCGTGCTGGTCGAGGGCCCGGCGTGGCCGTTGGCCTTTACCAGCTCGGCCGCCAGCGCGGCAGCGACCAGCGCATCGCGCTCGCGAGGGTCGTCCTCGGGCGCCGGCGGCATCGTGAAGTTGCTCTCGAGCCAGCTCGTGTAGACCTCGCCGGCGATGAACGTCGGGTTGTCGAGCAGTTCCAAGTGGAATGGGACATTAGTCTGGACGCCGACGACCGTCAGGTCGCTGAGCGCGCGACGCATACGGGCTATCGCGTCGCTGCGTGTCTCCGCCCAGACGATCAGCTTGCCCAGCAGCGAGTCGTAGAAGATCGGGACGTCGAGTCCATCGAAGAGCATCGAGTCGAAGCGCGTGCCCGGGCCGAGCGGCGCCTGCACGTGCTCGACGAGCCCGAGCGAGGGCATGAAGTTGCGGTACGGGTCCTCGCCGTTGATGCGGCACTCGATCGCCCAGCCGCGTGGCTGCGGCACTTCGTCCACCGGCGGCAGCGCCTCGCCGGCGGCCACCCGCAACTGCATCAGCACGAGGTCGACGCCGTAGACGAACTCAGTGACCGGGTGTTCGACCTGTAGTCGTGCATTCATCTCGAGGAAGTAGAAGTCGCCGGAGGAGTCCATCAGGAACTCGACGGTCCCGGCGTTCTGGTAGCTGGCGCTGCGTGCAGCAGCCGCCGCCGCGTCACAGAGGCGCTGGCGGATCTCGGGTGTGACCGCGACGGACGGCGCCTCTTCAAGCAGCTTCTGGTGTCGTCGCTGCACCGAACACTCGCGCTCGCCGTAGGTGTGGACGTTGCCGTGTGCGTCGGCGATCAGCTGCACCTCGATGTGGCGGGCTGGTTCGACGTAACGTTCGAGGAAGATCGTCGCATTGCCGAAAGACGCCAGTGCCTCGCTGCCACTGGCGCGCATCGCGGCTTCGAGGTCGTCGATGCTCTCGACGAGGCGGATGCCGCGCCCGCCACCACCGGCGGAGGCCTTCACCAGCAACGGGAAGTCGACCTGTTCCGCAGCCGCACGCGCCGCGTCGAGGTCCTCCGGATCGATGTCGTTGGCACCCGGCACCACCGGGACGCCGGCCGCTTCCATCAGGCGGCGGGCCGAGACCTTGTCGCCCAGCGCCTGCATCGCCGAAGCGGACGGGCCGATGAAGGCGATGCCGGCTTCCTCGCAGGCAGTGGCGAAATCGCTGTTTTCCGAGAGGAAGCCGTAGCCCGGATGGATCGCCTCTGCGCCGGTCTGTTTCGCTGCCTCGATGATCTTCTCGATCGCCAGGTAGGACTCGGTGGCGGGGCCGGGACCGATGTGTACCGCCGCGTGCGCGTTGCGGACGTGCAGCGCGTTGCGGTCAGGCTCGGAATAGACCGCAACGGTCTCGATGCCCTGTTCACGACACGTGCGCTGCACGCGAAGCGCGATCTCGCCGCGATTGGCCAGCAATACCCGCTTAAACACGCCGCGCGCACCTCCGCAGAACGAGAACGGGCGTAAGCCTGACACGCGGGGCCGAGGGCGGCAACTCGCGGCTAGGCCTCCTCGACGGCAGGCTCTGGCTGATGGTGCTGGGTGCGATTGTCTCGCTCATCGACCATGCGATCGATCAGCTGGAAGAGCGGCATTGCGCCCAGGTCGTCACCGCTGCGGTCACGCACCGCGACCTCGTCCGCCTCCGCCTCGCGGTCACCGACGACCAGCATGTAGGGAATCTTCTCAAGCTGCGCCTTGCGAATCTTCGCGCCCATGCGGTCGCCGCCGTCGTCGACCTCCACACGCAGCCCGTGCGACTTCAGCTCGCGTTGCACGTGGTAGGCGTAGTCGGCGTGTCGGTCGGCGATCGGAATCACCGTCGCCTGCACCGGTGCGATCCAGAGTGGGAAGGCGCCGCCGTAGTGCTCGATCAGGATGCCGAAGAAGCGTTCTTCCGAACCGAAGAGCGCGCGATGCACCATGAACGGGCGGTGCTCCGCGCCGTCGTCCCCGATGTAGGTCATGTCGAAGCGTTCCGGCAGGTTGAAGTCGAACTGGACTGTCGAGAGCTGCCATTCGCGCCCAATCGCATCCACGAGGTAGATGTCGATCTTCGGCCCGTAGAAGACCGCGTCGCCCTCCGCCACCTCGTAGTCGGTGCCGGTGCGTTCGAGCGCGTCGCGCAACGCCCCTTCGGCCTCGCGCCACTCCGCGTCTGTCCCGGCCGCTTTCTCCGGCTTGGTCGCCAGCATCGCCTTGAACTCGGTGAATCCGAAGATGCCGAGCAGTCGGTACGCGAATTCGACGACGCCAACGATCTCGTCCTCAAGCTGGTCGGGCGTGCAGATGATGTGCGAATCGTCCTGCGTGAAGCCACGCACGCGCAGCGCACCGTGCAAAGTGCCCGAACGCTCGTAGCGGTAGACCGTGCCCAGCTCCGCCAGCCGCATCGGCAGCTCGCGGTAGGAGCGGCGCGTGTTGTTGTAGATCTGCACGTGGAACGGGCAGTTCATCGGCTTCACGTAGTAGTCGTTGCCGTCCACATCCATCGGCGAATACATGCCGTCGGTGTAGAAGTCCAGGTGCCCGCTCGTCTCCCACAGCGTCGCGCGACCGACGTGCGGTGTGAAGACGAACTCGTAGCCGGCAGCTTCGTGCTCCTGTCGCCAGACGTTCTCCATCTCCACGCGGATGCGGCCGCCCTTCGGGTGCCAGTACATCAGGCCCGGCCCGTACTCCTCATGCATCGAGAAGAGGTCGAGTTCGCGGCCGAGGCGGCGATGGTCTCGCTTCTCCGCCTCCTCGACAGACTCGAGGTAGGCGTCGAGTTCCTCCTGGGTCGGATAGAGCGCGCCGTAGACACGTTGCAGCATCACGTTGTTCTCATCGCCTCGCCAGTACGCGCCGGCGACGCTAGTCAGTTTGAAGGCGCCGATCTGCCCGGTGCGCTGCGTGTGCCCACCTCCGCAGAGGTCTTCGAAGTCGCCGTGCTTGAAGTGGCCGACGGTGTCGTCTTCGATGTCGTCGATCAACTCCAGCTTGTAGGGCTGACCTGCAAAGATGCGGCGCGCCTCGTCCTTCGGGATCTGCTCGCCGGTTATCTCCGCGTTGCGCTTGATCGAGCGACGCATGCGCCGGTCCAGGTCAACGAGGTCCTCCGGAGTGAGCGTGCGAGGGAGTTGGAAGTCGTAGTAGAAGCCGTTATTGATCGGGGGCCCGATCGCGTACTTCGCGTCCGGGAAGATCTGCAGCATCGCCTCCGCCAGCACATGCGCGGCGGAATGGCGCATGCGGAAGAGGCGCTCCTCCGGGTCGAGCTGGTCGAGCGGCGTGTCAGCCTGTTCGCTCATGGTGATTGCTCCAACGGTCACTCGCGCGCCACGGCCCCGCCGAAGCGGAAGCTCGGAGACGCAAAAAAACGCCTCCGCCGCAGGGACGGGAGGCGTGCCTCACGTGGTTCCACCCTTATTCCCCCCACGCGCTGCGTGAAGGCTCAGGTGCCCGTTAACGGGGGCAGGCCGCCGCGGGTTCGCCCGCGGGCTCCGGGGTGGTGCCTTCGTCGCCACGACTCCGGGGCTTGCAGCAGAGACCCCGGTCTCTGTCAGTCGCTGACGCGACGAGGGACGTGTCCCCATCAGCGCTCGCTGTTCGCGTCCCGAAGGACGCCACTACAACTATCATAGCAGCCCGACGGGCATCGGATCGAGGCGGCGTCGGGCGAGGGCCTGTCAGGCCGTCGTGGGGTAGCCAATACAGGGCTACGTGGAGCAGTGAGAGGAAGAGATGGTGGGCGATACTGGACTTGAACCAGTGACCTCTGCGATGTCAACGCAGCGCTCTAGCCAACTGAGCTAACCGCCCCGTGAGTGGTCGTCGAGCCTATCGCTCCGGCGCGAGGAGCGTCAACGCAACCTGATCGAACCGACGACAGCGGCGCGGATTGTGTTGACACGACTGTCGGGCACCTGTAGCGTCCCGCCGCAAGCCGGTGGCACGGGCAGGCACCCCTTGATAGGATGCCGTCGGGCCTCTAGCTCAATGGTAGAGCAGTTGACTCTTAATCAACCGGTTCGGGGTTCGAGTCCCCGGGG
>DASCRM010000093.1:0-31725 GCA_034406555.1 Dehalococcoidia bacterium | reverse complement strand
GATGCGTTCAACCACAACACACTGCTGTTCTGGGTTGGCGTGACCGTGGCCGGGATGACGGCGTTCTACATGTTCCGCGCGATCTTCATGACCTTCTTCGGCGAGTACCGAGGCGGGGTAGAGCCGGAGGAGCCGGGCCACGGCGCAGACCAGTCCCAGCCGCACGAGTCACCGCAGTCGATGTGGGTGCCGCTCGCCATCCTCGTGGTTCCAGCGATCGTGATCGGCTGGGTGAACATCGGTGGCGATTTCGGCGAGTTCGTCGAGGGGGCGCTGCCGGCAGACCTGCGCGACTTCCACGCCGAGATCGACTCCTTCGTGCTTGCGGTCTCTACGCTCTTTGCCCTTGTGGGCATCGGCCTCGCGGCAGCGCTCTACTTCTATCGCCAGCCGGACGCCAGTGTGATTCGCGCGCGACTGGGCCCGGTGCACACCCTCGTCGAGCGGAAGTACTTCCTCGATGAACTCGCCGAAACCGTCGTCGTCCGCTGGGTGCTGCTCAAGGGCGTTGGTGGGGCGATGAGCCTGATCGAGACCCAGTTGATCGACCGCGTCGTGAACGGCGTCGCCTTCGCGACAGAGCAAGCCGGCGACGGTCTGCGTCGCGCCCAGACCGGCCAGTTGCAGGCCTACAACTCGCTCTTCCTGCTCGGCGTGATCGCCTCCGCAGTCGTCGTGGTCGGTCTCGGTGCCGGTCAGTTCGACCGGCTGCGCGATTGGCTGGGTGTCTAGATGCTGACACTGTTCCTGCTGCTGCCGCTCGTCGGTGCCGCGCTGCTCGCGGTGATCCCGAACGAGCGTAAGGAAGAGGCGCGCTGGATCGCGCTGGGCTTCAGTGGCCTCGCGTTGGCCGTCTCGGTCGCGATCTTCACGCGCTTCATGCTGGTGCTCTACTCCGACGCGGGCGTCGAGGGCTACGAGTTCGTCGACCGCTTCGTCTGGATCAGCCCCCGCGACACCGGATTCACCGTGCAGTACGTGCTGGGCGTCGATGGGCTCTCCGCACCGCTGGTGCTGCTGACGGGGCTGCTTTCGCTGGCCTCCGTGCTGGTCTCGTGGCGGATCGACCTGCGCGTCAGCGAATACTTCATGTGGCTGCTGGTGCTGGAGTCCGCCGTTGCCGGCGTCTTCATGTCGCTGGACCTGATTCAGTTCTTCTTCTTCTGGGAGCTGGAGCTGATCCCGATGTACCTGCTGATCAGCATCTGGGGCTCCGGGCGCAAGGAATACAGCGCGATGAAGTTCCTGCTATACACGCTCGCGGGGTCGGCGGTGATGCTTGTCGGCTTCCTCGTGCTCGGGCTCACCGCAGGCAGTTTCGACATCGCGGTGCTGACCGCGAATCCGCCGACGGAAGCAATCGTGCCGCTGGCGCTCGTCTTCTGGGCGGTGATGGCTGCCTTCCTAGTGAAGCTGCCGGTCTTCCCGCTGCACACGTGGCTGCCTGACGCGCACACCGACGCGCCGACCGCCGTCTCCGTGATGCTGGCCGGCGTGCTGCTGAAGATGGGCGGCTACGGCATCCTGCGCATCGCCCTGCCGATCCTGCCCGAGCAGGCGCGCGACTTCCGAGTCGCGCTCGCGGTGATCGCCGCGGTCTCCGTGATCTACGGCGCCGTGCTGACGCTGCGCCAGACCGACCTCAAGCGGCTGGTCGCGTACTCCTCGGTCTCGCACATGGGCTTCGTGCTGCTCGGCGTCTCGGCGATGGGGACAGTCGGGCTCTCCGGAGCCGCGCTCCAGATGTTCACGCACGGCACGATCACGGGCCTGCTCTTCATCACCGTTGGCCTGATTTACGACCGCACACATACCCGCGAGATCTCCGAGATGAGCGGACTGATGCATCGCGTCCCGCTGATCGGTGTGGTGATGCTTGTCGCCGGACTGGCCTCGCTGGGGCTGCCCGCGTTCAGCGGCTTCGTCGCAGAGGTGACGATCTTCCTGGGCGCGCTCGGCGAGCACCCGGCCGCAACGATCGTCGCTGTCTTCGGCGTTGTGCTGGCGGCGGGATACATCCTGTGGGCAATGGAGCGGGTCTTCATGGGCCCGCCGAACCCGCAATGGGCAGAGATCACCGACGCGACCGCGTGGTGGGAGCGCATCGCGATGGCCGGGATGGTTGTCACGATCGTCGGGGTGGGCGTCTACCCTCGCATCCTCACGGACGCGGTTGAGAGCGGCATCAGGCCGATTGCGGCGATTGTGGGGGCAGGCTAATGCTAGTCTCCGGCCCCTGGGATCAGATACACACTGTTGGCCCGGCTGCCGTGCTCCTCGCGGGCGCCGGCCTGGTGCTGACCGCCGACCTGATCGACCGTCGTGCCCCGGTTCGCGTGCTCACCCTGCTGACGCTCGCGGTCGCTGCGTTCTACGCCTTTTGGCACGCCTTCACGGGCAGCGCGAGCGCGCCGCCCGAGGCCTTCGAGGGCGCGGTGGTGCTCGACCGCTTCGCGTTGTTCTTCGCCTTCCTGCTGATCGCGATCACCGCTGCCGTCACGATCGCGTCGACCGAGTTCACGCAACGCATCGAGCAGGGTGGAGAATTCTACTCGCTGCTGCTCGTCTCCGCGGGCGCGATGGTGCTGCTGGCGCAGTCGAACGACCTGATCGCCATCTTCATCGCACTCGAGACCACCTCGATCGCCCAGTTCGTGCTCGCCGGCATCGGCCGCGACGACCGCTCGTCCGAGGCGGGACTGAAGTACCTGCTCACCGGCGCGGTGGCGGCTGCCGTGCTGCTCTATGGCTTCGCGTTCCTCTTCGGCATCGCCGGGACGACCTCGCTGCCCGGGATCGCGGAGTACGTTGCGACCGGGGCCGACGAGACGAAGCTAGCGCTGGTGTTCGCCTTCGTGCTCGTGGCGGCTGGGTTCGGCTTCAAGCTCGCGCTCGTGCCGTTCCACGCGTGGGTGCCAGACGTCTACCAGGGCGCGCCGACGCCGGTGACGAGCTTCCTCTCGGTGGCCTCGAAGGCCGCTGGCTTCGCGATCGTGCTGCGCGTCTTCTACTCGGGCCTCGGCGGCGGCGGAACCTTCATCTCGAACGACTGGGCAGTGCTCTTCGCAGTCTTCGCCGGTATCTCGATGACCTTCGGGAACGTCGCGGCGATGCTTCAGACCGACGTGAAGCGGCTGCTCGCGTACTCCTCGATCGCACAGGCCGGCAACATCGCCGTCGGGCTCGCCGCCGTCGCGGCTGGCAGCACGCTGGGCCCCTCCGGGGTGCTCTTCTTTCTCGCCACCTACGCGGCGACGAATCTCGGCGCGTTCATCGTGGTGATCGCGGTGTGGGAGCGCATCGGCTCGGATAAGCTGGCCGACTACGCGGGCCTGATAGAGCGGTCGCCGCTGCTGGCGAGCATCCTGATTCTCTGCCTGCTCTCGCTGACCGGCATTCCTCCGACGGCCGGGTTCATCGCCAAGATCTACATCTTCAACGCCGCGGTTCAGGCCGGTGAGGCGTGGCTCGTCTGGCTGGTCGCCGTCGCGGTGCTGAACACCGCGATCGCCGCCTTTTACTACCTGCGCTGGGCGCGCCTGATGGTGCTCGACGAGCCCTCGGACACCTCGCCGATTCACGTCACGAACTTGATGCAGCTGCTGCTCGTCGGGGCTGCCGGGTTGATCCTGCTCTTCGGCCTCGTCCCCACGCCGCTGATCTCGGCCGCCCAGCGGGCCGCCGACGTGCTCGCCGCCGCGCCGTAGCGCCGATGCCGCACCAGGTCGGCGTCGAATTCGATGGCTCCGCTAGCGGACAGGCCGACGCCACCCCGTTCGTCGAGCTGATCGGAGGCGTTCTCAGTGAGGACGGCACCGACGAGGTGAGCGTCACGTTGCTGATCGCCGGCGACGAACTGCTCCAACGACTCAACCGCGAACATCGAGGCGTCGATGAGCCGACCGATGTGCTCTCCTTTGCCGAGGAGATCGGCGAGTTGCTGCCGTCGCCGAAGGGCGGGCCGCGCTACCTCGGCGACATCGCCGTCTCGATCGAGCGAGCCACGGTGCAGGCGGAAGCGGCCGGTCTCACGCTCGATCAGGAGCTGCGACACCTCGTCCTGCACGGACTGCTGCACCTGCTCGGTTACGACCACGAGACAGATGAGGACGATGCGAACATGAGTGCGCGCGAGGAGGCCGTGCTGGGCGCGGGCATCCACGCCGGGGGCGGGCACGAAGGCCACGACTGACGCGACCGCGATGGCGTGAACAGGGCAGGGGCCTCGTGTACACTTGCCATCGCCCCACCTCCCCGGGGCCGCGCGGGGGCGCAGTGAACGAACCGACGCCGCTGATGCCGCTCGATCTCGCGAGCGAGCAGCAGGTGCTCTACCGCAAGTGGCGGCCGCGTGACTTCGGCGATGTCGCGGGCCAGAACCCGATCACGACCACGCTTCGCAACGCCGTAGCGGCGGGCACGCCATCGCACGCCTACCTGTTCTCCGGCCCTCGTGGGACCGGCAAGACGAGCACGGCCCGCATCCTCGCGCGGGCAGTGAACTGCACCGCACCCGTCGAGGGTGACGCGGACAACGAGTGCGAGAATTGCCGCGCCTTCCTCAGCGGGCAGCCGCTCGACCTGATCGAACTCGACGCCGCCTCGAATCGCGGCATCGATGAGGTACGCCAGCTGCGCGAGAACGCGGGCGTGATGCCGGCGCTGGCGCGCTACAAAATCTACCTCATCGACGAGGTTCACATGCTCACCGACCAGGCGTTCAACGCGCTGCTGAAGACGCTTGAAGAGCCGCCGCCGCACGTGATCTTCATCCTGGCGACGACCGAGCCACACAAGCTGCCGCTGACGATCCTCTCGCGCTGCCAGCGTTTCGACTTCCGCCGTATCTCGCTCGAAGCGATCGTGCAGCGCCTGCGTACAGTCGCCACGGGCGAGGAGATGACGGTCGCCGACGGCGGCTTCGAGCTGATTGCTCGCGAGGCCACCGGTTCGCTGCGTGATGCGGTGAATCTGCTGGACCAGATGGTCGCGTACCACGGCAAAGAGCTCAGCCTGGATGCGTTGCGCGCGGGCCTCGGGCTCGTCGTCGACGACCGCGCCTCGACGCTCGCCGCCGCCGCCGTGCGCCGCGACCTCGCTGCGGGCCTCGGTGTGCTCGCCGCTGCGCGCGACGACGGCATCGAGCTTCGAGCCTTCCTGCGCCAGGCCGTCACCGCTTTGCGCCAGACGCTGCTGCTGAAGGCCGGTGCGGGTGGCGATCTGGATCTCTCCGACACGGAGGAGGCGGAACTGCGCTCGCTGGCGGAGGACGCGAATGCTGGCGCGATCGTCGCCGCCCTGCGCGCCCTCGGCTCGCTCGACTTCCGCGGCGATGCCTACGACTCATTGCCGGCGGAGATCGCCTTCGCCTCGCTGGCGGTCGCCGAGCCCGCCGCTCCGGCTGTTGCAGCCGCTGCGCCAGCCACTCCACCGGCTCGCGCCGAGGCGAAGCCAGCGCCCGCCGCACGCCAACCAGCCGCACAGCCACCGGCCGAGCAGGCTGCACTGCAGGCGCCGTCCCCGAAGCAGGCAGCCGCGTCAGCACCTGCCGAGGCGCAGGCAGCTGAGCCGCAGGCAGCATCGAGCCCGCCGCAGGCGAGTGAGGTGCGCGAGACACCGCCAGCGGCACCAGCGCCACCAGCGGCGAAGCGCGAGCCGGCTCCGTCTGCGCCGACCGCTAGCGAAGCGCAGCCCTCGGCTGAGGCGCCGGCGAAGCCACGCCGCGCCGCCCGCCGCCCGCCGCAGCCCTTCGTCCCACCGGATGCCGGCGAGGTCTCGGAGGAGCTGACGGGGCTGCGTGAGAAGTGGGACGCGATCCGGGAGTCGGCGCGCAAACGCAGCCTGCGTGCGGGGGCGATTCTGAATTCGCAGTGTTACATAAAGACATTTGACGGTGATACGGTGGAGATCGGGTTCCGATTCCCCGCACACGTCGAACAGGCAAAGACCCTCGAAGATGGCCAGGCGATGCAGGCGATCCAGGACACGTTGATCGAAGCTGTCGGTCGAGAGGTCGAGGTGATCCCGGTCGTGTGGGCGGAACTTGAGCAGACGACCGGTAGCCGTTCAGCGGCTCGCAATAGTAGCGTTGACGGCGGACACCTCGTGGAAGAGGCGATCAAGCTCGGCGCCGAACGCGTGCAGGAGTAGGCGCGCTTGCCCGGCCCGGCTCCCGCATCGACCGCATCGCCGATCACGAAGCTGATCGAGGCGTTCAACCGCCTTCCCGGCATCGGCCCCAAGTCGGCCCAGCGGCTGGCCTACCACGTGCTGCGATCCAACGACGAGGAGGCGCGTTCGCTCGCCGACGCGCTGATCGATGTGAAAGAACACGTCGTGCTCTGCGATCAGTGCCAGAACGTCTCCGACCGTTCGCCCTGCGGCGTCTGCGCCGACACATCGCGCGACCGCACGCTGCTCTGCGTTGTCGAGGAACCGCTCGATGTGCTCGCGATCGAGCGCACGGGCGGCTTCGGCGGGTTGTTCCACGTACTGCACGGCGTGATCTCGCCCGTCGATGGGGTGGGGCCGGAAGAGATCAAGATCGCAGAATTGCTCACGCGCCTGCGCGACACTGACACTGAGGTGGCCGAGGTGATCGTCGCGACCAACCCGAACCTGGAGGGCGAAGCAACTGCGATGTACCTTGCCCGCTTGCTCGGCCCGCTCGAGATTCGCGTTACGCGGCTGGCGCGCGGGCTGCCAGCCGGTGCCGACCTGGAGTACGCGGACGACCTGACGCTGGGCCGCGCGATCGAGTTCCGGCAGGATGTGCAGTGAGCGACATGACGCGTGAAGCAGTGAGGTGCAGACGATGCTGAGAACCCCAATCGACGCGATTCGCTGGTGGAACGCGTGGTGGGTTCGCCGTGCGACGCACTGGAAGGGCGCGTACTACGCCTTCGCCATCGCGTTCGTGCTGTTCTCACTGACCGGCGGTCCGGAGACATCATTGGCGAGAATCGTCATTGCGTCCGCCAGCCTCGCCTTCTCGGTCGGCATGGGTTTCTGGTTTGCCGGGCGGATCAGGCGTCGCCTCGAGGAAGGGCGCCCCGAGCGTCGGAGAGACTGACCCGCGATGCCGGGCCGCGCGCCGCGCGTCACGAAGAGCCGGGCGATCGTGCTGCGGCACCGCCGGCTGGGCGACGCCGACCGCATCATTACGTTCCTGACCGAGAACCGAGGCAAGGTCGATGCCGTGGCCAAGGGCGTGCTGCGCTCGCGCTCCAAGCTCGCCGGCCACCTCGAACCGGCGATGCACGTCGAGGTGGTGCTCGGGCACGGCCGCAACCTCGACATCGTCACGCAGGCGCAGACGATCGAGGGGTTCTCGGCGCTGCACGATGACCTGGAGCTGCTGACGACGGCGATCTACTTCACGGAGCTCGCGGACCGCTTCACCGTGGAGCGCGCCGAAGGGCGATCACTCTACGAGCTGCTGCACGCCTCGCTGGTTCGCCTCGCGCGGGGCGATGGCCTGCAACTGGTGACGCGGCGCTTCGAGCTGGAACTGCTGCACGAGACCGGCTTCCGGCCGCAATGGCGCGAGTGCATCGGCTGTGGGCGAGTGGCCGAGGAAGGCCACACGACGTGGTCGCCGCTCGGTGGCGGGGTCGTCTGCGACGAATGCGGGGCTGGCCATCCGGACGCGCGGGCGATCGAGACGACGACGCTGAAGGTGCTGCGCGCCTACCAGGAGAGCCCGTACGAGGAGGCCGCCCGCATCCGGCTGACGCCAGAACTGGCTGCCAACCTCGAGCGAACGATGCACCAGTTGATGGAGTCCGTCGCGGAGCGGGAGCTGAAGAGCCAGCACTTCGTCACGGAAGCACGTCGGGCGGGCGCGGCCAATAGCGCGGCTGACGAAGAGCCCGCGCGGACTTAGCTGCCCTGACGCAACTGCCGAACTAGCTGTCGCGCTCCAGCACGTAGTCGACGAGGCCGTCGAGGCGGTCTCGTTCCTCGCCGGCCGGCAGGGCACTCAGCGCCTCACGGGCGCGATCGCCGAATCGGCGCGCGGCCTGCGCTGCCTCGTCGAGCGCGGTTGAGCCTCGGATCTCCTCGATCGCGCGGGTGAGGTTCGCGTCGCGGTCGATGTCGTCGAAGGCGAGCTTCACGGGATTGCCTTCGGGCTGCTGCTGCATGTAGAAGAGCGATGGCAGCGTCAGCGTGCCCTCGCGCAGGTCGGACCCGGCGGGCTTGCCCATCACCTCCGGGTCGCCGGTGAAGTCCAGGATGTCGTCCACGATCTGGAACGCCATGCCCAGCGACTCGCCGTAGTGGCGCAGCGCTTCGACCTGCGGCTCGGGCGCGCCGGAGACGATGCCGCCACCCTCTACGGCCGTGGCGAAGAGCGAGGCGGTCTTGCCGCCGATGCGGTCGAGGTACTTCTGCACGTCGCCTGAGTACTGGAAGGCGGAGATGTCCTGCTCCAGCTCGCCGCTGGCCATGCGCCCGAGCGTGCGAGCGAAGTGGCGGACGACGCGGGTGTTGTCGGTACGCGCGATGAACTCAGCGGCGTGGGCAAACATGTAGTCGCCCAGCATCACGCTGGCGGAGTTGCCGAAGAGCGCGGCGGCGGTCGGCTTGCCTCGCCGCTCGGCTGCCTCGTCGATCACGTCGTCGTGGACGAGCGTGGCGGTGTGCAGGATCTCGATGCTGGCCGCGAGCGGGACGAGCAGTTCGAGGTTGTAGTTGCCGTAGCGTCCGGCGAGCAGCGCGAGCGCGGGGCGCATCTTCTTCCCGCTGCCGCTAAGCATCGCCTCCATCATCTCGCGCAGCCACGGCATCTCGACGTCGGCGAGCGAAAGGATGAGCTCCTCCACCTGTGGCAGGTCACCGGCGATCGATCCGTAGAGCGCCTCCGTCGTGCCGGGCTCGGCGGCAACCGCGTCGCGAGCGTCGGGGGAGGCGGTCGCGTCGCTGACGGCATGCGTGGCGGGCGACGTTGGCAGGATGCGCCACGCCGCGAGGTAGGCGACGCCGCCGAGTCCGGCGGTGACGACCGCGAGCAGGACGGTGATCAGACGCACGCTCTTCACATCGTGCTCGTAGCGAGCAGCGAGACCCGCGCAGACGCCACCAAGGACGCGGTGGTCGATGTCGCGGCTGGTGGCCATCGTCATAGTTCGAACCTGAACAGCCTCGCCGCGTTCTCGGCGGTCGCGGTCGCTACATCCTCGACGGTGCAGCCCCGGAGATCCGCAACCTCCTGCGCCGTTCGCAGCACGTACGCGGGCTCGTTGCGGGAGCCGCGATGGGGCTGCGGGGTGAGGTACGGGCAGTCGGTTTCGACCAGCATAGCCTCCAGTGGAATCGAGCGCGCCACCTCCCGCCCTCGCGAGTTGTTGGCGTAGGTGACGGTGCCGGGCACGGAGATCAGGAAGCCCAGCGCGCGGTATCGCTCCGCCAGCTCCGAATCGCCCGCGTAGCAGTGCATCATGCCGACCTCGCGGTCATCGCCCAGGTACGCGTCGGTGCGCTTCGCCCACTGCTCGATCACGCTGTAGCATTCCTCGTCGGCGTTGCGTGAGTGGATCACTACCGGCAACTCGAACTCGCGAGCGAGGTCGAGCTGCCAGCGCAGCGCCTCGTACTGCGCGTCCGGCGGGGAGAGGTCGCGGTAGAAGTCGAGTCCGATCTCGCCGACGGCGACGAAGTCGCCGCCTTCCAGCAGCGCCCGCAGCGCGGCCTGTTCCTCGGGCAGTCGCTTCGCCTCGTGCGGGTGCAGACCACCGACGGCGTATATGCGCGGGTCGGCCTGCGCGAGCGCGAGCGCCCGCAGGCTGGTCTCGCTGTCGGTGCCGACCTCGACGATGGCGCTGAGGCCGGTCTCCCATGCCCGCGCGATCGTCTGCTCGTAGTCGCCCTCGAACTCACGCGACCACGTGTGCGCGTGTGCATCCACGAGCTGTGCATCGAGAGTCATCGCGGCCCGCGGGTCACTGGCCCAGTCGCGCTTCTTCTTCCTCGACGAGTGAGTCGTCGAGCTTCTTCACGAGCGGCGCGGGCTCGGGCAGGGGAGTACCGGCGGCGATCCCGCTGCGTTGCCACCCGGCGGCCTCGATCTCGCCCTCGTTGCCCGCGAAGGCCCACGCCTGCGGCGAGGTGAAGGGGAGGAACGGCTGGAGCAGCGTCGCGAGCCCGCTGACGACGTTGACCGCCGTGTAGAGCGTATCAGCCGCCGAGTCGCGGTCGGTCTTCACCGCCGCCCACGGCTCACGCTCATCGAGATAGCGGTTCGTCTGTTGCGCGATGTTCATCGCAGCCGCGAGGGCGGCGCGCAGGTGTACCGCTTCGATCTCTTCACCGATGGTACCGAACGCCTCGTCGACCGCCGCGAGCAGGACGGTGGACTCCGGGGCGAGCTCGGCGGGCGGCTCGGGCACGCGGTCGTCGAAGTTGCGCCTCGTCAGCGTCATCACCCGATGCACGAGGTTCGCCCAGCGGGCAAGCAGCTCGTCGTTGTTGCGACGCACGTACTCCGCCCACGTGAAGTCGGTGTCGGCGGTCTCCGGCATCATCGCGGTCAGCGTGTAGCGCAGCGGGTCGGGGTCGTGGCGGTCGAGGTAGTCGAGCATCCACACCGCCCAGTTGCGGCTGGAGGACGCCTTCTTTTGACCCATCGTCAGGTACTGGTTTGCGGGCACATCGTAGGGAACGTTCAGGCCGCCGTAGCCCAGCAGCATCGCCGGCCAGATCAGCGTGTGGAAGGTGATGTTGTCCTTGCCCTGGAAGTAGACGGTCAGCGCCTCCGGGTCTTCCCAGAACGCCTTCCAGCCGTCCGGGTCGTCGTTCTGCTGGAACCACTCCTTCGTCGCCGAGAGATAGCCGATCACAGCTTCAAACCAGACGTAGATGCGCTTCTTCTCGTAGCCCTCCAGCGGGACCGGCACACCCCATTCGATGTCGCGCGTGATCGCACGGTCGTGCAGGCCCTCGTTGAGCATGCCGAGCGTGAAATTCTTGACGGCCGGCCGCCAGTGCTCCTGCGCCGTCACCCACTCCTTCAGCTGCTCGTTGAAGGCACTGAGCTTGAGGAACATGTGCGTGGTCTCGCGCGGCTCGGGGGTCGCGTCCGAGAGCTTCGAGCGCGGGTTACCGAGTTCCAGCGCATCGACGGTGCGGCCGCAGTTGTCGCACTGGTCGCCGCGGGCGTCGTTGTCGCCGCAGTAGGGGCAGGTGCCCTCGACATAGCGATCGGGGAGGTAACGCCCGACCTCGGAGTCGTAGAGCATCGTCTGGTCGGCCTCGTAGATGAAGCCCTGCTCGTGCAGCCGCAGGAAGATGTCCTGCGTGACCTCGGTGTGGTTTTCGGTGTCGGTGGTCGTGAAGAGGTCGAAGCTGATGCCGAAGCGGTCGAAGGTGTCGAGGAACGAGGCGTGCGCTTTGCCGAAGACTTCCTCCGGCGTCTTGCCCTGGGCCTCGGCAGCGATCGTGACGGGCGTGCCGTGCGAGTCAGAGCCGGAGACCATCAGCACGCGGTTGCCCCGCATTCGGTGGTAGCGGGCGAAGATGTCGGCGGGCAGGTGCGAACCTACCATCTGCCCCGCGTGGAGAGGCGTATTGGCGTAGGGCCAGGCGACGCAAACGAGTACGGTCTGGGACATCGCGCGGAATCGTAGCACGGGCGGTTGGAGTGGCCTACGCACCGCGCGGACAACTCCGGCGTCAGCTTTCCGATAGGTTAGGTGATCTGTTTATTGACGATGCTCCCGGCGCGCGCTAACCTCTCCGGAAATCATTCTCCCGACTGGGTTGCGGCGGTGCTTCCCATGCGCAAACTGAGCTTCATGGCTCGCTCCGGATACGGAGAGAGAGTGTGCGCTCTCGAGGCCCCTCGTCGAGGGGTCTTCATACATTTGCGGCAATGAACCCCTTTCAGAGCACATCCATGGCCTCCGGGTCGCGACGGATCAGAGGTGAGTGGTGGTAGCAGGCGAAGCTGAGGCCCACGCGGTGACCGAGGCATCTGCCGCGACCGGTATCGAGCGCAAGTCGCTCGAGCAGGCGTGGGGGTTCGATGACGTTGCGATTGTTCCCGGCGCGCTGACGACCAACCCCGACATGGTCGAGCCCACCTTCACGCTGGGCGAGCACAGCTTCGCCATGCCGATCATGGCCTCCGCGATGGATGCCGTGGTCGATCCCGCATTCGCGATCGAGTTCTCGAAGCGCGGGGGAGGGGCGGTGCTCAACCTCGATGGCGTGCAGACCCGCTACGAGGACCCAGCGGCGGTGCTGGACGAGATCGCCGCGGCGAGCCTGGAAGAGTCAACGACGATTCTCCAGCGCGTCTACGAGCAGCCGATCGACCTCGAGTTGATCGGCCGTCGCGTGGAGGAAATCAAGCAGGGCGGCGGCGTCGCGATCGTCAGTTCCACCCCGCAGAACACCAAGCGCTTTGCCCCGATGGCGGTTGAAGCCGGTGCCGACATATTCGTCGTGCAATCGACCGTGACGACGGCGCGACACGTGTCCACCTCGCTGCGGGGGCTGCGGCTCGATGAGCTCGTCGAGCAGATCGCGCCGATCCCGGTGCTCGTCGGCAACACCGTCGACTTTGGCGCGACGATGGAGCTGATGGAGACCGGCGTGCAGGGCATCCTCGTTGGTGTCGGTCCCGGTGCGGCCTGTACCTCGCGTGAGGTACTCGGCATCGGATTGCCGCAGGTGACCGCCACACTCGATACATCGCACGCGCGCGATGTCTTCTTTGAGGGCACGGGTTGCTACGTCTCGATCATCACGGATGGCGGTTTCCGTACAGGTGGCGATGTCTCGAAGGCGATCTGTGCCGGGGCGGACGCCGTGATGATCGGCTCGCCGCTCGCGGGCACCGAAGGCGCACCCGGCCGCGGCTACCACTGGGGCATGGCGACCCCGCACGTGGAGCTGCCGCGAGGGGTGCGCGTACACATGGGCCAGAGGCACACGCTCGATCAGCTGCTCTTCGGCCCGACCTCGCGCACGGACGGCACGGAGAACCTCGTGGGTGCGCTGCGCACCTCGATGTCCACCTGTGGCGCGACCACGATCGGGGAGTTCCACGACGCCCGTATGGTGATCGCCCCGTCGATCAAGACCGAGGGCAAGATCTACCAGATTGCGCAGGGTTCGCGCGCCTAGTGGCCGCTGATCCCGAGGT
This sequence comes from Dehalococcoidia bacterium, assembly GCA_034406555.1. Taxonomy (GTDB): domain Bacteria; phylum Chloroflexota; class Dehalococcoidia; order UBA2979; family UBA2979; genus SHYR01. The sequence continues at coordinate 18,578 of DASCRM010000093.1, read as the reverse complement.
CGAGTCGTTCCAGCGCTACCTGCTGAGTACGCTCGACCGACTCGTCGCAGCGCTCGATGGGCTCACAGCCGAGCAACTGAATTGGCGCGTGCCGGCACCGGAGGCGAACAGCGTCTACGTGCTGGCGACGTACATGCTCGCCAACGTGCTCACAGTGATCTGCGAGCTACGCGAGTCGGATCGCGATCGCGATGCCGAGTTCGCGGCGACCGCAGACTCGCCAGCCGCGCTGCAGGCCCACTGGCGCGAATAGCGCGCGGAGGTGGTTGCGGCGCTCGATGCGCTGCCCCCCGGTGACCTCGATCGCCCGCGCTCTCACGGGACGAGGGAGAACGTTAACGGCCGCGACATGCTGCTGATCGTCGCTCGTCACGCTGCCGAACATGTTGGCCATGCCGAGCTGACGTTGGACCTGATGAAGGCGATCGGGCCGGGCTAGTTCGGTTCGCTCAGAAGCCGCGTCGCAGCTCGACGACGCGTTCGATGCCCGCGAGGTCCTGGTGCAGGCGCGCCTCGCCGCCGACCGGGGCGAACAGCTCCGCCACTGCGGGCGCCTGCCCCGCACCGACCTCGATCAGCACCGCCGCGGCGTCCTCCGCGAGGTGGTTGGGCAGCTGCTCCGCCAGCCCGCGTAGCAGGTCGAGGCCGTCGTCGCCGCCATCGAAGGCGAGCCGAGGCTCGGCGTCGTGCAGCTCAGGCGGCAGCGCTTCCCAGTCCGGCGTAGGGATGTACGGCAGGTTGGTGGCGACGATGTCGAGGCGGCCATCGAGCGTCGAGAGTGGCTCCAGCAGCGGCCCGGCCAGCAGCACGACGCGCTCCTGCAGCCCCAGCCGCTCGCGGTTGCGACCTGCGAAGGCCAGCGCCTCCGTTGAGGTGTCGGTCGCGAAGACCTGTGCTGAGGGCGTGTGTTTCGCGATGGCGCACGCGATCGAGCCGCAGCCGGTGCCGATGTCGGCGATGCGCACGTTGCGCCGTGCCCTCGGGTGCTGCTTTGCCGCCTCGATCGTCGCCTTGACCAGCGTCTCGGTCTCGGGGCGTGGGATCAGCACGCCGGGGCCGACCTCGAAGGTGAGGCCGTAGAACTCGCGGCGGCCGAGGATGTAGGCTAGGGGCTCGCGCGCCAGACGACGGTCAACCAGCTTCTCGAAGGCGGCCAGCGTCAGGTAGTCGGGTACCTGCGCGCCTTCGGCCAGCACCTTCGTGCGATCCCAGCCTGCGGCCTCCGCATAGAGCAGCTCCATCTCCAGGTGCGCCCCATCGAGGTCGTCCGTCGCGCCGGTTCGAATTAGCCGACGAGCGGCCTCGTGCAGACGTCCGCGGATGCGAGGGGGCATTGTCGGTGCGGTCGCTCTCGCGGGTGTGCGGTTAGACCGCGGTCTGGAGCAGCCGCGCCTGCTCGTCCAGCGCGACGGCGTCGATCAACTCGTCGATGTCGCCGTCGAGGACGCGCGGCAGGCCGTGGATGGTCAACCCGACGCGGTGGTCGGTGATGCGGTCCTGCGGGAAGTTGTAGGTCCGGATCTTCTCCGCGCGGTTGCCCGTGCCGACCTGTGAGCGGCGATCGGCAGCCAGTTCCGCGTCCGCCTTCTCGCGCTCCATCTGGTAGAGCCGCGCGCGCAAGACGGCCTCCGCCTTCACTCGGTTCTTGGCCTGCGAGCGCTCGTCCTGCATCACGACGACGATGTTCGACGGCTCGTGCGTCATACGCACGGCGGTCGCCACTTTGTTGACGTTCTGCCCGCCGGCACCGCCGGAGTGAAAGATGTCGATACGCACCTCACTCCAGTCGATGTCGACATCGATGTCCTCGACGACTGGAAGCACGGCGACCGTCGCCGTGGAGGTGTGTACGCGGCCCTGCGATTCGGTCTCCGGCACGCGCTGGACACGGTGCACGCCCGATTCGTACTTCATGCGCGAGTAGGCGCCCTGGCCGTGCAGTTCGAAGGTGATCTCCTTGTAGCCACCGGCCGAGGCGTCCGAAGCGCCGAGCACTTCCGCCTTCCAGCCCTGCCGCTCTGCGTAGCGTTGGTAGATGCGGAAGAGGTCGGCCGCGAACAGCGCCGCCTCCTCGCCACCGGTGCCGCCGCGGATCTCCACGATCACGTCTTTCTCGTCGGCGGGATCGCGAGGGAGCAGGGCGAGCTTCAGTTCCTCCTCCAGCCGTTCGACCTCCGGGGCGAGCCGGGTCTCTTCCTCGTGGCCGAGCTCGCGCTCATCGGCGTCACCGTCGCGGACCAGTTCGCGGGCGTCGGTCAGTGCTTCGTCGGCGGCGCGATAGGCGCGGATCAGCTTCACCGTGCCATCGAGCTGCGAGCGTTCGCGGCCGAGATCAGCCAGCCGAAAGCGGTCCGCGACCACCTCCGGGTCGGCGAGCAGGCGGTTCACCTCCTCGAAGCGAGCCTCAACTGCGTCGAGTCGTTCGTGCATGCGCTCAGGATAGCAGGGGGCGTGACTAGCGCCCGCTCCCGGGCACGGGTCAGGAGACGGTGGCCGTGACCGAGAGTACGGGCGGCAGAGTGCCCGGCCGGCGCGTCCAGTGATCGCCTCCGTCCGGGCTCGCGTAGACCTGGCCGTTGCTCGTGCCGACGAGCAGTTGGACACGAGTAGCCATCAGTGCCCCCTCAGTACGATCGTGATAATCGAGGCGCGGATTGTACTGGGTGCTGGAGGGCTGAACCTGACGAGAGGGGGATCAGTCCCTGATTGCTCCCACAACCTCGCCGAGCGCCACCTCGCGCTGGTCGCCGCCACCGAGCAGCGGCTTGAGCTGCGCTACCCCTCGCGCCGCTTCGTCGCCGCCGACGATCAGCGCGTAGCGGGCGCCCGAGTTGTTCGCGGCGCGGAGCTGCGCCTTCATCGATCGGCCGGGCACGCCCGCGCGCACTGCGAGGCCTGCGGCACGGAGGTCGGCGGCCAGCTTCGCGGCGACAGCCGGGCCCGATTCGCCGAGCGGGATCGTGAATGCGTCGGGTGCGGTGCTGCCGAGGTCGGGCTCGCTCTTCTGGACCTCCAGCACAATGCGTTCGAGGCCGCTGGCGAAGCCGGTGCCGGGCGTCGGTGGGCCGCCGAGCATCTCGATCAGGCCGTCGTAGCGGCCGCCCGCGCCGATCGTCGACTGGCCGCCCGCATCGAGCGGCTGGAACTCCCACACCGTGCGTGCGTAGTAGTCGAGGCCTCGGACGATGCTGGGGGCGACCTCGTAGGCGATGCCGAGCTCGTCGAGCAGCTTGCGCACCTGCGCGAAGTGTTTCGCATCCTCCTCGCTGAGGTAGTCGAGGATGCTCGGCACGTTCGCGAGCGCCGGGTGGCCGGCGTCGTCCTTCGAGTCGAGGATGCGTAGCACGTTTGTCTCGTAGCGCCGCTGCGAGTCGCCGGAAAGCGTCTCGAGGTGCGGGGCGAAGTGGTCGCGTAGCACCTCGCGGTATCGCTCCCGCGTCTCGGCGGTGCCGATCGAGTTGATGCGCAGCACGAGGTCGGTGAGGCCGAGTTCGCTGTAGAGCATGCGCTGGAGCTCAATCACCTCCACGTCTGCCGCCGGAGAGGCCTCTCCGATGCACTCCACGCCGAACTGCCAGTGCTGGCGGTAGCGGCCGGCCTGCGGGCGGTCGTAGCGGAAAGCGGGGCCGAGGTAGTAGAGCCGCACGGGCTGCGGACGGCTGGCCATGCCGTGTTCCAGGTAGGCGCGGCAGACGCCCGCCGTCCCCTCCGGCTTCAGCGCGAGTGTGCTGCCGCCGCGATCCTCGAAGGCGTACATCTCCTTCGAGACGATGTCGCTCTCCGCCCCGGCGGTGTGGGTGAAGACGCCCAACTCCTCGACGATCGGCGTCTCGATGCGGTGGTAGTCGAAGAGCCGAGCGACGCGCTCAGCGGTGTCGCGCACGTAGCGCCAGACGGCCTCGTCCTCGGGCAGTACGTCGTTCATGCCTCGTGGGGCCTGAAAGTCGGCCATCGCCTCGCCCGTCCCTCTGCACGTGGAATGTACGTCTCTTCGGGGAAGCGCGCACGACGCCCCTGAATGCGCGTGATAGTCTCGACTAAGGATGGTTGTCACCGAAGATACGCCCGTCGGCGTCGCTGACCTGTTCTCAGACCTTGAGTCTTATCTTCCGGCCGACCGCGTGCGGGCGATCGAATCCGCGTACGAGTTCGCCGAGCAGTCGCACGAGGGCCAGGATCGCAAGTCCGGCGACCCCTTCATCTCGCACCCCGTCGCCGTCGCCACATTGGTCTCGATGCTGCGGATGGACTCGCAGACGATCGAGGCCGCGCTGCTGCACGACGTGATCGAGGACTGCGACGTCAGCAGCACCGACCTGCGCAAGCGTTTCGGCCTGGAGGTCGCCAAGCTCGTCGAGGGTGCGACCAAGATCGGGCGCATTTCCGCCAGCGAGAGGGCCAACGCCGACGCGGAGACGCTGCGCAAGATGTTCGTGGCGATGGCGGAGGACGTGCGGGTCGTGATCGTGAAGATCGCCGACCGCCTGCACAACATGCGCACGCTCCAGTATCTGGAGCCGTGGAAGCAGATCGCGAAGTCGCAGGAGACGATGGACATCTACGCCCCGCTGGCCACGCGGCTGGGTATCTGGCAGTTCAAGTGGGAGCTCGAAGACCTTGCGTTCCGCTACCTCCAGCCGGAGCAGTACCGGCGCGTCGCTCGCATCGTCGATTCCCGTCGCGGCGAGCGGGAGCGCTTCGTGCGCCGCGTCGAGAAGCAGCTCCGCGAGGCGCTCGATGAGGAGGGTGTCGAGGCAGAGGTGACGGGCCGCGTGAAGCACCTCTACTCGATCCACAACAAGATGCAACGCTACCAGGAGGAGGGGAAGTCGCTCGACCAGATTCACGACCTGCTGGCGCTGCGCGTGCTCTTGAAAAGCACTGCCGACTGCTATAAGGCGCTGGGCGTCGTGCATCAGACGTGGATTCCGATCCCCGACTCCTTCGACGACTACATCGCCAACCCCAAGGAGTCGATGTACCAGTCGCTGCACACGGCGGTGATGGGGCCCGGCGCGCACCCCTTCGAGATCCAGATCCGCAACTACGCGATGCACGAGGTCGCGGAGTACGGCGTCGCCGCGCACTGGCAGTACAAGGAAGAGCCGAGCCGCCGCAACCAGCAGGACGAGGAGCGCATGGTCTGGCTGCGCCACCTGATCGAGTGGCAGCAGGACGCGTCCGGCACGGAGGACTTCCTCGAGTCGGTGAAGACCGATGTCTTCCGCCACCAGGTCTTCGTCTACACGCCGCAGGCGGATGTGCGCGTGCTCCCGGCCGGATCGACGCCGCTCGACTTCGCCTATCGCATTCACACCGACCTGGGCCATCACTGCACCGGCGCAAAGGTGAACGGCCGGCTGGTTCCGCTGGACACGAAGTTGCGAAACGGCGACGTGATCGAGATCCAGCGTGGACGGCGCTCGGCGGGTCCATCGCGTGACTGGCTGATTGAAGATCTCGGCTATCTCGGATCGAGCCACGCGAGGCAGAAGGTCCGGCAGTGGTTCCGGCGGCAGCTTCGTGACGAGAACATCACGCGTGGCAAGGAACTGCTGGAGCGCGAACGCAAGCGGCTGGGCGTGCAGATGGTGCCCGCCGACCTCCCACGCGACCTCGGCTACAGCAGCGGCGATGACATGTTCGCCGCGATCGGCTACGGCGATATCTCGCGTCAACACCTGATCCAGGCGCTCGCCGAGCAGGCACCGACGCCCGCGCCTTCGCAGATCGCACCCTCGCACGTCCCTGTGCGTGGCGCGCCCGCTCCGGCCGTGCGCGTGCTGGGCACCGCGGGGCTGCACGTCGTGCTGGCGCGCTGTTGCGGGCCGTTGCCGGGCGATGAAATCAAGGGCTACGTCACCCGCTCTCGCGGCGTGACGGTGCACCGAGGCGACTGCCGCAATGTCGCCAATCCGGACGACCGCGACCGCGTCGTGGAGTGCGACTGGGGGCCGATGGGCGAGCTGTACTCCGCCTCCGTGCAGGTCCACGCATGGGACCGCGTCGGACTGCTGCGCGATCTCAGCACGCTGGCCGCGAGCGAGCGCGTGAACATGGTCGCTGTGCGCACCGAAGAGCATGATGATCGCACAACGACGGTACATATCACGCTGGAGACGGAGGGCGGGGCGCAGTTTGCGAACCTGCTCAGCCGTCTGGAGAGCGTGCGAGGCGTGATCAGCGTCGCGCGCGCAGAGGTCTAAGGGGGCCATGATGATTCACGAGCTACGCACCTACGAAGCAGCGCCGGGCAAGATGGGCGCGCTGCAGGCTCGCTTCCGCGACCACACGCTCGATTTCTTCAAGCAGTTCGACATCGAGGTTGTCGGGTTCTGGACGTACGCGCAGGGCGGTTGGAGCGACCAGCTCGTCTACATGCTGGCCTTCGAGGATGCGGCCGACAAGGACGCGAAGTGGGCGGCCTTCGGCGCCGACGAGGAGCGGCGCAAGGTCTTCGCGGAGACAGAGAAGGACGGCGCGTTGGTCGCGCGCATCCGCTCCGACATCCTACGGCCGACGGACTACTCGCCGCTCAAGTAACACGCGGGTAGGGGGTTCCCCTGCAGGACTCTCGTGTGCTGATTCGCGCTCACCCATGTCACTACCGCGTGATGCTGGCACACGCGTTGCGGTAGCCTGCGCAGGATGACTCTCGCAAGCGTTCGCAGTGGTGCTCTGACGGGTGTCGACGGCATGCCCGTCGACGTGGAGGTGAACATCGGCAGTGGCCTGCCGGCGTTCAACATCGTCGGACTGCCCGGCGCGGCGGTGCAGGAGGCGCGAGAGCGCGTGCGATCCGCGCTCCACAACTCCGGTTTCGAGTTTCCGCTGCGGCGCATCACCGTCAACCTCGCGCCCGCGGACGTGCGCAAGGAAGGCCCGATCTATGACCTGCCGATCGCGATCGGCATCCTGGTCGCGTCCGAACAGCCGAACAGATCGCCGACCGCTTCAGCGAGACGATGCTGCTCGGCGAACTCTCGCTCGACGGCCACCTGCGCCACGCGAACGGCGTGCTGCCGCTCGTCGCGATGTGCGCGGAGAACGAGGTAACGACGGCGATTGTGCCGCTCGAGGACCTCAGCGAGGCGCGGCTCGTCGATAGCGCCCGCGTCTATGGGCTGGAGACGCTGGCGTAGGCCGCCGAGGAGCCTGCAAGCCTCGTTTCGCCCGAGTCGCCTGTTGCTGAAGAAGGCATCGACGCCGCGCTCAACGACCTCTCGATGATCCAGGGGCAAGAGCAGTGAAGCGCGCGCTCGAAGTCGCCGTCGCCGGCGGCCACAACATGATGCTGCAGGGGCCGCCCGGCGCGGGGAAGAGTCTGCTCGCCGTGCGATGCGCGGCCTGTTGCCGCCGCTCGCGATCTCCGAGGCGCTGGAGGTGACGAAGGTCTACTCCGTCGCCGGGATGCTGAGCCGCGGTCAGGCCCAGCTGGCGGAGCGTCCGTTTCGCACGCCGGGCTCGTCGGTGGTGGATCGCACACCCGACCGGGCGAGGTCTCGATGGCACAGCACAGTGTTTTGCTAGAGCACTAGCTGCTCCGCAAACGCGAGAGGGGCGAACCGATGGAGCGAACGATGCTCGACAAGATTCTGATCGACGCGGTCGAGAGGGCCGACAGGTGCGCCAGCGCGCGCACGGGCTGGGCGAGCAAGGGCGAACTCTACGGCGTGCAGCTCGCGATCGAGAAGGCCGTAAACCCCGAGGGGCATGCGCCCCTGCTGCTGCTCGCGGCCGACCCGCGCGTGTGGCGGGCAGGAGACGGCGGCTACGAGTCCGTGGGCGAGAACGTGCGCGGGGCGGTCGAGGACCTGGTGGACGAGGCGATCTGCGCCACGGCGGCGTGGCGGGCGTTGCCGGACCCGTTAGTGCGGGCGGTTGCCGCGGGCTAGTCCTCCTGTCTCTGACGAACGTCGGGCAGGCTCAGGAGCCAGATAGCTGTCACGATCAGGGCTGAGCCGACGCACCAGATGCAGATTGCCTCGTCCACAGCGACCTCTATGTAGGTCAGATGGCTAGCGGAACGCAGCGTAAACATTGCGAAGTACATCGGCATCGCCGCGGTCGCACTGGCGATCGTCCAGATCACAGTGGGCGGTGTCGCTGTATGGGCGGCGTTCGCGAGCAGCCCCGACGTCAGCGTGACCGTCGGCCCCTAGACCCCGGTGCGTGTGCCATCCGATCGCGGTCGTACGCCGGTGCGCGGCGGCACGTATGTCTGCCGCCGCCGTCGGAACGGCACGACCTTCGGGTGCGCGACGGCGGGGTCAGGGTCCGGCTCGCTGAGGCTGTCCCGCACCCTCACGCCACCGCCCGATCCCACACGCGCGCCAGCCGCTTCCGCTCGAACTTGCGCTCCTGGGCCTCGAACTCCCTGAGCTGGAACTGCGTGAACCGCAGCAACTCGCGCTGCATTTCGACCTCAGGAGCACGATCGTTCACCGCCACCGTGCGCGTCTGCACGCCTGCGCCTTTGAGCACCGGGTCGACGCTCCGCACGTCCACGCTCTTGAGGAAGCGCACGGGCTGGCCGTCGTGGACTGGTGGGAGCCGCGCCGGGACTGCCGAGCGCTCGGTCAGCGCCCCAAGGGTTGCGTCTCGCCCGGCTCTGGAGCAGCGATGGTGAGGCCGTACCGAGGAGCCGACGAGGACGATGAGACGATCGTGTTCGCTCGCAGCCTGCTCAGCAGGCATCCGCCTTGCGTTCTTCGCGCTCGTGATCGATGGACATCGAGTCCTGGTGACCGCTGGGTCTAAGTCCAACCGGTCGTGAAGCGCTGCCACTTGTCCCGTCCTTGCGGCTATTGCGGCGCGGCGCAGCCCATCGAACGGCCCGCGGGCTCGCCTTAGCTCTCGGCTCGCTATCGGATGCGTCGCCGTCGACCTGAGCCGGGTGCGCCAGTGCCCGCGCCCCCGCGCAGAGAGGCCACGGACGCCCGTTCGTCACGCCTCACTTCCGGCTTTCGTCATCGGTGTCGTCACGGACCTGATCAAGGCATCCGCGGATGCGAGGCGCGGACCGTCTCCACCGTCACCTCGTCGGGCAGCCAGTAGCGACGGAAGACGAGGTATCCGGCCAGCGTCGCGACGCCCGCGACGGGGCCGACAAGGCGCACGCCGAGCGTGTTGCCGGGCGTCGAGCCGAAGGTGATCAGGATCGCGAGCAGGCCGGGAGCGAGGGAGGCGGCAACCTTCTCGAGACTCGCCTGCGTCGCATAGTAAGTCGCTTCGCGGCGCATTCCGGTCAGCACGTGGTCGTAGTCGGTGATGTCGGCGATCAGCGCGTTCGGAAAAGTCTGCACCGGCGCCAGCGGCAGGCCCACGAGCACCGCGAAGAGAAAGACCTGCGCCATCACCGGCACCCCGGGGATCTGGCCGACGAAGAATAATGAGGGAAACGTGAATATCGCCGCGACCATGCCGCGGGAGTAGACCCAGCTCTTGCCCCGGCGGTTGGCGCCGAGCTGCATCAGCGGCAGCAGAACCACGACGACGGCGATCGAGACCGCGAGCATGCTGATCATCGGGTCGACCTCGAAGCCCATGAACGGCAGCGTGATGTCGGCCGAACCTTCCTCGCCCTTTTCGAGCACGGCCCTGGTGAGAAACGGCAGCGAGCCGGTGATCATGAGAACCCCGAGGTTGTAGAGGATGAAACTCGGCAGGAAGACGAGGAACTGATCGTTGCGGAGGCACGTCCGCACAGCATCGATCAACGACCCGATCTGCTCTCGAGTGTCGTCTGAGCGCTCGCGCACCGTACGCATCGCAGGGCGCCACGCACCGCCGAGGGCGACGAAGCGGGAGACGAGCGCAACTACCGCTATCGTGACCGCCATGCCCTGGAACCCGATCGCGTCCTTCAGCACTGCTGCGCCAACGAGGCCGATCACTGCTCCGATCACGCCCAGCGCCACCTGCCACGTCACGATGTCGACGCGGTCGTCGCGTCGAGCGGCGATCTCTGGCAGCAGCGACTCGAGCGGGCCACCGGAGAGCGTCGAGAAGAGGTGGAAGAACCAGAGCGCGACGAAAAGGTAGACAACGTTGCGCGTCGACTCCGCCGCGTCCGGTGGCATCCACAGCAGCACGAACGCGGCGCAGAACAGCGGCGTCGCCACCAGCACGTACGGGATGCGCCGTCCGAGGCCCGTGCGAGTGCGGTCGCTGAGGTAGCCGATCAGAGGGTCGTCGAGCGCCTCGACCAGCCTCGCGGCGGAGAGGGTGAGGCCGATCGCGAGCGTGCCGCCGCGGCGTGCGATATCGGCATCGTCCGGTGGCGCGTAGAAGAACAGGATCCAGAGGTCGAGGCTGCGGCCGATTGCATTGCCGCCGATGCTGCCGGAGGCGTAGAGCAGCCGGTTCAGGCGGGGAAGGCGTTCTTCCGCGGGCCCGTTCAAGTTGTCGAGTCCGCGTATGCACCCCGCAACTCCGGAGGCATGAGGGACGCCACAGAGCCCATCACGCGCGCGGTGAGCGTCACATGGCCGCGCGCCCCTAGCGTGGGGCCGGGCCGCCCGAGCACGTAGGGTGCGCCAGCACGCGCCCTCAACCGGCCGCCGTCCTCCCAGATCGCGAGTGGGATCACCGGCACTTCGCCGATCGCCAGCCAGGCGATTACAGCACCCGACTGCGGGACTGCCTCGATCAGCTCGCGGGCAAGGCCCGGAGCGTTTCCGGCCTCCGGTGCAAGGCCGATCGGTTGGCGGTCGCGGTGGAGTGCCCGATAGGCCTCGCGGATCGTCCCGCTCCGCTCGAGGGCGTTGCTTGGATCGACAAGCAGCAGGTTGTACGTGCGCCCGACGCGGCGAAGGAACCACCGCACCACGGCTCCGGGCATGACGGTCACTCCGAACGGGCTCCACCCCCGGAAGCGGTCGGTCGAGAACCACCGGAGCCGCCCGGCTCGCACCTGCTTGGAGATGAGCAGCGTCGCGATCAAGACGGTCCACCACATACGCATGCCGGGCCGTTCGTAGTGGTTCAGGACGAGGATGTACGGGCCTTCGGCCGGGAGCTGGCGGGCGCTCTCGAGTCTCGGAATCTGGCCGTGATGGCCGAGGAGGCTTTCGGCGTCGGCGACGATGTCGCGATGCCGACGTATGGCCGCCCCCGCCAGCCACCGCAGCACGAACCACCGCGGGAAGCGGTAGTGCGTGGGCGGCATCACTCAGACCCCGAACGCGGCGACCGACCTCCGGACGCGTCTGCGGTCACAGTCTGAGGCAGCGGACCTTCAACTGTCACGACCATGTCCGCGATGTCGCGGTGTCGAAAGGAGATCGAGTTCGTCCCTGATGGAGAGCCGAAGGAGCGTCGCTGCCAAGCGTACTGGCACCGAAGAGTAGGTGATCTCGGCTAGCCGGAGCTCCAGCTCAGCGAGCCGCCGTGCGGCCGTGTTGGTCAGCCGGACACGCGTCTCGGGGTGCTCCGCCAATGCGCATGTCGTCCGCTCCGCAGTTGCTCTCTCCCGAGTGACACCAGCGCCCAGTCTAGGATTCGCCAACCGGCGGAAACTCCTCCAGCAGACACCCGTGTTCCACATGCTTCCGTACCACCGCGTGCAGCTCGCGCAACTCCTCGAACCGCTCGGTGCCTCCGTTCTCGGCCGCCTCTTCGATCCGCCTTATCTGCTTGCGAGCGGCTTCCGAAGCACGATGATGGTTCAGTCGGTCGTCGTACCATTGCGCGGCACTTTTGATCGCGTAGAAGTTGTCAGCCCAGGAGTCGTGATTGGGAGGGGGAGGATGCCCCTCCCGCTTCAGCAACCGCGTGGCCTCCGCCCGGGGGTGCCCGGTCTGCGTCAACTCGTAACAGCGCCGCAGCGTCGCTTTCGGCACCTGCGTCCAGTCGATCTCCGAAACCAGGCTCTTCACGGTCTCTTCTTCCCTTCTTGCATGAACGCATTCGGCGTGCTCGGGCCGCGAAGCTCCCGATGACACGACAACGCCTCACTTGAATCAGGCGCAGGCACTTCAGGCCAGCACTACGGCCTTGACGTCCGCAGAATATTCGTCGGGTCGAGCAGGAAGTTCGAGCCGGCCGGCAGCAGCGCGATCTCAACACCGGCGAGCTGCTTCAGCGCCTCGAACTGAATGAGGTCCGCGGTCAGCGAGGCCGCAATCGCAGCGTTCGCCTGCGCCTGCGCCTCACCTTCGAGGATCAGAGCTGCTGCCTCCGCTTCGGCGGCGAGGATGCGGGAGAGCTTCGCGCCCTCTGCTCGCGCGACCTCGGCCGCGGCCTCACCCTTTGCCTGGGCCTCGGCCTGAGCCGCCTCCGCCTCGCGTTGGGCGACCACCTCCTGCGCCCGCAACGCGTCCTGGCTCGCCACCTGCTTGGCCTCGATCGACTGCTCGAAGGCGACCTCGTAGCCGATGTCATCGACCTGCAGCGAGACGACGTTGATCGAGAACTGCTGGAGGTCCTGCGAGAGGGCCTCGGTCACGTTGGCGCGGATCAGTTCGCGCTGCCGGGTTACCTCGACCGCCTCGAACTTCACAATCTCGGCCTTGAAGAACTGCCGCACACGCGTCGGCACCAGAGTGTTGAAGAAATCCGGGCCGACCGTACGCATCAAGTTCTGGACGGCGTCCGGACTGACCTGCCAGTTAAGCGTGACGTTGAAGAACACGTTCTGCGTCTCAAGCGAGGCGGCAGCGATTCTGCCCAGTGAGCCGTCGCGGAACTCCGCGCGCTGCACCTTGATGTCGACCAGCACGAGGTCTTGCCACGGCGAGATGAACTGCGGGCCTTCGCCCACCTGACTGACGATCTTGCCGAACTCCGAGACCACGCCAACCTGGCCGGCCGGAATCGGGTGGTAGGAGCGGAAGAGCGTGAGCGCGATCGACGCCACGACGAAGACCACGATCGCCCCGGTGATCCCGATACGGGTGAGGTCCCTCGCGGGTGTGATGACTTCGCCGAAATTGGAGCGCGCCGGGATGCGCAGAGCGCCGGCGAGCGCCGCCAGCACGACGAGGATCGCCACGCCACCAAGGATGAGTTCTCCGATGATCCAGATCATGATCTGTGCCTCCAAACGGTCCCGGAACGGGCCTTGTTCAGGGTTGAGCGACCAGGCGGCCTCAGTCGGTCACTGGCCTGCGTCCGATCGCCTCGATCTCCCGCTCGTGGCGATCGACGATCCCGAGTCGTCGATCAATCACGAACTGCATCTCGCGCAATTGCTCCAACTTCCGCTCGACGATCTCAGTCTGCCGAATGAGCGCCTCACGGTTCCGCGCAAGGCTGCTCTTGCAGGTAGCGAGCTCACGGTCGGATCGGACCGTAACGAGCACCTGCGCGAGCAGCGCCTCTGCCTCGAACACTTCGCCGATCTCGGCGAGCGACAGGTTGAGCAGACTTTGCAGCTGCCTGATCAACACGACGCGCTCGATGTCACCGCGGGAGTAGAGGCGGCGTCCGCCTCTCCCTCGCCCGGCCGGCTCAAGCAGCCCACGCTGCTCGTAGTAGCGGACCGCGCGCTGCGTGACGCTTGCGCGACGGGCGACTTCACCGATCTGGTAGCGCTCGTCGTCCTTCGCGGTTTCGGCGGCGTCGCCTACAGACGCGTCAGTGGTTGGTCCTGGGATGGCGAAATCCAAGCGATTACGGTGGAGCAGCGTCAGGACGCGACGTAACCGAGGCCAGAGAGATCATTCGCCCTGCATTGACAAGGGTCGGCGCCAGCAGCACTAGACTGGCAGCTCCTGAGGACCGTCGAGCCAGCGTGCGATCCGCCTTCGGACGGCAGGCTCGAGTCCTGTGTCCCACGTGGTTCGAAGCCCAGGGCCGATCCGTCCGCAGCGACTGCACTCATCAAGGCTCACGATTTCTATGTCGTCGCCCAGCTTCGCTCCGATACAGAGCTTCTCGATCGCCCCTGGGTCCTCGGTCGAGCGCCAGCTGTGCTCCGAATTCGACGGACAGACCAGCGATGCTGTGGGCACAGTCGCAGCTCCTTCGTCAGGCGGCTGGTGGGCCATCCAACGCCTGCGCCTCTTCAGGCGTGAAGATCTCGCCGCAGGCGATGCAAGCAGCCACTCGCCTTAGCCGAGTTCCCGACGTCCGCGGAGTCGGCCCACCGTGCTGTGAGGTTCGCGTGGATACAAGCCGCCCGCTGGCCCGCTTTTGGATCTCCCGCGCGGCCCAGCACCCGCGTAAGCCAACTCATCGCGTCCCCCGTCCCACGCAGAAAGACCGCTTCTGAATCACGGCTTCCCGCTATCAGCGCAAAGCACGACCAGTAAGACCCGACTAGTATGGCCTACGTCATCTACCCCGTCGCGGAGTCCGATGTTCCAAGCCAGCCGCCCTGACCACTGGCCTCCGCTCCCCACCATACGGCTGGCCTGTCCGCAGCCAGGGAGAGAGTGATGACAGCACTCGACAACTTCCTCGCGGCGAACGAACACTTCGCCGCCGAGCCCGCAGTCTTACAGCTGCCAACGGAGCCAGCGCGCAAGGTTGCAATCCTCACCTTTATGGACGCGAGGCTCGCGCGGGGCGCGCCGTAACGCATTCCCAGCACCTGCACCTTCGCCAGGTCGCCGGCTCCGTGACCTTCCCGGCCCACTTCCTGCTAGTGATGGCGATGAACCCGTGTCCGTGCGGCTACTACGGCGATTCGAAGCGTGCCTGCACCTGCGCGGAGGCGGCGATCTCCCGCTACCAGCGCCGCATCTCCGGCCCGTTGCCCGACCCGCTGGACATCTTCAGCGACGTCCCTCGCGTCGAATACGAGGAGCTGACGGGCGATCAGACCGGAGAGCACTCCACCACCGTCCGCGAACGTGTAAAGGCAACTCGCGCGGTCCAGTCCGCGCGTTTCGAGGGTACGACGCTGATCTCCCACTCCGAGATGGAGCCGCAGGAAGTTCGTACCTACTGCCAGGAGCCACTGGCCGAAGAGGCCCAGTCGCTGCTTGCTTCGGCGATGGAGCAGCTCGCGCTCTCCGCTCGTGCCTTCCATCGCGTGCTGAAGGTCGCTCGCACTGTTGCCGATCTCGCTGAGTCAGAGACGATCGAGACGGTGCATCTGGCGGAGGCGATCCAGTACCGCCGCCGTGGCCAGGGCTAGCCTCCCAGCGCCGGAGTTGCGGCTAGGCGGTTGCCAGCCGAGACTGCGCGCATCAGCTCACTACTTCCATTTCGCATCGACATCAGCGACCGCGCGATCGCCGACCTGCACCGCCGGCTCGATGCGACGCGTTGGCCGGAGATTCGCTACGACACCGGCTGGTCGACCGGCACCAGTGCAGTGGTACTGCGCGAACTCGTGCGCTACTGGCGCTTTGACTTCGACTGGTTCGCAGTGCAGGAGCGGTTGAACCGCCTGCCGCATGTGCGCGGGCCGATCGAGGGCGACCAGATGCACGCGATCGTGATGGCGGGCAGCGGCGAGGATCGCATCCCGTTGCTGCTGGTCCACGGTTGGCCCGGCTCGTTCCTCGAACACCTCGACGCCGGTGCGATGTTGCAGGCGGGCGTCGACGTTGGACCCGCCTTCGATGTGATCATCCCCTCGCTGCCCGGCTTCGGGTTTTCGGAATCCGCAGGCGAGGCGGGGATGCACCCCGGCCGCGTCGCGGAGCGGATGCACCTGCTGATGGGCGAGCTCGGTTACGAGCGATATGCGGTTCAGGGCGGCGACTGGGGCGCGATCATCGGTACACGGATGGCGCGGGCCTTCCCGGAGGCGGTCAGCGCGCTGCACCTCAACTTCGCCCCGGGCGGGGTACCACCGGCCGAGGGCGAAGCCGTCAGCGAGGAGGAGCAGGAGGCGCGCGAGCGGGCGGAGCGCTTCTCCGGGGAAGAGACGGGCTATCAACGCATTCAGGGCACGCGCCCGCAGTCGCTTGGTTTCGCGCTCAACGACTCGCCGGTCGGGCTGCTGGCCTGGATCCTCGAGAAGTTCTGGGCGTGGAGTGATCACGGCGACGACCTCTGGGAGACGTTCAGCCGCGACGATGTGCTGGCGAACGTGACGCTCTACTGGCTGACCGGGACGCCGCTCTCCTCCGCGCGTATCTACTACGAGGCCTTCCACGAGCGATCGCCGCTGCCGCCCGGGCGCGTCGAGGTGCCGACAGGCTTTGCGAGTTTCCCGGCGGAGCCGTGGCGACCGGCGCGATCGGCGGTCGAACGCTCGTACAACCTCGTGCACTGGTCGGAGCTGCCGAAGGGCGGGCACTTCGCTGCGCTGGAGCAGCCGGAGCTGTTCGCGCAGGACGTCAGCGCCTTCTTCGCCTCGCTGATGTAACTCGCGTCTTGCGCTCGTTTCGGGGCGCTCCATACACTTGCTGCGCGCCCTCGTAGCTCAGAGGATAGAGCACTGGCCTCCGAAGCCAGGGGTCGCAGGTTCGAATCCTGCCGAGGGTACCAGCGGCGCTCCCCCTCCGTAGTGACCAGGCCGTATCGACGGCAGACGCAGTAAAGAGGGTGTGATGGGGCGCGAACGACGACAGCAGCGACGCCGCGAACGCCAGCGCAGCAGGCGCGGCGGACGGCAGCCGCAGCAGGCCACCTACGAGCAGATCGGCAAGATGAAGCTGCCGGGTATCATGGGCTGGTTCCAGGGCAGCCCCCGGTTCTTCTACGTCGGCGGCATCGCCGTGATGGTCTTGAGTCTGGGCGCCATCTTCTTCGGCTCCCAAAGTGGCATTTACAGCGGGCAGCCGACCGCCGACGACATCGCGCCCATTCACACGCCGGCTCCCACCTCGACAGCAGCGGCCACCGAGGCCGATGCCACCGCCGAGCCGACGGCCACGGAGGATCCGATCCAGCGCGTATATAGCGCCGCGCCCGCCTTCGAGATCGATGTCACGCACAGCTACGAGGTCGTGATTCTGACGGAGAAGGGCGAGATTCGGATCGAGTTGCTCCCCGATGAGGCCCCAGGTTATGTTAACAACTTCGTTTTCCTGGCGCGCAACAACTTCTACGACGGCCTGACCTTCCATCGCGTAGTGGACGGCTTCGTCGCGCAGGCCGGTGATCCCACGGCAACCGGCTTCACCGGGTCCGGGTACGTGCTCAATGAAGAGACGAACGACCTTCAGTTCGACGCGGGCGTGCTCTCGATGGCGAAGACCGGGTCGATCGTGAACGGCTCGCAATTCTTCATCACGCTCAAACCGACCCCGCATCTCAACGGCCAGTTTACTGTGTTCGGCCGTGTGACAGTGGGTCTGGACGTGGTACGCGCGCTCACGAGGCGCGAACCCGGGGGTGACCAGCCGCCCGGGGATCGCATCATCAGCATGGAAGTTCTTGAAGACGGTGAAGCCGATCCCGGCTAGACCGACACTGCCCCCGTACTGAGACTGCCCGTATTGAAGCTGACGCTTCCCTCCGGCAATCCGGAGGGAGGGTCCATGTCGATGCACGAACCACGTCCCGGCGACGCATCGCCGGCGTCGCCGATCCCCCCGACTGCCAGCCGGGTCGAGACTGCATCGCTTCGAGCAGCGGCTCGATACGTGGTGGTTGGATCAGATGCTCTCGACGTTGATCGCGGCGCTGAACATGCACGATGGCGGTACCGCGGAGCACTCGGCTCGGGTGGCCTCGCTTGTGGTCGATCTCGCGAAGGAGGTCGGCTACGTGGCGGGCTCGCCGGAACTCGAGGAAGTGCGTCGAGGGGCCCTGCTCCACGACATCGGAAAGCTGGGAGTGGACTCGGCGATTCTGCAGAAGCCCGGCTCGCTGAGCGATGACGAGTGGCAAGCAGTGGAGACGCATCCGGGTCTCGATTACCTGATGCTGAAGGGCATCCCCTCGCTGCTAGGCACGGCCGAGATGGTCTACGCCTGGCACGAACGCTGGGACGGCGGCGGCTACCCTCGCAGGCTGGAACGCGACCAGATCCCGGGGGGGCCGCTGAGCCTCGCCGACAGCTGGGACGCGATGACGTCTGACCGGCCGTATCGCGAGGCGCTGTCGTTTGAAGCTGCGTTGCAGGAAGCGCACGATTACGCGGGCACGCAGTTCGACCCGATGGTGGTGGCGGCGCTCGATCGTGTGATCGCGAAGTGAGGCGGTCGCTGGGAAGCGGGCGAGCCTCAGGCTGCGGCCTGAGTGCTAGTTGTCGATGCTTGCCGCCGCCCGCCGCTCAGCCAGCACCATGAGACCGATCGAGGGTGCGAACAGCGCGAACGCGATCAGCGAGGGCACGATCAGCCCGCCGATCAGCAGTAGCAGGCCGCTGGCGAGTGAGAACGCCATCCCGACCACCGAGCCGATGCGGGCAACGAGGATGTACGCGGGCAGTCCTTCTGGCATGAGGTGCCAGCGATGCTAGCAAGACTGTTGCTCCTGAACAACGCGAAGGCGAGGCTCCTCTTCTCCTGCGGCACACGACGAACCAGCCGAGCACTATAGGACGATCGTGACGCGCCAGCGCTGGCGCCGAGCCAGCGCGTACAATCCCGTCATCGGGTGTGCCCTACACTGCGCAATTCCCAGCCGGCGGGTCACGGTAGAATCCCGCGACCGACGCGAACAGCCACTCTCGAGAGCGCACGTGAGGGAGCCATGACCGAATTCGATGGCGACTGGCACCTCACGAT
>DASCRM010000092.1:0-10877 GCA_034406555.1 Dehalococcoidia bacterium | reverse complement strand
GCCGAGGCGGGCTCGCATGTGGCGGTTGATTTCGCGTAGCAGCTTCGGTTCGTTCTCGTGACCGTCGTTGAGGGTGATGAAGGCTTTCACCACCTCCATCGCGACGTCGTCGGGCTTGCCGATCACGCCGGCCTCGGCGATCGCTTCGTGCTCGATCAGGGCGCTTTCGACCTCGAAGGGGCTGACGAGGTGGCCGGCTGTGTTGATCACATCGTCGTCGCGGCCGACGAACCAGTAGTAGCCGTCCGCATCGCGTTTAGCCTTGTCGCCGGTCAGGTACCAGCCGCCCTGGAAGCGTGAGTCGTAGCGTTCCTGGTCGTTCCAGTACGTGCGGAACATGGAGGGCCACGGCGGCTTCACTGCTAGCGCGCCTTCGACCATCGGTTCGGTGATTTCGTTGAATTCGTCGTCGATGATCGCCGGCTCGATGCCAGGGAAGGGGCGGCCCATGGAGCCGGGGCGGACGGGCATGTTGACGTAGTTGGCGATCATGATCGCGCCGGTCTCCGTCTGCCACCAGTTGTCGTGGATCGGCATGCCGAAGGCGTCCTGGCCCCAGACGACGGCCTCCGGGTTGAGCGGTTCACCGACGGATTCGACGTAGCGCAGCGACGAGAGGTCGTGGCCCTCCGTGGCCTTCGTGCCGGCCTTCATCAGCAGGCGGATGGCGGTGGGGGCGGTGTACCAGATGGTGACCTTGTGCTTCTCGATGATCTCGTACCAGCGGTTCGCGCCGAAGGCGACGTTGTCGATCACGCTGGTCAGGCCGTTGCTCCATGGGGCGAACATGCCGTAGCTGGTGCCGGTGACCCAGCCGGGGTCGGCCGTGCACCAGTAGATATCGTCTTCCTGCATGTCGTGGACGTACTTGCCGGTGGCGTAGTGGCCGACGACTGCGCCGTGCACGTGCGCCGCGCCCTTCGGCAGGCCAGTCGTGCCGCTGGTGAAGTGCATGATCGACCAGTCGTCCTCCGTGGTGGGGACGATGTCGAAGTCTTCCGAGGCGCCATCGACGATCGACGTGTATGCAACGTCTTCGTCGGCGACCGGATCGTCCTCGCGGCCGTCCATCACGATCACCCACTCGACAGAGGGCATCTCGGCGCGGATCTCGTTCACCTTCGAGAGCAGCTTGGGCACGGTGACGATCACGCGGCCATCGGCGCGGTTGATGCGGTCTTTGATCGGCTCAGGGCCGAAGGCGGCGAAGAGCGGGGCCATGATCGCGCCGATCTTGAGACCGCCGAACATGGTGAAGTACAGCTCCGGGATGCGGTCCGCGATGATGAAGATGCGGTCGCCCTTCTCGACGCCGAGTTCGGTGAGGGCGTTGGCGACCTTGTTCGACTGCGCCTTCATGTCGGCGTAGGTGTAGCGCTCTTCCTCGCCGTTGGGGCCGTGCCAGATCATCGCGGGCTTGTCGGCCTTGTCGCCGTTCGCGTGGCGGTCGATGCATTCGTGGGCGAGGTTGACGAGGCCGTTCGGCATGTCGAGCTCAACTCGAACGGTGTCCCACGACCAGTTGGCGTAGGTGGCGTCGTAGTCGCCGATGTTCGGCGGCTTGGCCAGGCTGGCGTTATCTTTGGCGATCTCGTCGTAGTGGGTCGTGGTCATGGTGCCCTCCCCCTCGGCTGTTGGTTGGCGAGCGGAGTATAGCGAGCCGTCGCGCCGGTCGCAGTATCGGGTGCGGCGATCGGGGCTGGCGAGGTGGGAGAACCATTGGGATAGAAGACCCGCCCACCCGCCCTTGGCAGCGGGGGCTTCGCCCCTGCACGCCCTCGGAAGGTGGATCTGGAGGGGACCGATTGGAGCTGGAACCGGAGGGATTGGAGCTGGAGCCAGACCGGCGTGGCCCTCGGCTAGTCCTTCATCGCGGCGGCGGCCTCGAAGGTGGCGCGGATGGAGCCGGTTTGCATCGCGTCGATGTCGGCGTCGCTGGCGCCGTTGTCGCGCAGCCACTGGACCTCGATGGTGGGGACGCCGAGCCAGCAGTCGGGGTTGGCGGGGGTGCGGCCGCCCCAGCAGCCGTAGGGCGTGGCGTCGTGGCCGAGCGAGGTCTGCTCCGCGTATCCGGCCTGCGCCATAGCGAGCGCGATGCCGCCTCGCCTCGCGAGCTCCTCCTCGCCTGCGCGCAGGAAGAAGCGGTCGAGGCCGACGTTGGCGCCGCGCTTCGCGAGGCTGATGAGGTAGTCGAGGTCGTTGCTGTGGCCGATCGTGACGGCGCGCAGGTCGAGTCCTTCGTCTTCGAAGATGTCGAGCAGCGGAGTGCCGAGTTCGTCGATGGCGCGGGTGTGGCAGGAGATCGGGACGCCGGTCGCCTTTGCGGCTCGGGCAGCGGCGCGGGCGGTTGATTCCAGTGCTGCGCGTGGTGCGCCAAAGCCTTCGTCGAGCCGATATTCGAGGTCCCACGCGAGCTTGATGATGCCGGCGTGGATGGCGGTGCCCTCGATGCCGTCGTCGATCTCGCCGATGAAGTAGGCGGCGATTTCGTCCGGGTCGCGGTAGAAGAAGTAGGACGGCACCCAGCGGTAGACACCGGTCGCGCAGACGACGTTGACACCGTGTTCGTCGGTGCGAGCCGCGACCTTTTCGAAGAGCGAGATCTGGCGACCGAGGTCGAGCGGGGTGAGGTCGATCACGCTTTCGATGCCCGCCGCTTTGACGCGCTTCAACGCCTCGACGTTGGCCTCTACGGCGTCGTCTTTGTTGTAGAGGCCGGGGACGCGTTCCATGCCGCCCATGCCGTTGGTGAGGTGTTCATGCGAGAGCGTGCGGCCGAGGTCGGCGCTGTCGGCCGGGCCGTTGATGGTGTGGACGGTGGACATGGGCGGGCTCCTCGTGAGTGTGGGGTTGTAGGGGGGGTCGTACCACGCGAGGCGGCGGGGTGGGAAGCGAGGCGGCTGAGTGTTCTCGCAGGTGAACCATTGGGATAGAAGACCCGCCCACCCGCCCTTAGCAGCGGAGGCTTCGCCCCCTGCACCCCCTCGGACTTTGGATTCGACTTGGAGGTTGGCCCAGAGGTCGATCGCGGCGCGCTAGAGCTTGAGCATGTCCTCGACGATCTGGAGGGAGGCGCGGGCGTGGCGGGAGACGCTTTCGGGGTCGACTGCTCGGTCGGTGGTGTCGTTGGGGCTGTGGAACAGTGGGTGGCCGCCCATCAGGGAGACGTAGCGCCCACCCTCGGCGTGGATTTCGCGCGCCTCGCCGCCGCCGGGTGTGCCGACGGGGAAGGATTCGCGCGGGTCGCTGCCGGCCGCCTCGAAGGCCGCGACGGCGAGGTCGTGGAGCGCCTGGTCGCTGGCGGCCATGCGTGGCATCGGGCGCTGTGCGCCGATCGACGCGCCGAGGTGCAGCCAGGCCGCCGCCTCGCGAACCATCGTTGAGCGCGCGCGGATGTAGGCGCGCAGGCCGTAGTGGTGAATCTCGTGGCCGGAGCTGGCGACAAATTCGATCGGGCGGCGGTGCGGAGTGCTGTTGAGCGCCTCGGCGAGGCCCAGCCAGATCACGAGGCCACCACCGCGTTCGGCGGCGCAGGTGAACCAGCCAGACTTTGGGGTCATCACGCCCACCGGAGCCGCGTCCGGATCCTCACCCGGGAGCGTCACGATCACGTTGGTGGCGGTGGAGTCGAGGCGTTCCGCTTCGATCTCGACCGTGGCTTCGGCGCCGATGAAGACCGCCGAGATCAGCGTCAGCGTCTCGTTCACGGGCACCTGAAGCACGGGGAGCGGATGCGGGCGGTCGATGCGCTCACCGTTGCGCAGCAGGATGTCGCCGTCCTCGTCGCCACTCACGAGCACGACCGCGACGACGCCCGCCGCCTGCAGTTCGTCGAGCTTGTCGTAGATCGCCGGGCCGGCGAATCCGTCGTCGCTGTTGGTGGCGACGACGATGCGACCGAAGATGTCGTCGTCGTCGGGCGCGCCGAGTGTGCTGCTGGTTCCGCTTGCGGGGGTCGCGCCAGCGTCGTAGAACGGGACGCCGGTGGCCTCGCCGTCGGGCCAGCGCAGCGTCGCGACGCGATGTTCGACGCGGGGGAAGGTGAATCGCTCCGTCGTAGCGGCGATGCCCGCAGCTTCGAGCTCGGAGATGAGCCAGCTGCTGGTCTGGTCATCGCCGGGCCAGCCGGTGCGGTGGATGCCGAAGGACTCGAAGCTGCGGATACGGGACTCGATGGTGACCGGGTCGAAGCCGTCGGGCATCGCACTCCTCCTTGGATTGGCGCTCGTGGTGAGCGGTACGCGGACGCGGGCCGCGAGTCGAGTGACCCCGGTATTGCATAATTGGTGGAGTGACATCAACGTGATCCACAGGTCGCGTAGCGATCGCTTCCGGGAGGAATGGGTCATCGAAGAGCCGCTGAAGTTGAGACGGCGTTCGAGGCGCAGGCTGTCCGCAGTCACGGTGCTCGCGCTGGTGTTTGCCCTCGGCTGGCTCGCGGGGGGCGCGGATCGCGCTCTTGGCGATGGCGGGGGGTCGGTGCCCTACGACCGCGGTGTGGTGCTGGTGCGTGAAGGTTCGCCGCACGACTCCGCGGTGCCGCTGACGATCGACTTCTTCACGGACGACTTCGGCCCGCCGCCGGGCCGGTGGGCGGCTGACGGCATGCCGGTCGAGTTCTGCACCTTCCAGTTCAATCGGCCCTCCACGGTCACGGCCGAGCAATTTCGCGAATCGATCGAGCTTGCGATTCGCGTGTGGAGTGATGCGGAGGCGGCGATCGGGCTGCGATACAGCGGCGATTGTCCGACGAGCTTTCGATACGAGTTCACGAACGGCCGCAATGAAATCGGGTTCGACGACAACCGCGCTGTCGTGACCGACACGCAGGCCGGTCAGACGCTAGGCCAGTGGAGCGAGCCCTTCGGCAGCGTCGATCGCAACTTCACGGAGATGGACATCGTGCTGGATGAGCAGGCGCGGGCGGATGTCCCCCTTCAGTGCTTCCAGACGACGATAAAGCACGAGATGGGCCACGCCCTGGGCCTGGGCCACAGCGACGTGAGTGGCGACTTGATGTTCGCGTCCTTCGACCCCACCGATGTCTCAACCTGCCCGGACGGTCCGAGCCTCTCCGAGCAGCAACGAGTGCAGGAGCTGTACGGGATCGACCGTGCGCCGACGGTGACCCTGGGCAGCGGACTGACTACCGACGTCGGCACGATGGTGATCCTGAACGCGAGTGGTAGTGACCCGGAGGGCAAGCCGCTGACGTACGAGTGGGTGCAGCTCTCCGGCCCCACCGTTGCTCTCGACGCGATTGGTTCAAGCGTGAGTTTCGTCGCCCCTCAGACGACTGGTGTGACGCTGGTCTTTGAGGTGACGGTGTTCGACCCGTTCTTCCACCGTGGCACGGCTACTGAGAGCGTCGACGTCGCCGTCGCGGTTGCGGATGGGCCGCCTGCGCAGGCGCCGGCGCTGATCTCGTTCCTGCCGTCGAGCGAGGGAAATGCGCTGATCGGGTGGCGACCGGTTACCGGGGCAAGTTCGTATCAGCTCTGCGGTGCATCGACGCTGGTACCCGACATGGTGACCTGTAGCGACCACGAGCTGGCGTCGGCGCCCGTCGACTGGGACCTCACGCTGGGGACGAAGGGCGTGGCGAGCGACCGACGTGTCCTGACGACGGGGGTACGGGAGACCTCGATGAAGGCCTGCAACTCGCTGGGTTGCTCCGCGGTCGGCACCGGACCGCTCGCCGGGGGGCTGCGCTGGCCCGCCTGGGACATTGACTACGACTTTTTCGCGCTGGGGATCGATGCCGGCCCCACGAAGTGGACGATTTTCGGTGCGGTCAATGTTGCGGGAGCGAAGCGGTCGTTCGATTTCTACATCGGCCCGCCGGACGATCCGCTGCGTACGCGCGTCCGCCGCTGCGGTGTGTTGTTCCCCGGGGCGGTCTGCATCGCCGTGCTCTTCCCCGCCGATGCTCACGCAGAGGTGGTCACGATCGTGAGCAGCGTCAGCGAGGCACCGACGGTAGAGCACCGCATCCCCGTCCGCTAGCTGGGCTTCGTTCGTCTCAGGCCCAGATCTCAGGCGCATAAATTCGCGCGCTCATATACTGCGGCGGCCGGGCCCGGGGCTCGGCTTTTTCACGAATTGCGTGTACGCGGAGGGGTTCTGACGTGAGCGGCGATCAGGTCGTTGTGCGTGTGATCGAGCTGCGCGGTGGCGCGCCCGATCGCTTCGTGGGTGTGCGCCTGCCGAGCGCCTTCGACCCCTCGGCGCTGCTCTCACGACGCGACGTGAGTGGCGTAACCGCCTCATACGAACGGCCCGACGTGGATCTCGCACTGGTGGCGATCGGCGAGGTTGGGCGCGCGGAGCTTCCCGCAGGCGAGACGCCGAGCGCGCTGCGACCCGATATCGCGCGACTGCTGGGCACTGATGGGGCGGCGGAGGCAGAGGCAGAAGCGCTGCGGCCTCGGATGCTCGGCGGCTTCGCCTTCCGGCAGGATCATCCGCCCGGCGGGCCATGGGATGGTTTCGCGTGCGGCGCGCTGGTGCTGCCGGAGCTGCTGTTCGTACGCGATGGCGGGACGGTCGGCGTCGTCGTCGCACCGGGAGTCGATCCGCAGCGGCTCGCGAAGCTGATCGACCCCGACGCCGCTGAGGAGGCACCCGCAGGCCCCTCGCTGGCGGTGCTGCGCGATGTCGACCGCGAGCGGTGGCGTGAGAGCGTCGCCGCGATCGCTTCCGAGGTGCGCGACGGGCTGTACGAGAAGGCGGTACTTGCCGCCTCCCGCCAACTCGGCGGCGACGGGACGATCGACGTCGGCGCGACGATGGCGAAGCTGAGGCGCGACTACCCGCACTGCCACCTCTTCACGGTCAGCCAGGGCGGCGCAACGTTCCTCGGTGCCAGCCCGGAGTTGCTGGTCGCCCTCGCCGGCGGCGCGGTGAGCGTGCTTGGCCTCGCCGGTTCGGCGCAACGTGGGATGACGGAGCAGCAGGACGCCGAGATCG
This sequence comes from Dehalococcoidia bacterium, assembly GCA_034406555.1. GTDB lineage: Bacteria > Chloroflexota > Dehalococcoidia > UBA2979 > UBA2979 > SHYR01. Next base: position 3,908 of record DASCRM010000092.1, on the reverse strand, counting down.
GGCAGGCGCTGCTGGAGAGTGCGAAGGATCGCATCGAGCACGAGACGGTGGTGCGCGCGATCCGCGAGGCGCTAACGGACGCGACGATCAACCTGCGCGCCCCGAATCAGCCGCAGCTGCGGAAGTTTCGCAATATTCAACACCTCTCGACGGAGATCTCCGGCGAGGCGTTGCCCGGCGTCGATGTGCTGGAGCTCGTCGAACGGCTGCACCCGACGCCAGCGGTCTGCGGATGGCCGACCGACGCGGCGCGCAAGGTGATCGCGGCGCATGAGGCGATGGACCGCGGCTGGTACGCCGGGCCGGTCGGCTGGGTCGACGGCGCGGGTGATGGGGAATTCGCCGTGGCGCTGCGTTCGGCGCTGGTGCGCGGGACGCGCGCGTGGCTGTTCGCCGGGAACGGAATTATGGGAGACTCTGAGCCGGCGGCGGAGCTCGCGGAAGTCGAGCTGAAGTTCAATCCGCTGACGGAGGCCCTCTCGGGGACGGCTGGCTGATCGGCTGTCCCGGTCGCGCCTCGATCGGTTCGAGGGCGGCGGTGCGAGTCTGATGCTGACGCTGCGTGACGATCGTGGCCTGGGACCGTTGGGTAGAAGACCCGCCCACCCGCCCATAGAGCAGGGGGCTCCGCCCCCTGCTCCCCCTCGTTCTGGAGATTGGATCGAATCGAGAGCTAGGCGTTCCGAGAGGTTGCTGCATGACTGAGGCCGCTGACCGCTACATCGCTGGCTTTGCCGCGCAGCTGCGGGCCTCCGGCGTCTCGCAGGTCGTGATCTGCCCGGGGTCGCGGTCGACGCCGCTGACGGTGGCGTTCACCGGTGACGCGTCGTTCCGAAGCTGGTTGCACCTCGATGAGCGTTCGGCGGGGTACTTCGCGCTGGGGCTGGCGCGTGAGATCGGCGAGCCCGTGGCGCTGATCTGCACGTCCGGCTCGGCGGCGGCGAACTTCTTGCCTGCGGTGGTCGAAGCCTGGCTCTCTCGTGTGCCGCTGGTGGTGCTGACGGCCGACCGGCCGCCGGAGCTGCGCGCTGTCGGCGCGGCACAGACGATCGACCAGGTCGCGCTCTTCGGCAGCCACGCGAGGTGGGCGGTCGATATGCCCGTCGCCGACGGCAGCGAGGCCGTGGAGCGCTACGCCACCCGCACCGCCGCACGCGCGGTTGAGCTGGCGAGGGGTGCGCCGGCCGGGCCCGTGCACCTCAACTTCCCGTTCCGCGAGCCGCTGATCTCCAACTCGGCGGATGGAGCTGGGGCGGCAACCGCGACGCCCACCGTGAAGGTTGAGCCGGTCGCCTCCGCAGTCTCGGGAGAGCTCGTGGCGCGTTGCGCGGAGGACTTCGCGGGTCGTCGCGGCGTGATCGTTTGCGGGCCGGAGTCGCCGCCGCTACCCGTGACCGAAATTGTCGCGCTCGCTGTGGCGCTGGGCTGGCCGGTGCTCGCTGACCCACTTTCCGGGGTGCGCGTCGGCGGTCACGACCTTGGGTCGGTAGTCGACAGCTACGACGCGCTGCTGCGCGATCAGCAGTTCGCCGCTGCCGTGACGCCGGAGGTGGTGCTGCGATTCGGTGCCGCGCTGACCTCGAAGGCGACGAACGGGTGGCTGGTCGGGCTGACGGAGGCGTCGCACGTTGTCGTCGATGCCGCGGGCTGGCGCGATCCGGATGCGCTGGCGACCGAGGTGGTGCGGGCGGACCCTGAAGCGTTCTGCAGCGCGCTGCTGGTGCGCCTCGATGATGGCGATGCCACCGACGAGCAGTGGGCGAACTTCTGGACGGCGGCGAACGCGGCAGCGCGGGAGGCGCAGCGAGCGACCCTCGATGCGTGCGATGAGCCGTTCGAGGGCCGCGCGGGCGTGGAGCTGGCCGGCGCGCTGCCGGATGGTGCGACGCTGGTCGTGGGCAACAGCATGCCGGTGCGCGATCTCGATTCGTTTCTGCCGGCACTCGGTCGCGAGTTGCGGATCGTCGGTACGCGCGGCGCTTCGGGCATCGATGGTGTCGTCTCGTCGGCGGTCGGCGCGGCGGCGGCTGGCGAGGTGGGAACCAGCGGCCCGGTGGCGCTGCTGGTCGGCGACCTCTCGTTCTTCCACGACTTGAACGGACTGTGGGCGCTGCGTCGCCACGGGCTGGACCTGACGGTGCTGCTGGTGAACAATAACGGTGGCGGCATCTTCCATTTCCTGCCGCAGGCCGAGGCGCTGCCCGACCGCTTCGAAGAGTGGTTCGGGACGCCGCATGGTCTCGACTTCCGAGGCGCGGTGGAGATGCACGGCGGCAGCTTCGCGACGCTGGAGGGCAGCGGCGTCGACGGCGGCTGGGGCGAGGCGCTCAGCTCCGCGATCGGCACGCCGGGGCTCTCGGTGCTCGAATTACGCACGGAGCGCGTTCGCAACGTGGAGCTGCATCAGCAGGTGTGGGTGCGAGCACACGAGGCAGTGCGCGCCGCCCTCAGTGACTCGGGCCTCGATGAGGCAGGGGCCCGAGGATGACGCGAGTGGACGTCGATGGGCTGGCGCTGAACGTCGAGCAGGCGGGGGAGGGGCCTCCCGTCGTACTGCTGCACGGTTTCACGGGCGCTGCGGCCGGTTGGACGCCGATCATGGAGCTGCTGACGCCCGAGTTCACGACGATCGCGATCGACATCGTGGGCCACGGCGAGTCCGATGCGCCGCCGGACGTCGGTCGCTACGCGATGGAGCGTTGCGCCAACGATCTCGTCGCGGTGGTGCGGTCGCTCGGGCACGAACGCGCGGCGTGGCTCGGCTACTCGATGGGTGGGCGCACCGCGCTTCAGCTCGCCACGCTACGGCCGGATGTGGTCTCGGCGCTGGTGCTGGAAGGTGCGACTTCCGGCCTGATCGGCAAGGACCGCATCGCGCGCATGATCAGCGATGAGGAGCTCGCCGGGCGGATCGAGGGCGATGGCGTGCCGGCCTTCGTCGATTCTTGGGAGGTCGTACCGTTGTTCGAGACGCAGCGCTCGCTGCCCGACGAGGTGCGTTCGGCGATCCGCGAGGGCCGGCTACGCAACTCCGCGACGGGGCTGGCGAACAGTCTGCGAGGGATGGGTGCGGGCGCGCAGGAGCCGATCCACAACCGCCTGCGCGAGGTGCAGGCGCCCTCGCTGCTCGTCGCCGGGGCGCTCGACGGGAAGTTCGCGGCGATCGCGCATGAGATGGCGCAGGGGCTGCCGGATGCGCAGGTGCAGCTGATCGATGACGCCGGGCACGCTGCGCACATCGAGCGGCCGGAGGCGTTCGGCGAGGTAGTGCTGCCGTTCTTGCGTCGGGTTCACGGCTCAGCGTAGCTGCCTGCGTCGTTGAACCTTCGCAATATAATGCCCGCCCTCCCGCCCCGAGAAATGTGGGACTGCCGCCCCACGCCCTGCCTGGATTGGAATGCTCTGGATTCGGAGTGGAATTGGATTGGAACGTCCTGTCTGTCACGCCTGTAATCGTCAGGGCCTCGCTGACTGGTCCGGAATGTCGTAAACATGTGCTGAGATGGGTTGGCGGGAGGACGCGATGAGCATCGATTGGCAGCCGGTAAGCGAGTACACCGACATTCTCTATGAGAAGGCGGAAGGTATCGCGAGGATCACGATCAACCGGCCGGAGCTGCACAACGCGTTCCGTCCGAAGACGATCGATGAGATGACGGAGGCGTTCCACGACGCCGGCGCGGACGCCGATATCGGCGTGGTGCTGCTGACCGGCGCGGGCGGGCGGTCGTTCTGCTCCGGCGGCGACCAGCGAGTGCGCGGCGATGGCGGCTACGTCGGCGACGACGGCGTGCCTCGACTGAACGTCTTGCCGCTCCAGCGATACATCCGGTCGATGCCGAAGCCGGTGATCGCACTGGTCGCGGGCTACGCGATCGGGGGCGGGCACGTGCTGCACGTGATCTGCG
>DASCRM010000091.1:0-4403 GCA_034406555.1 Dehalococcoidia bacterium | reverse complement strand
GAACTGGTACTTCCCGACGTGGCTCAAGTGGATTCCTCGCATCGAGATCGACGCCTCGATCACGGAGGCCACTCCGGTCGAGGACAGCGCGCGCCTTCTCCCCCACGGACTCCCAGCTGCCGGCAGAAGCGGCCTCGTCGGCCTCATCGAGAAAGGCGTCTATCCGTCGTTGGATGCGTTCGCTTGGCATGACGGACGGAATGATAGCGCGCAGACGGTCTGCGCAGGCTTAGAATCGGGTTGCCGAGTTGAAGAAGGGAGCGAACGATGAGCGACCAGCCCGCAGGACTCGATCTTGGCGCGCCGTACCACATCGGGATCGTGGTGCGCGACCTCGACGCAGCGAAGGAGCGATACGCCGAAGCGTTCGGGGTTGCTGAGTGGCGGGAGCGCGCCCCGGCGTCCTCACCACCTGCGGCGACACGGCAGCCCGCGCTGTGGCACGGTGAACCCCAGCCCGGCATCGGTGCGAGGCTCGCCTTCTCATCTACTGGTCCGCCGTTTCTGGAACTCGTGCAGCCAACGAGCGATGTCGAGTGGAGTGCGACCGAGCATCTACGCGAGCAGGGAGAGGGCGTCTACCACCTGGGCTACTGGGTCGACGATATCGCGGAGACGCTGGAAGAAGCTGCCGCGCTCGGCATTCAAGCCGAACTAGTATCGCTCAGGGAGCCGGAAGGTGGCGGTCCCCCAGCGGGATTCGCGTACCTGAGCCCGCAAGACACGCTCGGGGTCCGCATCGAACTGGTCGCGGGTGCTGGGCGCGAAGGCTTCCTCCACTGGATGAGCGCCGATGAGCGTCCGGCCGGAAGCTAGCTCCGGGTCCATGTCGGCGTTCGGCGACCAGGTCGGCTCCCGCTCGGGACTCTGGAGTGGCCTCGTTACACGCGCCGTTTCCTGTGGCTGCCGACGGGACACACGGCGACACAGCGTCCACATGCATGCTCGCGGCGGTACTCGCTGCACTTGAAGGCGTCGAAGCGGGTTTCACGGGCCTGATCCGCCTGGAACTCCGCTCCGCTGAAAGCATCCACCGGGCAGGCATCGATGCAATCGGTGCAGCGACCGCATCGCCTATCCAGGGACGATCTCGCTTCCAGGGGGGCATCGGTTAGCACCGTGACCAGACGCACCCTCGGGCCGAAGGTCCTGGTGAGCAGCAGGCTGTTCTTTCCGATCCACCCCAGCCCAGCCAGATGCGCCGCCAGCTTGTGGGAGAAGATGCCCTGCAGTCGCTTCGCGTCGTATGGCGAGGAGCCCGGTACCGGGAACGCCTGGAAGCGGCGGGTGGCCAGCCAACGTGAGACATCGTGAGCCAGAACGTCCAGGGCGGGGGTAACCACATCGTAGATGTGATGCCAGTAGAGGCTCCGCCTGTGCCCCTCGCTGGGGTCATGCCCATCGACGATAGCGTCGTTAAGGCACATCGCCAGCGAGACTGCCAGAGGAAAGTCCACGCGGGGCCCGTCGCGCGGGAGGTCAAGGTCGCCAGCTGCGCGCAGGTCAGCCACGCCGAAGAGGTCGGCTCCGCGCTCGCGGGCAAAACCCTCTAGCTCGCGGGTCAACGTTGCGGCTTCTGTCTCCATAACAGCCTCCGATGAGAGAACTCCGTTGCTGGCGCGATGATAGCGCGGGCCGGCTCCTGCCTCGCTGGACATCCGACCCCACCGGCTCTACGGTCGCGTGCGATGGTTGCCGAACAGGTCAAGTTCTGGAGCGAGGGCACCCGCCTGGCGGGCGACCTCTACCGGCCGAGAGACGATGCCGGCGACGGTCCGCGCCCAGCGATCGTGCTCTGCCACGGTTGGGGCGGCACGAAGGAACATCTCCGCAATATCGGCCTCGGTGACAAGCTGGCCGCCGCCGGTTACGTCGTGCTCGCGTTCGACTACCGTGGCTGGGGCGAGAGCGACGGCAAGGTCATCGTCCTCGACGACCTCCCGGCCGAGCGCACCGAGACGACGGTCCGCGTCCGGGTGATCCGCGAGGTCGTCGACCCCTTCGACGAGCTGTGGGACGTCCGCCACGCGATCGACTACATCGAGGGGGAGCCGGACGTTGATGTTGGCCGCATCGGCATCTGGGGATCGAGCTACGGCGGCGGCCTCGTCGTTTGGACCGCAGCGCACGACCCGCGCGTGAGATGTGCCGTCAGCCAGGTCGGCGGCATGGACTCACACAGCCTCAATGCCACGGACGCACGCGAGGCGATGCACCGCGCCGCGATTCGGCAGGCCCGAGGTGAGGTTGAGCCGGTGCCGCAGGACAACGACGATGACGCCCGCCTGAGCGGCACACCGCATCGCTCGAAGATGTACTACTGGGGCCCCGTCGAGTTCGCTGAAGAGATCGACGTACCGCTGCTCCTGATCGACGCCGAGCACGAGGAGCTGTTCGACCGCCACCGCAATTCAGGACTCGTCTACGAGCGCATGAAGGGCGCGGGCAATGCCCCCATCGAGTATCGCGTGATCGAAGGGATCACCCGGTACCAAGTGTACAACGACCGCTTCGACGAAGCCTCCGACCTCGCTCTCGACTGGTTCGACCGGCAACTGAAGTAGGGCTTGGGCAAGCTTGTGGAGGAGCAAGCGGACGGTCATCGCAACCCGACCCTCACCGCTTCGGCGAGGCCCTCGGAACAGCGGGGCATCATCGCCGCGCGGAGCCACGCTATCATCGCTTTCGTCGCGTCGACGCCTGCTCGTCTATGGCCGGCGGCGGCAGTACCACAGGTGGGCGAGGGGGGATTAGGCCGTGAGCGGACATTACGACGTGGTAGTGATCGGCGGGGGCATTATCGGCCTCTCGACCGCGATGCATCTGTTGCAACGCCACCCGCGGTTGCGCCTCGCCGTGCTTGAGAAGGACGGACGCCTGGCCGGTCAGCAGACCGGCCACAACAGCGGCGTGATCCATTCCGGGATCTACTACCGTCCGGATTCCAAGAAGGCACAGTTCTGCGTCGCGGGACGGGCATCCATTGTCGAGTTCTGCGAGACCAGCGGCATCCCCTACGAGCGCTGCGGCAAAGTGATTGTCGCGACACGGAAGGAGGAGCTACCGCGCCTCGATTCGCTCTACGAGCGTGGCCTCGCCAATGGCGTCGAGGGCCTCGAGATAATCGAGCCCGCCCGCCTACGCGAGATAGAGCCCCATGTCGCTGCGATCCGGGCACTGTGGGCGCCGTCCACGGCCATCGTCGACTTCACGGCGATCGCCGACGAGTACGGGCGGCGCGTCCGCGAATCAGGCGGGGAGATCCATCTCGGCGCTCGGGTCACAGCGATCGTTCAGCGCGATGGCGTCTCGAACATCGAGACCGAGGATGGCGAGTATCGCGCTCGCTTCGTCGTCAACTGCGCCGGGCTGCACGCGGACCGCATCGCCGCTCTCATGGGTGCGCGACGAGACGTTCGCATCGTGCCGTTCCGCGGAGAGTACTACACGTTGCGGCAGGACCGTCAGCACCTGGTGCGTGGTCTCATCTACCCGGTACCCGATCCCGACCTGCCCTTCCTCGGAGTCCACTTCACGCGCAACGTCAAGGGCTACGTCGAGGCGGGGCCGAATGCGGTGCTCGCCACCGCGCGCGAGGGATACCGCAAGCGCGACGTCAACCTTCGGGACCTCTTCGACACGCTAGGCTTCGCAGGATTCTGGCGAGTCGCCCGCAGGCAATGGAAGACCGGAGCCGCGGAGGTCAATCGCTCATTCAGGAAGTCGGTCTTTGTAAGAGACCTGCAGCGCATGATCCCGGAAGTGGCTGCCGGCGCACTCCGGCCCGGCGGGTCCGGGGTGCGGGCGCAGGCCGTGAGCCGCGACGGAGCGTTGCTCGACGACTTCGTGATAGAACGAACCGACAATGCCGTCCACGTGCTCAACGCGCCGTCACCCGGTGCGACGTCCTCCCTCGTGATCGGCCGCCACATCGTGGCACTCGCCGACGAAGCCTTCGCACTCGAGTAGCGGCCGAGGCCCACGAGCCGCTACTCGAAGCTGTTCGGCGCCGCAACGAACATGGCACTGGTGTCCCTCGGCCACGCGTATCATGTACGCCGTATCCGTACTTGGAGGCGAAACATGGCGGGGCCGCTGGAAGCGATTCGCGTTCTCGATCTCACGCGCGACGTCGTGGGGCCGTACGCGACGAAGTTGTTCGCCGATTTCGGCGCTGACGTCCTCAAGGTCGAACCACCCGCAGGAGACCCCTCGCGACGCCACGGGAAGTCTTGATGATTGGTGTGCCCCCAGGCTAGGAGCTGGCGGCGCACCAGTCGCACCCATGCATCTGTTGGCTCGCGTGTCGACCCAGGAGTCACCACGTCATGCGGCCCCGAGGTCGGCCTCCGCCGGCTTGTTCAGTACCGCCGCGACCACCCCTGCGATCTGATGCGCTAGCA
>DASCRM010000090.1:0-37490 GCA_034406555.1 Dehalococcoidia bacterium | reverse complement strand
CTCCGCGCGCTGCTCGAGCGCGGCCTGCATCTCGTCCTTGCTGAGGTTCGGCGCGTCGGCGGCGCGGCGTCCGCGGTCGTCCTGCTTCCAGGTCCAGCGCCCCTCCGCGGTCGGCTTCAGGCTGTGCAGCAGGCTGTACTCCAGGTGGGCGGCGGCACGATGGGGCACCATCTTCTGCGCGCGGTCCAGGAAGTCCTGGAAGTGATCCATCGTCTCCGTGTCGTAGCGGAATTGCTCCATCTCAACGATGCCCGTGCGCATCGTCTCGGGCGCGATGTCCACGATGCAGAGCGCATCGAGGCGGTCCTGATGCTTTGCCGCGTAGCGGATCGAGTTCATCCCGCCCATCGACATGCCGACGAGGCTGATGCGGTCGTAGCCGAGGTGGTCGATGAACTGAATCGTGTCATCGCTCATCAGGTCGCTGTTCGCGGCCAGTTGCTCGTCCGTCGACCATCCCGTGTCGCCGTGACCGCGCTGGTCGGGGGCGATGATGTGGTACTTGTCGCGTAGCAGCAGGCAGGCCATGTCCCACGTGTGCGCGGTCAGCGCGCCGCCGTGCAGCAGCACGACGTGGGGCAGGTGGTCGTTGCCCCAATCGACGTAGTGGAAGTCGATGCCGTTGACCTTCGCGGTGTGTTCGGTCGGCAGCACGTACTGCCGCGCGCCGAGGTCGATCGCGTCCGCGCACGCCTGCATCTGAGGCAGGTAGTCGCTGCTGAGGGGATCGGGGCTCTGTGCGTCAGGGCTCTGAGGGTCGGGCATCGCTTCGCTCCTTGTCGCGGGCGTTGTGGTCTGCGCGCGGGAAGTCTACCCGCTGATCGCGCGGGGCGGGACTACGAACGGGGCTGCTGGGGCTAGGAGGCGGCGGTGGGCGCGGTGGTCGCGTCTCCCGCCCGACCGCCCTCAGAGGGAGCGCGAGCGTTGCTGCGAGCGTCGATGCGGCGCGAGTAGAGGAACACTACGAGCACCAGCAACGTCGAGGCGACACCCAGCCCGGACATCGTCTCGCGGATGCCGATCGCGTCGGCCAGCAGACCGACCGGCAACCCGATCAGGCCGTTCAGCGCGAAGCCAAAGAGCATCACGGCATTCACGCGGCCGTAGTAGTCGCTGTGCGCAAAGCGCATCGCCAGTGACGCGTTGAGCGAGAGGAACCCCGTCTCCGCCGCGCCCAGCCCGACGCCGACCGCGAGGGCGACGGCGTAGACGGGTGCGAGGGCGAACGCGACCACCAGCATGCTGAAAGCGAACGCCGACCAGATGTGCACCATCCAGCCGATCGGGCGGTCGGCGATCGCGGCGGCCGGCAGCGAAGTGGCAAACGCGCCGACGGCGATCGATGTGGTCATGATGCCCAGTGCGACTGAACCGCGGTCGAAGACATCGCTGACGATCGCAGGGATGAAGACGATGTATGTGAAGGCCGTCAGGTTCACCGCGTAGACGAACAGCACGAGCGTGAGAATTGCAGGGCGGTTGCGGACGTAGCGGATGCCCTCGATCACGCCTCGTAGCGGTGAAATCCGCTCCTCGGGCTGTTGGGCGGCGACGCGGGGTACGCAGATCATCACGACCGCGGAGGCCGCGTAGACGGCCGACTGCAGGATGTAGACGCCGCCGGTACCGACGAAATTCACCGCGATCAGCGCGCCCGCGATGGCGGGGGCGATGATGCGTACGCCGTTGAACGAGACCTGCTGCAACGCCACTGCGTTCCCCAGGTCGTCCTCCTCGACGAGGTCGCCGATCAGCGCTTGCCGGGCGGGGATGCCGAGCGCGACGCCGGCACCTTCGGCGATCGCGGCCACGAACAGCATCCAGAATTCGACCGCGTCTGCCAGGACGACAATTGCGATCGCCGTGTTCGTTGCGACGAACGACCACTGCACGATGATCATCACCGTCTTGCGTGACAGCCGGTCGGCGATCACTCCTCCGACCGGGGCGAGGACCAGCATCGGTAGGCCGAATCCGAAGAACATCGCGCCAAGCGCGGCGGCGGACTCGGTCAGCTCAAAGGTGAGAAAGCCACGCGCGACGATGCTGCACCAGAGAGCCGCGAAATTGAGCAGTGTCGCGATCCAGAGCGTGCGGTAGCCGGGCAAGCGCAGCGAAGCGAAGGTCTCTCGAACCCAGAATCCCATCGGCGCGTCCTCGATTGCTGGTCGTGATCAGGCGATCAAGCGTACGCCCGCGTCACATGGGTGCCGAGGGGGTGAGAGCGGGTCAGACGGTGGTCAGGACGATGCTTCCCTCGGCCCACAGCACTTTGGTGACGGTCAGCTCTGGGCGGCCAGCCAGAGCGCCCTCTGCCGGTGCACGGCCGTGCGCTGCTTTGAACGCGTCAGAGCCCACCCACGCGTCGAAGGCAGCGCGATCCTCCCCGACCGAGAAGGCGCCCTGCTCGTCGCCCTTCAGGCGGGCGGTGTAGAGGAAGCCGGGGACGGTGCCGATGCCCGTCTGGCCGCTGTGCCCCTCGAAGCCCTCATTCACCTAGAACTTGTTCTGCACGATGAACATGAGGGCCTCTTTCGCGATTCGAATTAGGAATCGAAGACAGAGAATAGTCGATTCCGGTGCTCGCAGCTCGGTTGGGCGAGCTAGCCCTGAGTCCGCCCGCGCCGTACCGAAGATCGCGGCAGGCGCGCTGCGGCCGCGACCGCACGTCCGACGTAGGGCACGCCGCGACGGAAGGGCGCCGTGTGTATCCACTCGCGTTCGGTATGCGCCTCGCCGCCCGTGGTGACGCCGATCGAGGTTGCGGGCATGCCCGCCGCCATCGGCGCGTTCGCGTCGGTGCTGCCGACGCCGAAGCTCGGTTCCGGCAGCCGCAGGCCGCGACGGGCATCGACCATCGCGCGGATCAGCGGATGGTCGGCCGCGACCCGCGCGGCCGGGCGCAGTCCGATGCGCTTGAACTGCAGTCGTGCCTCGCCAGCGAGTGCGCCTCGCATTGCTCGCTTGGCCGCGTCGTGCAGCGCGTCGAGCTTGGCGGCGTCCTCCGAGCGCATGTCGAGCTCGAACATCGCGTGCGGGGCGATCGTGTTGATGCTGCGCCCACCGCTGATCACGCCGGCGTTGATCGTCGCCTTCGGCGCGACACCGACCGCCGGCGCCACTGCGTCGAGCGCAGTGATCGCACGCGCGAGCAGCGAGATCGCGTTTGGCCGGCCGTAGGCGCCCCACGAGTGCCCGCCATCGGTCTGTACGCTCACCTCGTAGCGGATCGAGCCGACGCCGCCGGTCTGGATGCGGTTCAGGCCGTGCGCCTCAAGCGCGATCATGCAGTCGAAGTCGCGGCCGTAGTCGCGCAGCAGGCGGCGAATTCCGCGCAGGTCGCCGCGCCCCTCCTCGCCGACGTTGGCCGCGAAAAGCACGTCGCCGAGGCCACGCGGCCGCGTCGACCGGATGGCCTGTGCGACGCCTAGTAGCGAGGCGACGCCGGCGCTGTTGTCGCCGACCCCGCGCCCGTGCAGCGTCCCGCGCGAACGCGTCACCGGCGTCTCCGCGTCCGGGAAGACGGTGTCGAGGTGGGCACCGACCAGCACGCGCGCCGCATCGCTGCGCCCTCGACGGATCGCGATCACGTTGCCGATGCCGTCGATCGCCAACTCATCCCAGCCGCCGATCTCCTCGAACAGCGAGTGGACGTAGCGGGCGCGTGTTCGCTCCCGGCCGGTCGGGGCGGGCACCTCGGTGATGCGGATGGTCTCCGCGATCACTTCCGGCGCAAGCGCCGTGAGTGCGCGTTCATATGCTGTCGGCATCGCTCGATCCGCCCGCTAGTACGACTCGGTCTGGCCGAAGATGGCGCGCGGGTTGCCGGCCATCATCTGCTCGATGTCCGCATCGGAGATACCGCGGTCGAGCAGCATCGCCGAGAAGTCTGTCGGGATGTACGTCCAGCGCCAGTTCGGCATCACCTCGGTCATCCGGTCCTGCGAGGCGCTGAAGTCGAACCAGCCTGAGGCGTCGTGCGAGAGCGTGATGCGCTCCGCGTAGCCCTTCTCGACCAGCGCCGCCACCATGTCCGCTCGCTGCTCGTTGGTGCGAGGATTCTCGATGCCGATGCGGTCCATCCCGCAGTAGCTGCCGTTGTCGATGATCTCCTCCAGGTAGGAGATGTCATCGGAGTCATCGGAGTGCCCGATCACGATGCGGCCCAGGTCGGCGCCTTCATCCTTGAAGACGCTCTGCTGGTCGAGGCCCGTGCGGTTCGCGGGATACGTGTGCGTGACGATCGGCACGCCGGTCTCGCGATGGGCACGCGCTGACCCTCGCAGCACGCGCTCGTTCATGCGGTCCATCTCCGGCTCGGTCGCGCACTTGATCACGCCGGCGCGGACCCCGCTATCGCCGATCCCGTCGACGATGTCGCTCACGAGGACTTCGGTGATCACCTGTGTCGGGCGAGAAGAGAAGTAGAAAGGAACCTGGTAGTAGAGGCCGGTCGGCGCGATGATCTGGATGCCGGACTGCTTCGCCGCGTCGCGGATTAGCCCCGCCTCACGCCCGAGGCCGATCGGGGTGCAGTCGACGATTGTGCGCACTCCTGCCTCGCTGGCTTGGCGCAGCCGCTCGACCGCCTGCGCCAGGATCTCGTCGAAGTCGAAGCGCTCCGGGTACTCGTGCAGCATCGCGGCCCAGCCGACGTAGACATGCTCGTGCATGAGGGTGAAGCCGAGGTCGTCTGAGTCGATCGGTCCGGTCGCGCTCTGAATCGTCGCCATGGGTTGCTCCTCTGCCGGCGGCAGAAACAACGAGGCGGCCCCTTCTGCGTGGTAGGGGCCGCCTCGCTCTGGTCTCGTCGCTCGTGCTCGCGCTTAGTCCTCGGCTGGAGGCGGCATCGGTGCCGGGTTGGTGATGCCGGCCGTCAGTTGTCCGGGCACGACGTCCGCCAGCTCATCGACCTTCCACCGCGTCGGGTGTGAGATGCTGCGCGTGACCTGCCGGATCGAGTAGCGCGAGGCCTGCCAGCCGGAGCTGCCAATCACCTGCCCGCTGATCTGGCCGCCCGGCTCGGAGCAGAGCCACACCGTCGTCGGTGCGTTGTTCAGCGGGTCACGCGGCGTACCGTCAGGCGTGTCCTGCTGAGCGCGTCGCTGCTCCTCCGTCGGCCCGGTCGCCCGCGCGGCGGGACCGCCGATGCCTGCGGCCGCCCGCAGCGTCGAGGTCGATGGCGGCACGGAGGCCGTCATGCGTGTCGCCCCGCCGGGGTAGATCGCGTTCGACGAGATGCCGTATGGGCCGAGTTCGCGTGCCAGTGCCCGCGAGAAACCGACCATGCCCTCCTTCGCCGCGCTGTAGTTCGCCTGCCCCGACGCGCCGAGACCGGAGCCCGACGAGAAGAGCAGGATGCGGCCGTAGCGCTGCTTCAGCATCGGCTCGACCGCGTGCCGAACCGTGTTGAAGGCACCCTTCAGGTGCACCGCCAGCACGGCGTCCCACTCCTCCTCCGTCATGTTGAAGACCATGCGGTCGCGCAGGATGCCCGCGACGTGACAGAGGATGTCGAGGCGGCCGAACTCGTCGAGCGCCGACTGCACCATGCTGCCGGCGTCATCGAACTTGGAGACGTCGCCGTAGTTGGCGACAGCCTGTCCACCGGCCTTACGGATCTCCTCCACCACCTCGTCGGCGGGAGTCTGTTCGACGCCACTGCCATCGAGGTTGCCACCGAAGTCGGCGACCACCACCGATGCGCCCTCCTCCGCCAGCATCAGCGCGACACCGCGGCCGATGCCCCGGCCCGAGCCGGTCACGATTGCTACTCGTCCTTCAAGGCGGTTGCCCATCGTCGTCTCCCCTCTACCCGTTGACCGGGTTGGCGATGCCGAGCCCAAGCGTGCGGGGCATCTGCTCATCGAGTTCATCGAGCGTGAAGGCACGCCCATAGGTCAGAATCTGACGGTCGATCCCGGGGTGCGAGTAGAGGTAGATGTCGCCTCCACGCACGCCGAAGAACTGCCCGTTGACCTCACCGGCCGCCTCGCTTGCGAGGTAGACGGCGAGCGGTGCGATGCTGGCCGGGTCGTCCGCGTGGCCTTCGCCCTTCCACTGCAGCGTCGGGTCGGGCGCGCCGATGCGCGCGACCTCGTCCGCCGAGACGATGCCCGCGGGCGGCCTCAGCTGCTCCGAGAGCCCACCGGAGAGCCGCGTGCGCGCCAGCGGCGAGATGCCGTTGGTCGTCACGCCATAGCGCCCCATGTCGCGGGCGGAGGTGCGCGTGAAGCCCACGCCACCCTCGCCGGCCGCCGCGTAGTTCGTGCTGCCGACGGCGCCGAGACCGGCGTCCGAGACCATGTTCACGATGCGCCCGTAGCGTTGCTGGCGCATCGCGATGCCGGCGAACTTCGTGGGCACGAAGAGTGCCTTGATGTTGCCGCGGATCACGGTGTCCCAGTCCTCTTCGGTCATCTCCCAGATTGGGGTGTCGCGGACGATGCCCGCGCAGTTCACCAGCGCGTCGATCGTGCCGTAGGTGTCGAGCGCGGCCTTGATCGTCTCTTCGCCACCCTCCCATGAGGCGACATCGCCGTAGGTCGCGACAGCCTTGCCGCCGGCCGTCGTGATCGCCTCGGCGGTCGCGTCGGCGAAGTCGTGGCTGCCGCCGGTGCCGTCGGGCTCACAGCCGTTGTCGGTGACGACAACCGATGCGCCCTCCTCCGCCGCTAGCAGCGCCACGGCGCGGCCGATGCCACGTCCCGCGCCGGTCACGGCGACCGTTCGTCCGTCCAGTGCTCCCATGTGTTCTCCCACCTCGTCGTTCAGCCGCATGGCGTTGCGCCAGCCGGGGGGGTGGCGCGCGCGGATTCTACACCCGTGGTGCGCCAGAACGAATGGCGAGGGTCAGGGAGTGTGGCTAGCCGCCGCCGAGCTTGAGCGCGCTGGTGAGCCACGTGGTGAGGTCCTGCAGGCTCTCCGCGCCGATCTGGTGCCCCATGTCGTACTCGTGGTACTCGACATCGACGCCCATGGCCTCTAGCCGGTCGCGCGACTCCTGCGCTCGGTCGACGGCGATCATCGGATCCTCCGTGCCGTGCTGCACGAGCACCGGCAGCGTCTTCAGCTCATCGCTGGCGGTGATCGCTGCGGCGGACTTGCCGGAGAGCGTCGTACTCAACGCGGCCAGGCCGGCGAAACGCGTCGGCTCGGAGAGCGCTAGCCGGTAGGCCAGCATCCCGCCCTGGCTGAAGCCCAGCAGCACCGTGCGCTGCGGGTCGATCGGGTACTGCTCAACGGCTTCGTCGAAGAACTCGCGCAGCTCCTCGATCACGCCCCCGATTTCGTCGTCGCGCTTGGGATCGTCGCGCTCGAAGTGGAACCAGGTGAAGCCGTAGAAGGCCTCCTCGATGCTGTTCTTCGCCTGCGGGGAGAGCCAGAGCAGCCCCTCCGGCAGGTGCTGGCTGAGGCTCATCAGGTCGAGCGCGTGCGCGCCGTGACCGTGCAGCGCGATCACGGTCGGGAACGGGCCATCGCCGGCTGGCTGGAATGTGGAGTGCAAGAACTTCATGGCGCGGAGTATAGCCGCCCTTCGCTACGCCGCCGAAGTGAGCGCGGCTTTGGGGGCTTCGAATTCGATTCGTCGCCTGATCGCCCAGGCGTGGATCGAGGACTCGAGCGTCTCCTCGCCCCGATCGCCAGCGCGAGGATCAGCAGCCACTGCTGATGCCAGAGCCACGCCGACGCGATCGCGAGCAGCACAAGGCCGATCACGGTCAGCCGGAAGCCGCGCACGAAGCGCAGGTTGCGAGGTGGGTCGCCGAGGCCGCCGCTGCCCAGACGCAGCCCTCGCCAGAGCAACACGGCACCGCCCACCGCAATCACCGCGGCCGGGTAGATGCGCCAGCTGAGGTCATAGATTGTGCCTATCTTCACATTCTCGCAGATCGGGCCGTCGATCGCATGCTCTGAATCGGCTTCACAGACATTACCCATACCCCCTGGGTAGGGATAAAATCTCGGCAAGGAGAGCACTATGGATACAGATACCCGCGGCGATGTTCTCAAGCGGCTGGCGTACATCGAGGGCCACCTGGCCGGGGTGCGCAAGATGATCGAGGACGACAAGTACTGCTTCGATGTGCTGAAGCAGACCTACGCTGTGCGCCGCGCGACCGAGAAGGCGGAGTCGATGCTGCTCGCCGGCCACCTCCACCACTGCGTGGTTGACGGCATCGAGGCCGGCGATGCGGGCGTGCTCGACGAGCTCGTCGAGCTCTATGCGCTGGCGAACAAGTAGCGGTCACAAAGCTATGCAGCAGAGGGCGATGCGACAGAGGATGGTGCGATGACAACTGAGACCTCCCCAACGCAGGGCGAACAAGCACCGGGCACCGCCGGCCTGACGGGGCCGCAGCGCTTTGGCGTTGCGGGCATGACCTGCGCCTCGTGCGTGCGTCGCATCGAGCGCGCCGTCGCCGCCCTCCCCGGCGTCGAGGGCGCGGCCGTCAATCTCGCGACGGAGGAGGTCTCCTTCGTGACCGACGAGACGCTGCCACTCGCTGCGCTGCGACAAGCCGTCGACAAGGCGGGCTACGAGCTGCGCATCCCCGGCGACGACGAGACGCCCGAGGGCACGCAGGATCGGCTGGCCGTCGAGCGGCGGGCGGAGTACGAGGGGCTGAAGCGGCGCACGGTCTACGCGCTCACCTCGGCGGCTGTGCTTGTCGCGATCGCACAGCTCGTGCACTTCGCGCCGCTGGACGACGTGCCGCGTCGCGTGCTGCACCCGTTGCTCTTCTTGATCGCCGCGCCGGTCCAATTCTGGGCCGGCTGGCGCTTTTACCACGGCGCCTGGAAGGTCGGGCGCCATGGTGCGACCGACATGAACACCCTGATCGCGGCAGGCACCTCCGCCGCCTTCGGCTACTCCGTGGTGGCCACCTTCATCCCCTCGGTGTTCGCGTCCGTCGACGGACTTGAGGGTGCGATCTACTTCGATACCGCTGCCGCGATCATCGGGCTCGTGCTGCTCGGCCGCACGCTCGAGGCCCGCGCAAAGAGCCAGACATCGGAGGCCGTGAAGCGGCTGATCGGGCTGCGCCTACAGCGAGCGACCGTGCTGGAGGACGGCGAGGAGTACGAGATCCCGATTGCCGCCGTCCAGCCGGGCGACATCGTGATCGTGAAGCCGGGCGAGCAGATCGCGGTCGACGGCGAGGTGCTGAGCGGCACATCGACGGTCGATGAGTCGATGCTCACCGGCGAGTCGGTGCCCGTCGACAGGGCGGAGGGCGACTCCGTCCTTGGCGCGACGATTAACGCCACCGGCCTGCTGCACGTGCGCGCTACGGCGGTCGGCTCCGACTCCGCGCTCGCACGCATCATCCGACTCGTCGAGGAGGCGCAGGGCTCGAAGGCCCCGATTCAGCACCTCGCAGACTCGATCGCCGCGGTATTCGTGCCGCTGGTGTTTGTCGTGGCGCTGGCGACCTTCGTCGTGTGGTGGCTGTTCGGGCCGGGGCCCGCGCTGACGTTCGGCATCCTCAATGCGGTCGCCGTGCTGATCATCGCCTGCCCCTGCGCGCTCGGCCTCGCGACGCCGACGGCGATCATGGTCGGCACCGGCCGTGGCGCGCAGCACGGCTTGCTGATGCGCGACGCCGACGCACTGCAAAGGGCTCGCCGCGTCGATGTCGTCGTGCTCGACAAGACCGGCACGATCACCGAGGGCCGCCCGGAGGTGACCGAGGTGGTCGTGGTCCCGGGCGGGCCGGTGGAAGAGCGCGAACTGTTGCGCCTCGCTGCCTCGGCCGAGCGCGGGTCGGAGCACCCCTACGCCACTGCGTTGCTGCGAGAAGCGAAGCGACGCGAGTTGAACATCGATGCGCCCGACCACTTCGAGACGTTGCTCGGACACGGCATCGTCGCGACCGTCGGTGCCCGCGACGTGCTGGTCGGCAACGTCGAGCTGCTCAACCAGCTAGGCGTCGCGACTGACGAGCTGTCCAACTCCATGGCGGACACCGAGGCGCGGGCGCAGACGCCGCTGCTGATCGCCGTCGATGGTCGCGTGGCCGGCCTCGTCGCCGTCGCCGACCGTGTGCGCGAGACGACGCCCTCGGCGGTCGTGCGGCTGCACAGCATGGGCGTCGAGGTCGTGATGCTGACCGGCGACCGCATGGCCACCGCTCGCGCCGTGGCGGACGAGGCGGGCATCGATCGCGTCGAGGCGCAGGTACTGCCGGAGGACAAGGCGCGCATCGTGCAGGAGCTACAGGCCGAAGGCCACGTCGTCGCGATGGTCGGCGATGGCATCAACGATGCGCCCGCGCTCGCCACCGCCGATGTCGGCATGGCGATCGGCACCGGCACGGACGTCGCGATGGAGACCGCCGCGGTGACACTGATGCGAGCGGACCTCGGCGGCGTCGCCACCGCGATCGCGTTGTCGCGGCAGACGATGCGGACGATGTACCAGAACCTCGGCTGGGCCTTTGGCTACAACGTGGCGCTGATCCCGGTCGCCGCCGGGGCCGGGTACCTGCTGTTCGGCGTGATCCTCGATGGTGCAGAGGTGCCGGCGCCGCTCCAGCCGGTATTCGGCGAGCAAGGCTTCCTCAACCCGATCATCGCCGCCGCCGCGATGGCGATTAGCTCCGTCTCGGTGATGACCAACTCGCTGCGACTGCAGGGCGCGAAGATCGAGTAGCGCGGGCTACCGCTCCCCGCCCGGCATCAGATCCGCAAGCCGCTGTCGCTGCTGTCCCGCGCCGTCGAAGTTCGAGGGGTCGAGCCATGCTTCGAGCGCAGAGCGGATAGCCGGCCACTCGCTGTCGAGGATCGAGAACCAGGCGTTGTCGCGGGTCCGCTGCTTCATCACGAACGCCTGGCGGAACGTGCCCTCGTACTGGAATCCCAGCCGCTCGGCAGCTGTCCGGGAGGGGGCGTTGAAGCTGTCGCACTTCCACTCATAGCGCCGGTAGCCCAGCTCATCGAAGGCGCTCCGCGCCATCAGGTACATCGCCTCCGTCGCGGCGGCGGTGCGCTGGAGCGTCGGCGAGTAGCTGACGTGCCCAACCTCGATCACCCTCATCGGCGGCTTGATGCGCAGGTAGCTCGCGACGCCCGTTGGGCGGTCGGATTGCTGATCCACGATCGCAAAACACAGCGGATCGTCACCTTGCTGCATCTCCTCGACTCACGCCGTGTATTCGGCGGTCGACGCGAACGGCCCGTACGGCAGGTAGGTCCGGTTGCGGCCCTCGTGATCCTCCGAGTGGGCGGCATGCAGCGCCTTGGCGTGCCGGGCAGCGTCGAGCGGCTCCAGGCGGACCAGGCGCCCCTCCATCGCTGTGCGTGGCGGCGGAAGCGACGGGCTCCAGTCGGCCAACGGGGCGCCGATCGGCTGTCCGAGATCGTTCGTGTATTCCGCCAACCGAGGCCTCCATTCGTCGAAGGGAAGGCGCCATACTGCGCCCGCGCGTTGGCGAGGGCAACGAGACCTGCTGCTATGCTCCCCGGCATGTCATCGCCAGCCGCCCCACGTCGCACTCGCGAGATCACACCAGAGTGGCTGAACGCTGCCCTCGCGGCCGGCGACCACCTCGGAGGTGCGAGCGTCACGAGCGTTGATGTTGCCGACATCGGTGCCGGTGTCGGATTCGCCGGACGAGCGCTGCGTCTCGACATCAGCTACGACCGCACAGATGCCTCGCTGCCCGCCTCGCTGGTGCTGAAGTTGCCGTCGCCGGATACAGGCGGGCGGGAGACTATCAACGCGATGCGTGGATACGAGCTCGAGGGCAGGTTTTACGAGCACCTCACGGAGCGGACGCCGCTGCGTGTGCCTGCGTGCTACTGGAGCGCCGTGGACATCGAAGGTGGGGCCTACGGGCTGCTGCTCGAGTACCTCGATGGTCTGCGCACCGGCGACCAGCGAGCGTCGTGTACGGCCGACGAGGCGGAGACGGTCGTCCGCTCCCTCGCGACGATGCACGCCGCGTGGTGGGACAGCGAGGAGCTGCGAGCGAGCCCATGGCTGCCGCCGTTCGAGGAGACCGGTGCCGTCTGGCAGCAACGCAGTGTCGCTGGCCTGCAACCGTTCATCGAGACCAACAGCGAATGGCTCCCCGCCGGGTTCGCTGGGACGGCCGAGGGGATCATCGAGCGGCTGGGGGAACTTCAGGCCGTGACGGTGGGGTCGCCCCGCACGCTCGTCCACGGCGACTACCGGCTCGAGAACATGATGTTCGGCGAGCCGGGCGGCGAGCACTCGCTCGTGATCATCGACTGGCAGCTGATCGGCTACGGGCCGGGTGCATACGACCTCGCCTACTTCATCGGGCAGAGCCTGACCGTTGAGCTGCGGCGCTCCAGCGAAGCGCGGCTGCTTGAGCTGTATCGCGAGATGCTTGGTGCTGCGGGTGTCCACGACTACTCGGCCGAGCAGCTTGCCGAGGATTACCGGCGGGGGCTGCTCGCGGCGATGCGGATCCCTCTCACTGGCTCCGGCGAGTTTACACGGGTGCGGGAAGAGGCGAGCCGGTTGACTGGTGCGATCCGCGAGGGTTACGACGCTGCGCTACAAGCGGGCGACGCGCTGATGCGAATGATCGCGGAGCGCAACGTCGCCGCCATCGGTGATACGAACGCGCAGGAGCTGCTGCGCTCATAGCGGGCACCGCTTCGCTCCGCCGTCGTAGAATCCGCCTCGGATGCAGAGACTGAGGGGCGCACCATGGACTTTGGCTGGGACGACGGCGAGCAGACCTTCCGCGAGAAAGTGAACGGCTTCATCCAGGAGCGCTGGGTGGACACCGGCCTGCAGGACGCGCCGACCGCCGGGGGCCAGCGACGGGGCCTCGAACGCTACCGCAGTACCAGCAGAAGCTCGCGGACGAGGGCTGGCTGACGCACGCCTGGCCGGAGGAATACGGCGGCCGCGGCGCCTCGCACATGGAGTAGCTGATCTACAACGAGGCCAGCGCGCTGGCTGGCGCGCCGAACGGCGGCATGGGCGCGGACCGCGTCGGCCCCACGCTGATCCTCTACGGCACGGACGAGCAGAAGAAGGAGCACCTCCCTCGCATCGCCAACGCCGAGGTGCAGTGGTGCCAGGGCTACTCCGAGCCGGGCTCCGGCTCTGACCTCGCCTCGCTGCAGACTCGCGCGGTGCGAGACGGCGACGATTTCGTGATCAACGGACTGAAGATCTGGACCTCTGGCGCCGTGACCGCCGACTGGATTCACATCCTCACCCGCACCGACCCGGAGGCGCCCAAGCACCGCGGCATCTCCTACTTCATGGTGACGATGGCGAAGTTCGCCCACCCGGCGAGCAACGTGATCGGCCTCGTCGAGGAAGGCAGCGACGGCTAGCCCGTCAGTCGATCTCGACCTCTTCGACATCCTCGCTGGCGCGCACCATGCGTGCGGCGGTGCTGTCGTTGACGTAGAGCTGGAGCACGTCCGGCCGCGAGTAGTGGCCGCCGACGTCGCTCATCGACTTCGCCTCGAGCACCTGCTCCAGCGAGCCGGTGGTGGTGATGATCGTCTCCTCGTTCGGTGCCGCGGCCGCCAGTTCGCGTGCCCACGGGTCGAGGATCGTGCTCTCGCCGGTGAGCTTCGGGGCAGGCAGTTCCTGGTACTCGTCCGGCACATCCTCCGCGCGGCCGACGCCGCCGACGGAGATCACGTACGCGCCCGCCTGGTAGGCGAAGCCGCGAGCGAGCACATCGCAGCCTGAGCCTGCGACGTTCGGCCATGCGGCGACGTGGATCTGCGTGCCCTGCGCCATCAGCGCGTACCCGGGCAGCACCATCTTGTGCTCCCAGCAGTTGAGGCCGCTGACCCGCCCGTACGGCCGCTCGTAGACGGTCAGGTTCGCGCCGTCGCCCTCGCCCCACACCCGACGTTCGCTGTCGGTCGGCTTCAGTTTGCGGTGGCGGCCCAGGATCTCGCCCTCGCGGCCGATGAAGAGCAGCGTGCAGTAGACGGTGCCGTGCGTGTTCGGGTCGAGCTCGGTGATGCCGATCGCTACGTCGATGCCCGCGCTGCTCGCCGCGGCGCAGAGGCGGTCCGTCTCCGGCCCGCCGACCTCGATCGCGTTCGCGATGTAGTCGGCGCGGGCCTGCCGCTGGAGCGGCGACGAGCGGTCGTTGATCCACCATGGGTAGCCGTGCAGCCACGTCTCGCCGAAAGCAGCGAGGTCCGCGCCGGTGTTGGCGGCGTCCTCGATCAGCCCGCAGGCCTTCTCCGTCGACGCTTCTTTGTCGAAGTAGACGGGCGCGGCCTGCACAGCAGCGAGCGTGAATTCGGGATATTTCGTCATGGCGAACCTCCAAAGGAACGAACGAGGCGAAGCGTACGACCGAGGGCTGAGGCGAGTCGAGGTGTGCCGGGGCTCGTCTACCTCGTGGCGGTCAGCTCCGCGGCCACGATCGCGAGGTGGGCGGGGACGCCGTCGATGAACTCGACGGTGCGGCCGGGCAGGGCGGGGATGCGTTCGCCGGGCAGCACGATGCCCGCGAGGTTGACCGGGTCGGCGGCGCTGATCGTGACGCGTTCGCCGTTGCCCGGCTCACGACGTGTGCGACGCAGCGAGTCGACGGCCTCCGGCAGCGCGTACTGCTCGCCGACGAAGCCGGAGATGAAGCGCCCGCCTCGGACGGTGCCTCGCGCCTCCATGCGCCGCAGTTCGCGCCAGGGCAGGGCAAGCGATTCGCGCGAGACGACATCGCGGAAGACGACGCCGTAGCGCTCCAGCAGCACGTGCGCCATGCGCTCCGCGAGCTCATCGATGTCGGAAGCATCGATGTGCGGCGGCCGTACGAGCGCCCAGCGACCGGCCGGGCTCGCGCCATCGAAGAGGCGGCGGCGAGGCGAGGCGTTGCGGCGGCGGCCTGCCCGTGCGCGGTGGCCGGAGCGATGCGTGCCGGTGACGTCGCGCAGCCCCTGGAACCCGTCCGAGCTGACGAGGCCGGTGGCGCTCAACTGGTGCAGCCCGCGCTCCACGCCCGTCACTAGTCGCCGCGTCTGTGTCACCAGTTCATCGAGGAAGAGCGCGCCGCGTTCGCGCAGCAGCGCGAGGATCTCCGCCGCCGCGCCCGCCTCCGGCTCCTGCGGGTTCCCATCGCTGTTCCAGCGCGCGGCCGCCAGCAGGTCCGGCAGGTCGCCGCGCAGCGCCACCGAGATCGGCGTCGCGCTGATCAGCCAACGGTCGAGCCAGAGCAGCGCGCCCAGCGAGACGGCCATCTCCAGCGCGCGGTAGAGGCCGATCTCTGCCTGCCCGAGCCCGACCTGCTCCGAGAGCCAGATCGTGCGCAGCAACAACGGTGCCTCGTAGAGGTCGTGCAGCAGCAAGAAGGCGAGCCAGGCGATTGCGCGGCGGCTCGAGAGTACGAGCCACAGATTCGCTCGCGCGCTACGCCACGCGCTCGTCTCGCCATCCTCGCGAGTCGCCGGCGCGGGGAAGAGTGTGGTGGTGAGCAGCGCGGCGTTGACGAACGCACCAAGCCCGAGCCCGATCGGCAGCCAGCGCCAGTTGAGCCCGCCCCAGAACACTGCCGCGACCAGCAGCGGTGCGAGCAGAGCGCCGATCGTGTCGATGCTCGTCGCGCGGCGAAGATGCGCTCGGGCGCGCTCGGGTGTGCCTCGACCAGCACCGCGTCGGCGGTGTGTGCGAGTGGGCCGCTGCCGAGGCCGTAGAGCGCGAAACCGATCACCACCACGAAGAACGATGTCGCCGCCCCGATCACGATCACGGCCAGCCCGAGCAGGGCCGCGCCCCACGCCATCAGCCAGCGTCGCTGCCAGAGGTCGATCAGTAGCCCGTTCACCCGTTCGACGACCGCGCCGACGGAGTCCAGCACGAGCGCCAGCACCCCGACCTGCGAGTGACGCAGGCCGAGCGTGCGTTGCAACGTCGGCATCAGCACCTCGGGCAGCCCGCTGAGCACCTCGTCGGTGAAGCGCCCGCCGAGGCCCAGCGTGACGACACGCCTCGACACGCCCTCTGCGCGTGGGATTGGCTGAGCTCTGAACAGGTTGGACAGTCTGGGAATTCGCATCTCTTCTCCGAATCACGTGGGGCGCGTCAGCACCCTCGAAGCCCTCGCGGGCTCACGGTGGATTGAGAAGAGGCGAGGTGGGGCTAGGCTCTAACCGGGTACGGGCTGCGGAAGCATGACGGGCTGCCTCTCATCGCAGTTCGATGTCGCCCAACCCTAGCAGAACCTCTGTAGCAGCTCTGGCGCACCCGAGGTGCATTGACGCCCTCGCCCGCCGATCCGTACTGTCGCCGCGACTCCGCGCGCAATGGAGGGGACCTACATGCCGCTCGACCCACAGGCACAGGCGATGCTCGACCTGATCGCCTCGATGAACGCTCCGCCGCTCGGCAGTCTTTCGGCGGCCGAGACCCGCGAGGGATCCCGCGCCCCGCTGGCGCCGGTGGAGGAGCGCGAACAGCTGCACAGCGTCGAAGACCGCACGATCCCCGGCCCCGTCGGAGAGATTCCGGTGCGCGTCTACACACCCTCGGCTGATCCCGGCCTCCCGCTGCTCGTCTACTACCACGGCGGGGGCTGGGTGATCGGCAGCCTCGACATGGAAGACGTCGCCCACCGGGCGATCGCCAACCAGGTCGGCAGCGTGATCATGTCCGTCGACTACCGGCTGGCGCCGGAGGATCCATTCCCGGCCTCGATCGATGACTGCTACGCCGCGACGGTGTGGGCGGCCGAGCACGCTGCCGAGCTGGGTGCGGATCCCTCGCGCGTCGCGATCGGCGGCTGGTCGGCGGGCGGCAATCTGGCGGCGGTCGTCGCGCAGCTCGCACGCGATGGTGGTGGCCCGGAGCTGGCGCATCAAGTGCTGGTCTGCCCTGCGACGGATCACTACTCCGGATCGATGGCGCGACCCTCGTACAGCGACAACGCGGAGGGCTATCTGCTCACCCGCGACTCGATGATCTGGTTCTGGGACCACTACATCGGCGTCGATGGCAACGCGGACGACCCCAAGGCCGCGCCGATTCGGGCGGCGGACCTCAGCGGCCTGCCCCCGGCGACGGTGCTGACGATGGAGTTCGACCCGTTGCGCGACGAAGGTGCGGACTACGCGGAGCGGCTTGGCGAGGCTGGCGTGCCCGTGAAGTACGTCAACTACGACGGCCAGATGCACACCTCATACAGCAGCTCGCTCGCAATTGACCGCGGCAAGGACATCATCGCGGAGGTCTCGGCCTCGCTGCGTGACGCCTTTGCCCGCTGAGATTAGGATGCACGGAACTCGTCACGGGGGGACTGAGCTAGGACATCAAGCAGCGGCGCTTTGCCATCAACAGGGAGGGGAGTCGTCATGGCCTTCGCGATCAACCACATTCATCTCAAGTCACAGGATCCCGGCAAGACCGCCGATTGGTGGGTGAAGGCGTTCAACTTCGAGATCGTTCGCGACGCTGTGCGAGACACCGGTGACCGCTTCATCGCGTGCCGCAGCGAGAACGGTATCACCGTCAACATCTCCGGCGCGCAGGAGGGCCAGAAGATGGGCGCGGGCGACGCCTCGGTGCATGAGGGCCTCGAACACTTCGGGCTCGACTCCGAGAACCTTGAGGCGGACATCGAGCGCCTGACGGCGATCGGCGCGCAGTTGGTCGAGCCACCTCGTGAGGCGGCACCTGGCGTCCGCATCTGCTTCGTGCAGGCCCCGGACGACGTGCGCATCGAACTGATCGAGCGCAAGAGCTCGTAGCTCCCCCGAACTTCAACCCTCGATAGGGGCGATCGATGCGTGCAGTCGTGATGCGTGAAGGCGAACTGGTAGTGGATCAGGTGCCCGATCCCGTCCCCGGTGAGGGCGAGCTGCTGGTGCGCACGCTGGCCTGTGGCATCTGTGGCTCCGACTTGCACGCGCTGCTGCGCGCCCGGCGTATCCGCGACGGGGAGCAGTCGAGCGAAGACAGCTTCCTGGGCACGACCGGCGAGGACGTGGTGATGGGCCACGAGTTCTGTGCCGAGATCATCGATTTTGGCCCGGGTACCGAGCGCAAACTGGAGATCGGTACGCGAGTGGTCTCCGTGCCGGGGCTGGTGCGCCCCGAAGGGCGGGCCGGCATCGGCTACTCGACGGAGTGGCCCGGCGGCTATGGCGAACTGATGGTGCTCTCCGAACAGCTCGCGCTGCCCGTCCCGGACCATCTCTCGTCAGAGCAAGCGGCGATGACCGAGACGATGGCCGTCGGCGAACACGCCGTCGCGCTGGCACGCATCGAGGACGGCGATGTGCCGCTGGTGATCGGCTGTGGGCCGGTCGGCCAGGCCGTGATCGCCGCACTGCGGTTGCGCCGCCTCGGCCCGATCATCGCCTCGGACTACTCGGCGAAGCGACGCGAACTGGCGACCATCATGGGCGCCGACATCGTCGTCGACCCGGCCGAGCGGCCGGCGATCGACGTCTGGCGCGAAGCGGCCGATGCCCCCGAGGGTCGCGACGAGCGCTCCGCGCTGATCTTCGAGTGTGTCGGTGTGCCGGGGATGATTCAGGGGCTGATCGACGACGCCCCGCGCAACAGCCGAGCCCTGATCGCCGGCGTCTGCATGGAAGACGACGTGATCGAGCCGCTGTCCGCGATCGGCAAGCAGATCAACCTGCAGTTCGTGCTCGGCTACACGCCCGAGGAGTTCGCCGCCACGTTACGCGCGCTCTCAACAGAGCAGATCGACGTCGCCCCGCTGATCACCGGCCGCGTCGACCTCGATGGCGTCGACGGGGCGTTCAAGACGCTCGCCGACCCCGAGAGCCACGCCAAGATCATGGTCGTCCCGGGCCTCGACGGCTGAACTAGCGGGGGCGCCTCGCGCGCGCTGGGCCTGTCGACGTGTGCGGGGAGGCTTCAGATCCCGCGTCGGGAGGGTCACTGCGCCTCGGCGCTGTCGATCGCGTCAGGTGTGGCAGTGGGGTAATGCCCACCCACCCGCCCAAAGCAGGGGCTTCGCCCCCTGCGCCCCTGTTGGGAGATAGGGCATCGGAGCAGCCTTTTGACTCTTGTTCGTCCGCTCGCCCTGAGCCTGTCGATCGAAGGGCGTGGAAGGCCCTCGACGGGAGTTATGGTTCGACAGGCTCACCATGAGCGGGTGTCGGGAGCAGGCGTTCGAGGGGGGGCGTGGGGCAACGCCCCACGAATCTAACGGGCGGGTGGGTGGGTTCCCCCGAAAGGAGAGACAGCGCGGCCTAGCCGCGTCCCACTTCCACCGCGCCTAGCGGTTCTTGAACTGCGGGTCGCGCTTCTCCGCGAAGGCGACCCCGCCTTCGACCGAGTCCTCTGTCATGTGGACGAGGCGCGTGAACTCCTGGTAGAGGCGCAGGCCGTCGTGCATCGAGACCTCGCTGCCGCGTAGCGCCAGCTCCTTCGTCATGCGCACCGCGACCGGCCCGTTGGCACAGATCGAGGTCGCGATCGTGTTTGCTTCGTCCAGTAGGTCGTCAGGCTCTACGACGCGAGAGACCAGCCCGATGCGCAGCGCCTCTTCGGCGTTGATGAAGTCGCCGGTGAGCAGCATCAGCATCGCGTCGCTAGACCCGATCATGCCGGGTAGTCGCAGCGCGCCGTAACCGTGGAGGATGCTCCAGCGCACCTCGGGCGCACCGAACTGCGCCTCGGTGGATGCGATGCGGATATCGCGGAGCTCGGCCAGCTCCATGCCGCCGGCGAGGCAGAAGGCGTTGACTGCCGCGATCAGCGGCTTCTGCACGGCGATGTCGTTGTCGAAGCGCCGTTGCCGCCACGGGACCACGCCATACCGCCTCGCGTGTCCGTCGATGGCTGGTGCATCACCTTCAGATCCGCGCCGGCGGTGAAGGCGCGACCGGTGCCTGTGACGATGCCGCACCAGATGTCATCGTCCTGATCGATCTCCTGTAGCCGCGCCGTGATCTCGCGGTACATGTCGGGCGTCATCGCGTTCATCGCCTCGGGGCGGACGATCGTGATTGTCGCGATGTGGTCATCTGGGCCACTGCGTTCGAACTGAACCTCGTCTATGGTGTCGCTCCTCGTGCCCCGCTTGTATAGCAGGCGGACCGTTTCGCGGGCTGCGAGTCGCCCGGATTGCGAGCCATCGTGCCCCCGACGTGCGAGCGAAGCTCGTGTGACTCCCGACACGCCTGCGGCGTACAATTCCGGCTGCAGTTTAGCCGAGAGCCGACGCTAGCCGCGTGCAGAGAGGAATCTCACAGATGGTTGATTTTGCTGATACCACCGAACAGGCGGCGTTCCGGACTGAGGTTCGGGACTTCCTGAACGAGAATCTGCCCGAGGCGCTGAAGATCCGCGACGACTCCGACGGGCGAGGCATGGACCAGCGCCCGAGCGAGGAGCGCGCGAAGGCAATCCAGCAGTGGCGCGACAAGCTGGTCGAAAAGCGCTGGATCGCTCCCGCATGGCCGAAGGAATACGGCGGCGGCGAGCTGACAACGATGGAGCAGTTCATTCTCAACGAGACCTTCGCTGAGACGCGCTCTCCGCGACTGGGCGTGCCGGACGTGGGTTCCACGATCATGGTGCACGGCACGGACGAGCAGAAGGCGGAATTCCTGCCAAAGATGGTCCAGGGCGAGACCCGCTGGTGCCAGGGCTACTCCGAGCCGGGCTCCGGCTCTGACCTCGCCTCGCTGCAGACTCGTGCGGTGCGCGACGGCGACGATTTCATCATCAACGGCCAGAAGATCTGGACCTCCGGCGCGCACCTCGCGAACATGATCTTCGCGCTCGTGCGCACCGACCCGGAGGCACCGAAGCACCGCGGCATCAGCTACCTGCTGTTCCCGATGGATACCCCGGGCGTCACCGTCCGTCCACTGGAGCAGATGCACGGCGGCCGTGGCTTCAACGAGGTCTTCTTCGAGGA
This sequence comes from Dehalococcoidia bacterium, assembly GCA_034406555.1. GTDB lineage: Bacteria > Chloroflexota > Dehalococcoidia > UBA2979 > UBA2979 > SHYR01. Next base: position 16,632 of record DASCRM010000090.1, on the reverse strand, counting down.
CGTTCGCGTCCCCGTGAAGAACGTGGTCGGCGAAGTGAACCGCGGCTGGTACGTCGGCGCGACCCACCTCGACTTCGAGCGCTCCTCGATCGGCATGGCCGTCGGGCAGGAGCAGACGCTGAGCGCGCTGCGCAACTACCTCAAGGGCGAGGAAGTGTCGGGCAACGGCAAGTCCGCGATGAGCACGAACAAGCAGGCGAGGGCCGACTTCGTCGACCGTCACATCGAGGCTGCTGTGGCAAAGACGCTCTCGCAGCGGGTGATCTCGATGCAGGCGCGTGGCCAGATCCCGAACTACGAGGCCTCCATGACGAAGGTCTTCTCGACGGAGTTCAACCAGCGCATCGCTCGCACCTCAACCAAGCTGCTGGGCAAGTACGGGGACATCCGCGACCGCGATGGCGACTACGCACAGATGCGCGGCCGCTGGGCGACCTCGTACCTCTCGTCAGTCTCATCGACGATCGCCGGCGGCACCTCCGAGGTGCAGCGCAACGTGATCGCCACCCGAGGGCTGGGGCTGCCGCGAGGCTAGAGCTTCGTTCTCGCAGATTCAGTTCTCGCAGACGAAGAAGGCCCGGCATCCGCCGGGCCTTCTTCGTTGTGATGTGTGGCGTTACGCGCGGACGGCGCTCCATGAGCCGCTGCCGAACGAGCCGAACTGCACATCGCCGGCGATCGCGTCGCCATCGACGGTGCCGGTGAAGTCGAGCTCGATCTTGCCCATCTGGCCTTCCATCTCGCCCTTCAGCGTGATCGAGTCGCCGTCGAGCGAGCCGGTAAGGTCGGTGTTACCGACGGAGGCGCTCATCTTGCCGGTCAGCGCGCCGTCGCCGGTCAGCTCCAGCTTCGCTGGCTGCTCGCCCATCGGCGATTGAATCTTCAGATCCCAGTTGCCTTCGACGGACATCGATTCCCCCTTGTCAGTGCGTGTTGCAATCAGTATGCCGAACGCCTCGCGAGATGTGTCAGGTACTCGCCGGCTACTCGGCTTCCCCGACCATCTCCTGCTCCGCCATCCACTCCAGTGCGGCGCGACGGGCAGCGTGCCCGTTCGGCGCTTCGAGGCCACGACGGCGCAGGTCGATCGCCGCCTCGGAGCGTCGCGTCGCACCGCGTGCCGTCACGATGGCGGTGAAGGCGTCGAGGTCACCAGCGAAGGCCGCCTGCCACCCCGTCGTGCGGTCGAAGGCGGGGAAGGTCTCGAGTTCTCCGACGTAGTTGAAGTTGTCCATGAACTGGAGATCCCGCGCGGACTCACCCTCCCAGATAATCATTCGCTGCCTGCCGGCCAGGTTGTAGAGGCCGATCAGTTTCAGCGTCGGCGGCGCCTTCGCCTGCCAGATTGTGGTCCACAGCTCCGGGTCCCGTTCGCGGTCGGATGTGAAGATTGAGACGTACAGCATCGCGTGCTCCTTGTGTCGTAGTGTCGTGTTGGCGTGACAGTAGCGCGCCGCGTGCTGATGGGGTGACCGAGGCGGCGTAGGGCGTTGTCGAGCCCTCGCACGAGGCGTACTCTGCGCGGTCTGCGCAGCCACCAGCCGAGGAGTGCGTCATGAGCAACGAGATCGTCGATACGAACGAACTCGTCCACGCAGCGTGTGAGGGCCTCGCCGAGTTCTGGGACGAGCAGATGGTGACGCTGGGAACCAGTACCACCGCACGCTGATCGACCCGAACGTCGAGCGTCTGCTGGAGGTCGAGCCGGGCCAGCGCATCCTCGACGTCGCCCGCGGCACCGGCTACTTCCTGCGTCGACTGCTCGAACTCCGTGCCGATCCCGTCGGCGCGGACTTTTCCGCGAAGATGCTCGCCCAGGCGCGGCGGCGCGCGGAGGAGGTTGGGCGTCGAGCTCGACCTACACGAGGTCGATGCGACCGGCGAGGAGGCGCTCGTCGCGCTGGGCGAGGGGCAGTTCGACGCGGTCGTCAGCAACATGGCGTTGATGGACATGGCGGAGGTCGAACCGCTGATGCGTGTCGCGACCCGGCTGCTGCGGCCCGGCGGCCGTTTCGTCTTCTCCATCTCGCATCCCGTCTTCAACAGCGGCCACTGGCAGTGGGTGCATGAGGCCGAGGATCGCGGCGGAGAGCTGGTCGAGACTCGCGCGGTGAAGATCTGGGACTACCTGCAGCCGTCGGCGGAGCTGGGCATCGGCATCGTGGGGCAGCCGGTGCAGCGCTTCCACATGCACTGCCCGTTCGGGTTGCTGCTCAAGCCCGCCTTCGATGCCGGGTTCGTGCTCGACGCCTTTGAGGAGCACGGCTCCCCACCGGGCATGGGCTCAACCTCTGGACGCCCGCACTCGTGGTCGAACTACCCGCTGATCCCCTCGGCGCTGATCGTGCGGCTGAAGCGGGCAGCCCAGCACTGGCCGCCATCGAGGCGCCCCAGCACCTCCTGCTCGGCGCGCTCGACATCCTCAGCGAAGTCGATCTCCGTCCACGCGCGGTCGCCGACGAGCACGTAGTCCGCGCCATGCGTCGCCACGAAGCGGTCCAACGCGTCCTCGTAGTCGCTGTCCGCGTCGGCAGCCTCAACCTCGGCGACGATCGCGCGGAGCGCAGGCAGCGAGGCGGCATCGATCTTCGCGAAGCCGACGTTCTCGCCGGTGAGGGCGAAGCCTTCGAGGTGACCTCGGCGCAACGCCCGTACCTGCCCGTCACGCACGCCGGCCATCATCTCCTCGCTGCCGGGGGTCACCCGCGTGTCGATGGCGAAGCCGCGGTCAAGCGCTGTCACGTCGCGCAAGATGCTCGGCTCGTAGAGCACGTCCGCATCCATCAGCAGCAGGTCGTCCTTGCGGCTCGCGAGCGCATCGAGGGCGACGGCGAGCGAGATCACGCTGCCGCGCTCGTAGCGCGAGTTGTGGATGGCGCGGGGCACGTCGAGTAGCTCGGCACGAAAGCCGGTCACGACGACCGTTTCGATGCCTCCTTCGATGCCTCCCCGGAGGCTCGCGAGGTTCTCAAGGTGGCGGTCGAGCAGGGTGCGCCCGCCGAACTCGAGCAGCGCCTTCGGGCGCTCGCTGCCCAGCCGTCGCCCTCGACCGGCCGCCAGCAGCAGCGCGATCATCAGCTCAGCGTCTCGACGAGCCAGTCGAGGGTGATGCGGCGAACGTCTTCGCGACGCTGGCGCAGGCTGTGCGTCGCCTCCTCCAGCAGCTCGAGGCGCTTCGGCTCGCCGGCCATCTCGTAGAGCGTGCGTGAGCAGTCGGGCGTGAGCCGGATGTCGCGCAGGCCGTGGATCAGCAGCAGCGGTCGCGGCGTCAGCATCGCGACGCGCTGCGCCCCGGCGTTCTGCGTCGCGAGCGTCACCACGCTCGCCACCTCCGAGGCCTGCACACCCGCCTCGATCACCACCGCGCCGCCGAAGGAGTGGCCCAGCAAGCCAACCCGGCGCACGCCCTCGCTCGCGAGAAAGCGCACCCCTGCGAGCACGTCGTACACGCCCTCTTCGACATCGCCGGGAAACTTGTGGATGCGGAAGTCGACCCGCAGTGCCGCGATGCCGCGGGCAGCGAGGTCTGCGGCGAGATCGGGGTAGAGCTCCTCGGCCGGCCCGACGAGCCCGCCATCGCCGCCGCCGACCATGATCACGCCCGCCTCGGCCTGGGCGGCGGCGTGGTAGGCGCAGTCGATCGCGCCGCGCTCCGAGGGCAGCTCGAGGTTGCGAGGGGGCGGCGTCTCGGTCATGAGCGACGCCGACGCTATCATGCGTTGATGTTGATCGGTGTGATCGGTGACGACGAGGCGGAGGGTGACGCGCTGCGCCTAGCCTACGAGGTGGGGCGTGAGATCGCTACGCGTGGCCATGTGCTGGTCAGCGGCGGGCGCGGCGGCGTGATGTGCAAGTCGTGTCGCGGAGCGCAGGAGGCGGGCGGGCTGACCGTCGGCATCTTGCCTGGCGATGACACCTCCGACGCTAACGAGTTCATCGACATCCCGATCATCACCGGCATCGGCTACGCCCGGAACTCGATCGTGGTGCGCACGGCGAACGCGCTGATCGCGATCGATGGCAGCTACGGGACGCTCTCCGAGATCGCCTACGGCTTCACCGCAGGCCGCCACGTCGTCGGCCTGAACACGTGGGAGCTGCGCGACGGCGAGGGCAACGAACCACCGATCGAGCGCGTCGAGACCGCCGTCGAGGCCGTCGCTGCCTGCGAGCGCGCGGTCGTGGCCCCGTGAGGGGAGAGTGCAGTGACAGCAGCTCCGCAGCTCAACTCCGACCTCGGCCCGTACCGCGAGACGTTGCGCCAGACCTTCGGCTACCCGGAGCTGCGCGATGGGCAGGCGGACGTACTCGGCGGGCTCGCAGACCAGGACGTGCTGGCGGTGATGCCGACCGGCAGCGGCAAGAGCCTCTGTTACGTGCTGCCCGCGCTGGTCGTCGGCCGCACGCTCGTCGTCTCGCCGCTGATCGCGCTGATGCAGGATCAGGTGGAGAGTCTGAACGCGGCCGGGATCGGCGCGAACTTCATCAACTCGACCGTCGATCGCGACCAGCGCAACGCTCGCTACCTCGATTTCGTCGAAGGGCGCGTCCCGCTGCTCTACCTCGCACCCGAGGGGTTGCAGAACCAGCGGTTGGTCGACGGGCTGCGACGGCACGGCATCAACCTGCTGGCGATCGACGAGGCGCACTGCATCTCGCAGTGGGGGCACGACTTCCGTCCCGACTACCTCGCGCTCGGCGACCTGCGCGAACGGCTTGGCGAACCTCGTACGCTCGCGCTCACGGCGACGGCCGACCCCACGGTGCGACGCGACGTGCTGGAGCGACTGGGCATCGCCGGCGCGGCACGCGAGGTCGTCACCTCCTTCGACCGCCCGAACCTCCGCTTCTCGGTCGTGCCGCTGGCCGGGGTGTCGGAGCGCGAGGCGTGGTTGCGGCGCTACGCGATGGAGCGCGACGGGCAGACGGGGATTGTCTACGTACGCACCCGGCGCGGTACGGAGGACGTCGCAGAGGGGCTGCGCGGCGCGGGCGTGGTGGCGGAGGCTTACCACGCGGGACTGGATCGCGGGCCGCGCGCGGCAGTGCAGCGCCGCTTCATGCTGGGCGAGACGCCGGTGATCGTCGCCACCAACGCCTTCGGCATGGGCATCGACAAGCCGGACGTGCGCTACGTGGTGCACTTCAACATGCCGGGGCGGCTGGAGTCGTACTACCAGGAGGCGGGCAGGGCGGGCCGCGATGGTGACCCGGCCGAGTGCGTGCTGCTCTACGCGCGCCGCGACCGTGCCGCACTGCAGCGCTTCATCACAGAGGCGCACCCCAGCGACGCCGCGGTGCGCAAGCTGTGGCAGCGATGGCTGAACGCCCCGGAACTCGCGCGCGGTGACGGCCCGAGCGTCGCCAACATCACGGTCGCCGATGGCTTCGTGAACATCCTCACCGCGCTGCGTGCCTCCGGACTCGTCGCGCCGACCGACCTGCGACCGATCTCCATCGACCCGAACGCGCCGATCGACACCGCACCGATCGAGGAGCATCGCAAGCACGCCGAGGGCCGGTTGGCGCAGATGGTGGAGTACGCGGATACTCCACAGTGCCGTCGCGCGGTGATCCTGCGCTACTTCGGCGAGTCCGCGACCGACGACTGCGGCAACTGCGACGCCTGCCTCGGCACCGCCGAGCAGATCGGCCCCGCCTATCCGGGCGACCTCTACGACGCGATCCTCGCGTTTCGCAACCGCCTCGCGAGTGAGTCTGGCCGCGAGCCGTACGCGATCTTCGAGGCGCGCACCGCCGAGGACCTCGCCGTCCACCGCCCCCGCCGGGACGAGGAGCTGATCGAGACGTGGGGCATCGCCAGCACCCGCGCTGAGTGGTTCGGCGAGGATCTGCTGCGCTTGATCGCGGAGTGGGAGGAAGAGCACCCGGACGCCCCGGAGCGCGCCGTCCGCGCGCCGGAGGAGCGGCTCACGCGTGAGCGTGGGCGTGCGACATCCGGTCGGTCAGCGACCGGAGGTGCTGAGCCGGAGGCCGTGGCGGCGGTCTCCTCGAACGACCCGCTCTACGCTCGGCTGCGTGGCTGGCGGCTCGATCGCTCTCGCGCCGACGGGGTGCCGGCCTTCACGCTCTTCTCCGACCGCACACTGCGGGAGCTGGTCGTCGCCCGCCCTCGCGATCGCACCGCGCTGCTCGCGGTTTGGGGCCTCGGCGACGAACGCGTGAAGCGCTTCGGCGACGAGTTGCTGGTGGCGATTCGCGATGTCGAACCGTAGCGCCGAGGCTACGTTGTCCCGAAGCTGCCTCGAATGTGCATAATCACGCGGGTTGAGTCGCCGGGTCCGACCGGCCCGCATGCGATGGAGCGTAGCCGTGACTGAGACCGCTGGAGACCAGAAGCCGCTGCCGTTGGATGGCGTTCGCATCTGCGACTTCTCATGGATCGTCGCCGGGCCGCAGGCGACCCGCATCTTCGCCGACCTCGGCGCGGAGGTCGTGAAGGTCGAGAACGAATCGCACCTCGACTCGATTCGCCTCGCGCTGCGCGACCCGCAGGCCGGCTCCTACAACCAGAGCGGCTTCCACAACAACTTCCACCGCAACAAGCTGGGCATCACGGCGAACCTCTACCATCCGGAGGGGCGCGAGGTCGTCGAGAAGCTGATCGCCAGCTCGGACATCGTGGTTGAGAACTTCAGTGCGGGCGCCTTCGCCCGCATGGGCTTCCCGTACGAGCGGCTCGTCGAGCTGAATCCGAAGATCATCTACCTCTCGCTCTCCGGTTTCGGGCACGTCGGTCGCGACTGCTCGTACGTGACGTGGGGGCCGACGGCGGCCGGCGTCTCCGGCGCGACGATGATGTCGGGGATGTCGGACGACGAGCCTGCCGGGTGGGGCTACTCCTACCTCGATCACACCGCCGGCTTCTACGGCGCGATCGCGCTGCTGATGGCGCTGCACCACCGCAACCAGACCGGCGAGGGCCAGCACATCGACATGTCGCAGGTCGAGACCGGGATGGTGCTCGGCGGCGTGCCGATGCTCGACTACCAGGTGAATAACCGCGAGTACACGCGGGTGGGCAACCACTCGCGTTGGCCCGCGATCGCCCCGCACGCGATCTACCGCTGCGCCGGTGACGACCGCTGGATCGCGATCGTCGCGGAGACGGAAGAGCAGTGGTGCGAGCTGTGCGCGGGCCTCGGTGCCGCCGAACTCGCGAATGATGCGCGCTTTGCGACCAACGAGGCGCGTCTCGCGGAGCAGGAGGCGCTCGACGTCGCGATCTCCGAGCGCACGCGCGAGTTCGAGCCTCACGAGCTGATGTACGCGCTACAGGCGCGGGGCGTGCCGGCCGGGGTCTGTCAGACGATGGAAGACCGCATGGAGGTCGACCCGCAGCTCGCCGACCGCGGCTTCTACCCCACCGCCCCGCACGGCGAACTCGGCGAGCACCGCTTCGAGGGCCTCCCGATCACCTTCTCCGAGGTACGCTGGCGGATCGACCGTGGTGCGCCGCTGCTGGGTGAGGACGGCCACCGCGTGCTGACGGAGATGCTGGGCTACAGCGACGAGGACTTCGCCCGCCTGCTCGCAGAGGCGGCGCTCTAATGGCCGGGCCGCTCGTCGGGTTGCGCGTCGTCGAGATCGGCGATCGCGGCGAGGTCGCCGGCAAGCTGCTGGCCGACGCCGGCGCGGAGCTGATTCGCGTCGAGCCGCCCTCGGGCGCTCGCTCTCGCGGCACAGGCCCCTTCGTCGGCGACCGGCGCGACATCAACGCCAGCCTGCACTACGCGTACCTGAACACGAATAAGCGCGGCGTCACGCTTGATGTCGCGCAGAGCGAGGGTGCCGACCTCTGGCGAAGGCTCGTCGCCGGTGCCGACATCGTGCTCGACAGCGCGGGGCCGGGCGTGCTTGATGCGCTGGGCGCCGGCCATGACTCGTTCGACGACGACGCGCTGATCTGGTGCTCGATCACGCCCTTCGGCCTCACCGGGCCTCGACGCGACTGGGTCGTCACCGACCTCGTGAGCGTCGCGCTCGGTGGTCCGCCGATGAGCACCGGCTACGACGACCACGACATCCCACCGATCCGCTCGGACGGTGAACACTCGCTGGCGATGGGTGGCGAGTACGCGACGATCGGCGTGATCACCGCCGTGCTGCATCGCGCTACGACCGGGCGGGGCCAGCTGGTCGACGTCTCGATCCACGAGGCGGTCTCTGGCACGACCGAGGGGGCGTTCCCGAACTGGGAGTACAACCAGGGGCACGTGCAGCGGCAGACGGCCCGCCACGCCTCGCCCGTGATCTCGCCTCCGTGGCAGCACATGGCGACCGATGGCGACTACTCGATGGTGCATGGTGGCGGCACGCCACGGTCGAAGGAGATCTACGACCGGCTCGTCGCGTGGCTCGAGGAGCATGACGCCGCGGAAGACCTCGCCGACCCGAAGTGGGCGGAGGTGGTCTTCACCGACCCGCGCTCGGCCTCCGACGCCCGCGCCCACATCGTCGATGTCGTTGGCAGCATGATGGAGACGATGACGGCCGATGAGGCCTATCGAGGTGGGCAGGCGATACACATGCCGTTCGCGCACGTGCGGCGGCCTGAGCAGAACCTCGATGACCCGCACTGGGCGGACCGCGACTTCTGGGTCGAGGGCGAGGTGCCGGGGCACGATGGCGCCGTGCGCTACCCGCGTGCGCCGTATCGCTTCACGAAGTCACAGGTCGAATTCCGCCGCCGCGCCCCGCTGCTCGGCGAGCACAATACCGAGGTCTACGGCGGCGAACTCGGCCTCGACGCCGAGCAACTGACGAGCCTCGCCAAGGCTGGCGCGATCTAGGTCCAGGGCCGCCTGCGCGCCGTAAGCTTCGGGCATGGTGATGCCTGAGATCCGCCCCGCGATTCCCGATGACGCATCCGCAATCGCGGCGGTGCATGTCGACTCGTGGCGAGCCGCGTACCGAGACATCCTGCCCGCCGACTTGGTCGAGAGCCGGACGGTCGAGCTGTGCACGGAGATGTGGCAAAGGGTTCTGAACATCCCTCCCGACGAAGGGGCGGTCTGGGTGGCGGTCGACGACGGCGAGACCGTTGGCTTTGCGAGCGTGTTCCACAGCCGCGACCCCGACGGCGGGCCGGAGACCGGCGAGGTGCCGTCGATCTACCTCGCGCCCTCGCACTACTCGACCGGCGTAGGGCGCGAACTCTTCGCCACCGCCGTCGACTGACTCGCCGCGCGCTACGACCGCGCCACACTCTGGGTGCTGCGCGACAACGTCCGCGCTCGCCGCTTCTACGAGGTCGCAGGCTGGTCGCCTGACGGCCTCGAACAGCGGATCGACTTCGGCGGCTTCGAGGCGATCAAGGTTCGCTACGCGGTGAAGTTTGGCCAGGGTGGGCAGACGCCCCGCTAGTGCCCGACCACACCTTTGCCCCGCGTGCGATAGCGCAGGTACAGCTCGCTTGTCTCCGGGTTGTTGAAGGCCGAGACCAGCTCCAGGTGAGTCGTAGTGTCGAGCGTCGGAGTGTGCGCCCCTCGTACCGCCGAGAGCGTGACGTCCCCACCGACGACGACCGGGCCGAGGGTGAGGAAGAAGTCGTCGACGAGCCCGCGCTCGAAGAGGTCGCCGTTGAGCGTGGGGCCACCCTCGATCAGCGCGACCTCGACGCCAAGCTCCTGCCGCATGTGGCGCAGCATCTCCGTCACGATGTCGCCGGAGAGCACCACCAAGGGGCGTCCGGTCGCCTCGATAGCCTCGCGTCGGGCCTCGCTGGTCGCATCGGTCACGTACACGACCGCCTCGAAGTCGTCGGCGGTGAAGAAGAGGCGATCGAGCGGCAGATCGCCGCTGGCACTGAGGGTGGCGGCGATCGGATGCGGCGTCTGGCCTCGCTGTGTGCGCAGCGCGATCAGGTCGTCGTCGCGGACGCGGGAGCTGGTGCCGGTGGCGCGCAGCGTGCTCGCGCCCGACATCACGAGATCAACGCTGGCCCGCAGTTCGCGCATCAAGCGCTGGTCGGTGGGCGAGCCGAGACCCTGCTCGGTGCCGTCGATCGTCGCCTTGCCGTCGGCCGATGTCACCATGTTGATCAGCACGTAGGGGCGGTCGGGCGGCGCGGCGGGGAGGTCCAGCGAGGCGTAATCGGGCTTGCCAGAGGAGATCATCGCAGCCCACATTCAGCCCCAGATACGATGTACCATCGCTCCCCGGCGATCCAGCGAGGCGTCGGATCACCGGAGGAAGGGACGAATGGGACGACTTGAGGACAAGGTTGCGCTGATCACCGGCGCGGGTTCGGGCATCGGGCGAGCGACCTCGATGATGTACGCGGCGGAAGGCGCCGCAGTGATGTGTGCTGACCTGGATGAGGCGGCGGCACAGGACACGGCCGCGCAGATCGCCGAGCGCGGCGGCAAGAGCGCCGCGCTGGCCGTCGACGTCAGCGCCGACGCGGAGGTCGAGCAGGCAATCAGCGAGACGATCGACCAGCTGGGCGGCTTCGAGATCCTCTTCAACAACGCCGGTATCGGTGGCGGCGCAGGCTGGGAACGAACGCTCGCGGTAAACCTGAACGGCGTCTTCTACGGCCTCAAGCACGGTGCGCGCGTGCTGGCGGAGCGAGGCGGTGGCTCGATCATCAACACCGCCTCGGTCGCCGGCCTGCTGGGCCTCGTCGGTGCTGCGCCTCCGGAAGACGACATGCCGGATGGCCCCCCGGCAGCGGCGTACGTGACCTCAAAGCACGGTGTGGTCGGGCTGACACGCCAGTTCGCCGTTTCCTACGGGAAGCTCGGCGTGCGTGTGAACTGCATCAACCCCGGCTACATCGAGACGCCGATGACGGCGGGGCTGACGGAGAACGAGCAGGGGCGCGACTACATCGCCTCGCTGCACCCGATGGGGCGGCTGGGGCAGCCGGAGGAGATCGCCGCTGCCGCGCTCTTCCTGGGCAGCGACGAAGCCTCGTTCATCACTGGGCACACGCTGGTCGTCGATGGGGGCTACACCGCCCGCTAGCCGTGCCGCGTGGCGGAGCAGGCGACGCTGGTGGGGAGGGCTTCAGGCGGCCTCGGCCTGGCTTGAGCCGCCTATCGCGCCTTTGTACCATTCCATCTGCTCCGTGAAGCCGTCGATGCCACCGAGTTCGGACATGATCTCCTCACGCAGGCGCTCTTCGGGGAAGGTCGACTCGCGAGCCTCGGTCACGCCGTCGCGGCCGTAGTCGCGTGGCCGCACCGCGAGCAGCACGAGCGCGTACCCACCCGTGATCGTGAGCCCGTGCAGCAGCAGGATCGCTGTCGCCCCACCCACCTCGAGGGTCGCGTGGAGCAGCACCTGCGCCAGCCACGGCTGGTCCAGCCATTCTTCGCCCGCGATCGTGAACCCGAACGGTTCGAGCGATGGGATCGACCGCATCTCGACGATCAGCTCACCGAGGCGCAGGTGCCACCAGAAGTCGTTGGGCCGAATCTGCCGCTGCTCGATAGACACGAACAGGCCCGCGATCACGACCACGACCCAGACCGTGCTCAGCGTCAGGTGACGGCCGGCGAACTCGCGCAAAGCTCGTGCCCTCATCGCTGCGCCGACGTCGATGCGCTAGCCCTGCTGTACGGCGGTGATGTGCGCCTGGAAGTCCTGGATACCGGTCAGCCGGCGCAGTGCGGCCTTCACCCCGGCCATCGCCGCCGGGTCGTTCTCGGCCAGCGCGTCAGCGTACGCGCGGGCTTCCGCGACCACCTCGCCGTTCGGCACGGCTTTCACCGCGATGCCGCGTGCGACGAGTTCGCTGCCGCTGAACGGCTGGCCGCCGACGACCAACTCCATCGCCGCTGCGTAGCCGAACTTCAGCTGCAGCCAGACGAGGTTGATCGGGGCCTGCATGCCCATCTTCACCTCGGAGACATGCAGCCGCGCGCCCTCGCCAGCGATCAGGAAGTCGAAGCTCAACGCCAGCCCCGAGCCGCCGGCGATCGCCGCGCCTTCCAGCGCCCCGATGATCGGCTTCGGGCAGGTGTAGACGGCTGCGTGGTAGGCGGCCCACGTTGGGCCGAAGTCGGCCATCAGCTCCGGCTCGTCCTTGCGCGCCTTGAGGTCGAGCCCCGCGCACAGCGTCCCACCTTCACCGCGGATCAGGATCGCGTTCACGCCGTCGTCGGCAACGAGTGTATCGAGGCCCGCGTGCAGCTCCTCGACCAGTGGCCGGATCAGCGCGTTCCTGCGCTGCGGGCGGTTGAGCACCAGTTCGCCTCGCGCGCCCTCACGCTCCACTCGTACCAGTGCTTCGTCGGCCATCGTCTCCCCCTCGAGCGCGTGTGCGGTACAGCGGAGGGTACAGCGCGGCGGTGCGATATCATTTCCCGCACTGCATACGGCCGAGGAGGCAATGTGAGCGAACGAGCTGCGGTGGACGTCGCGTTCGAGTTGCCCGACCCGGCTCTCGCGGAACACGCCTGGGAGCTGAACGAGCACATGGCGTCGTCTCTAGCGCCACTCTCCGGCAGCGTTGCGGGCCCCGAACGCCCGCAGGCCGACGATGACGGCGTCCCGACGAGCGTGCGCGTCAACGGCTACGGCTACACCCGCGCCGGCGTGACCCCATCCTTCAGCGCCGAGACGCCGGAGAGCGCAGAGGCGATCTCCGGCTGGCAGGACGCGTGGCTCGGGCCGGTCGATGAGTGCGCGCGCATGTTCGAGCGCTTCGACCCCTCGACGGTCGCGCCCGGCGGATGGCGCGATGCGATCGAGGAGCAGCAGAAGCAGTTCATGCGCGTCTTCATGGGCGTGCATCGAGCCACCGTCGCGCCCGCCGGCGCCGCGTCCCGCGAGTTCACCGCCCGCTACGGCAAGCACTTCGGTGAGGGCACCGAGCCGGACGCGGTCGCGCTGTTGCAGGGCGTTCCGAACGAAACGAGCGCGCGTATCGGCGCGCTCTGGGAGGTGAGCCGCTCCGTGCGTGCGCACTCCTCGCTGGCCGAGCAGCTCGCGAGCGGCACTGCGCCGCTGGACGTCGATGGCGAGGGTGCGGACGGATTTCGGCATCAGCTCGATGCGTTGCTCGCTCGCTTCGGGCATACGACCCAGAGCGGCCTCGAAGATCTACCGAGCTGGAACGAGGACCGTTCGCAACTCGTCGGCCTGATCCTGCGCTACGCCGAACAAGAAGACGGTCACGCGCCATTCCTCGTCGAGCAGCGCACCGCGCAACGCCGCGAGGAGCTAGAGGCTCAGCTGCGGGTCGCGGCAGGGGAGGGCGGCGAGGCCGCTGCGCTGCTGGAGCTGCTCCCGATCGCGCAGCAGGTCGTGCCCGCGACCGAAGACCACAACCTGCTCGCCGACCAGCGGCTGCACAGCGCCTCCCGCACCCGCTGGTTGGCGATCGGTCAGCACCTGCACGAGGCGGGGCGACTCGGCGAGGCGGGCGACACCTTCTATCTCACGCTCGATGAGCTGGTCGCCGCACTGGAAGGTGACGACCCGCCCACTGCCGCGGAGATCGCGCACCGCCGCGAGCAGCAGCTCGCGTGGCGTGCCGTCGCGGCCCCATCGCGCCTCGGGAAGGCCGAGGAGCGCACGGGCCCCAGCGAGGAGTTGCGCGGCCTCGCCGCCTCGGCCGGGCAGCACCGTGGCCGCGCCGTCGTCGCTCGCTCGCTCGCCGATGCGCAGCGGCTTCAGCACGGCGAGGTGCTGGTCTGCTCCGCGAGCACGCCGGAGTGGACCCCGCTCTTCGCCGTCGCGGGTGCGGTCGTCACCGACATGGGCGGCATGCTCACCCACTGCGCGATTGTCGCCCGCGAATACGGCATCCCCGCCGTCGTTGGTACGCGCGAGGCGACCGCAAGCATCCCAGACGGCGCGATGGTGACCGTCGAGGGCTCGGCGGGCATCGTCACGATCGATGGTCAGGTCGGCGGGTGAGCCGTTACACCCCAAAACGCCTACGCGACGACATCGTCTTCACGACGAATTTGCGTGACCGCGAGCTGACATTTCACACGCGCTGGGGCCTCTTCTCGCCTCGCGGCATCGATGACGGCACGCGGCTGCTGATCGACTATCTCGACCTGAAGACCTCCGACCACTGCCTCGACCTGGGCTGCGGCTACGGCGCGATTGGCATTGTGATGGCGCGCATCGCAGCCGACGGCCTGACCTATCTCGTCGACAAAGACTTCGTCGCCGTCGAGTACGCGGAGGCGAATGCGAAGCGCAACGGCGTGAGCAATTACCGCGCGATGCTCAGCGATGGCTTCAGCGCGGTGCCGGCGGAGCAGCAGTTCGACCTCGTTGCTTCGAACCTCCCCGCGAAGGTCGGCAACGAGGCGTACTACGTGATGTTTCGGGAGGCGTACGAACACCTGCGCGAGGGCGGTCGCTTCTACGTCGTGACGCTCTCAGCGCCTCGGCGGTTCATCGAGCGTGCGTTCACGGACGTCTTCGGCAACTACAAAAAGGTGAAGCAGGGTCGCGCCCACACCGTCTCAATGGCGGTGAAGGAGAGCTAGCACCCGCCCCGTCCGCTCACCCTGAGCCTGTCGAAGGAAGGCCCTGGGCATTTGCAGGCAGCTCGAAGCAGTGTCGAATCCCGTGTCAGACGGGGGTGCGGGGGTGGAGCCCCCGAAATCTAACGGGTCGGCGGGTGGGTCCCTCCGGAGGGAAGAGCAGCGCGGCGAATCCGCGACCCAACGTCCCCGCTACTTCTTGCGCGACGCTTCCCACTCATCGTGCGGGGGCACGGGCTCGCCGACGACGTAGAGGAAGACGTAGCTGCCGGTCTCGCCCAGGAAGCTGAACTGCTCGCGTAGGTCGGCGCGGTCGCGTCGAAACTCTGATGCGAACGCAGGTAGTCGCCGAACGAGCCGTGCTCCGCTTCCAGCTCGACCATGCGGGCGGCGTTGTTCGCGACGGCCTGCAGCTTGCGGCGGTTGCGGATCACCCTCGTGTCCTCCGCCAGCCGGTCGATGTCGCTCTCGCCGAAGGCAGCGACGGTGTCGGGGTCGAAGTCGGAGAACGCCTCGCGGGTCGTCCCCCACTTCGAGTTCACGACCTTCCACGACATGCCTGACTGAAAGACCGGCTTGCTCATCGCGTCCAGGTAATCGCGCAGCGAGGTGGGGACGATCTGCGGTGGCGGGCCGTATTCCTGCGTCATCGTCGGCTCCTTCGTAGTGCCGAATGCTACACGATGCCTTCGCACTGCCCGCGACCCCTCCTCGTGCGCTAGGCTGCGCGGGCTCGTCCGACCGCGAGGCGAGCAGCGAACGATCGAGGGGGATCGATGCTCACCTTCAAGCACTACACCGTGGCCGTACACGACCTGGACGACGCCGTCGGCTCATACGGCCGTAAGTTCGGCATGCAGCCGATCGGCGACCGCGCCCACAACGGCATCGGCAATTTCGACTTCGTGCGCATGGGCTACAACGACCAAGTGATGATGCATCTGATCCAGCCGTCCGTTGAGGAGAGCCCGATCTACCGCCTGATGCAGGAACGCATCAACGACTTCAACCCCCACGGCGAAGGCATCTACCTGCTGGCCTATGAGTGCGATGACATCGATGGCTACATCGCGCAGATCGAGGCGGATGGCGGGCGCGTCAACCGTGCGCCGGGCGCGGACAACGTCTGGGTGCACCCGACATCGTCGAACTTCGTGCTGATGGAGTTGTTCCCGACAAGCTGAGCGTCACCGTTCCCCATTGGCCAAACCATTGGAGATCACCGAAATGCCCACTCGCAACGACGACGCACTACTGTCCGTCGGACCGTTCAGGCGTTGGGAACGAGACCGCTAGAAGGCAGCCGGAGCTCAGCACTTGCTCCCAGACACTTAGCCACTGCCGCCGCGCCTGCTCGATAGGTCTCGGTTCCAGTGCTCCGGATGGACTCTGCTTGCTGGCGGGGTTCACGTATCCGGGCAGCTCGATCACTGGCCTGGCAAATCGCATCAGACCCGAGTCCGCACGCCGACAGGGGACGAAAGAGTACATCCCACTAACTGGCTCGCTCCGCGTCGCACCGCCGTACAGCGTAAGGGGCGCGTCGCCGCCCCCGGAGGTGAGTCGCTGACATGCGGACGGATTCTCCTTCGGTGTCAGCTGCTTGCAGTTGCTGAACCTGAAGTGCTCTCCGAAGACCCATGGGTCAGTGTTCTGCCGGTAGCCCGTGGCGTCTGGCTCCGACCATGTGGGCTCGTGCAGAAAGCGCGGGAGCGGCCACTCAGGAGGCCACTTCTTAACGACGGTCGATGGAGGCTCCCACTCGCCCCCAAAGACCAAATCGGTCTCTCCTTCGATGCCGTCGGCGTCAACGTAGCGTCCAGGGCTCCGCATGAACTTCCGCTTGTGCGGGCCGGTCCCGCGACTTCCAGTTGATGCCAGCCTCGTCTAGGCGCGGGGCGAGCCCAACCAACTCGATAACATGGTCCATCAGCGGCAGGCGGCGGCCATCCCGGTCGCCATTCGGAAACGCGGCGAGGCTTGCTCCTGCACCAAGAAGAACGACGCATGAGTCTGGTGTACCAGGTGCCATGATCGCTCCCCCAAACTTGGTCGGTCAGACGCCGGAAGAATACCTCAACGGCTGGCTTGCGGAAGGCTACTCGGCCTCCTCGTACCATGCCACTAGAGCCTCGGCGAGCTACGATGAAGCTTG